>JAFRBW010000035.1 GCA_017404685.1 Candidatus Saccharimonadota bacterium
CAGCCGTAGATAGTCGCATATTCGTTGCCTTTACCGTACCAGCACCCCTGTCAGTCGCTAGCGCCGCACATGACCCACCCTGTGTACTTATTGCTACATTGTTCGCCGTTATTTCTCCGCCATAGGTCGCGTGTAACCCACGCGAATTATCCTTGGTGGTCTCAATCACTGTATTTTTTACCACTGCTTCACCGCTATTTGTCGCCACCACAGCATTCGCACCAGACACGCTCGATGTGATCGTTGCGCCATTTATCGTCACAGATGACCCTTCGCCCACCACCACGATTGCCGAATTTGTGCCATAAAAGCTGTAATTATCCCCGCGCCCCGAAAAATTCGCCGAGCCAGTTTTGTTAATTTCTACATTCCCCTGCACTGTCAACTGCCCACCATTAATTACAAGAAACACCACCTCGTCATCATTCAACGACTCATAGGTTCCTGACCCAATTGTTGCCGTAATCCCATCCACCACATAAGCACCCTTATAAGTGATAGATTTTCCGCCAATTGTCGTAGTCACCGTACCACTCGTAAGTTCCGTATTATCGAGCGCCACTATTTCCTCGTCAATTTCTATCTCTTCATCATCTACCACTGCTGACTCGTCGCCATTGTTAGTGTTATTCGAGTTATCCTCCCACGGTCGCATCACTGTCAACACCGAAGCAAATACTACCACTAATATTAGCAGCACGCCCGCACTCATTTCTATCGCTAATTTCTTCTTCTTAGTCCCACCATCGTCTAGTACCATCTTTTTGTCTTTATTACCCCCGCTCGTGAATTTTTCGTTATTCTTGTTTTCTTCGCCCCACCACGAATCATTCTGCTTATTTTCATTTTCCATATTTTAATTATAACGAATTTTCCTTAAATATTCCTAAAAAATCTCCAGCCATTTTTTTACATCCATATTCGCCCCGTCCACATCCGCCACCGCAAGTATCGGATTATACCCCGCAAATTCCCCATGCTCCGCCAAAAAACTTTCCGCCGCAAATTTCATCTGTGCGTACTTCTTTGCATCCACCGCATATATACCGCCGCCACGCGAATCATCCTTTCGCGTTTTCACTTCCGTAAAATAAATTTTATCCCCAATAGTACTCACAATATCTATTTCATAAGTTCTCGTTTTGTAATTTCGCGCCACAATTTTCTGTCCCATTCTTACCAAATACTCCGCCACTTTATCTTCGCCATATCCGCCAATTTTTGTTGTATTTTTTTCAATATTTACCATGCCGTCGCCATCGCTATCCCATCCCACCATGCTTCTAATCGGCTCAAAACTCCGCCGATGCTCCTCTGTGATTCCAATTTCTCGTATCGCCGCCATATGCTTTGCCGTCCCATAGCCCACATTTTTCTCAAAACCATATCCCGGATATTTTACAGCCAAATCCACCATGTATTTATCTCGCGCACATTTCGCAATAATCGACGCCGCACTCACTTCTTTCACCAAATCATCTGCCTTCGGCATCACCGACACATATTTTCCCAGCGCCGTTTCCTTCAAAAAATTCACTTTCCCATCTATCACAATCTGTGTAAACTTCACGTGTCGCTGTTGCACTTTCTCCACCGCGCGTCGTGTTGCAAGTTTTAGCGCCACACTAATCCCCACTTCGTCTAGTTCCCGTGGATACACCCACCCCAGCCCAGTCGCCAGCGCCTCATTCAAAATAATTTCACTTAATTTTTCCCGCTTTTTAGCACTTAACTTCTTAGAATCCCTAAGTTCCGCCACCCATCCTGGTCGCGCCCCATTACTATCCGCCTCTGGCAAAATCACTGCGCCCACAACAAGCGGGCCCGCCAAGGGCCCGCGTCCAACTTCATCTATTCCAAGAATTGCCATTAGGCTTCCGCTGGCGTCTCCGCCTCAGTCTTTTCAGCCTCTGCATTCTCGGCCGGTGTCTCTACTACCTCTACCTCTGGAGCTTCTTCCTTAGAAGCAACGTCGTTCACCGCTGCACGATCAAAGTCCCGCCCACTAAGCCGAGCCGACTTACCAGAACGCTCACGGAGATAGCGCAAATTATTGCGGCGTACCTTCGAACGCTTCGTAATCTCAATCTTTTCTACTAGCGGCGAGTGAATCAAATAAGATTTCTCTACGCCCACGCCAGAAGTCACCTTGCGCACCACGATCCGCGCAGTGTGCGATTCCTTGCGATCCACACGAATCACCACGCCTTCAAAAGTCTGCAAACGAAACTTCTCGCCTTCTTTAATTTTCTGAGTGACTTTCACGGTATCACCAGAGCGCACGTCCACCACAGCCTTCTTTTTCTGTGCGTCACCAATCTGCTTTAAAATCGAAAAACTCATAATTTAACCTTTATATTTAACAATTACACTTAATTATATCACACTCTTAACGATTTTGCAACGCCAATTTGATTCTTTCTTCCACCGGCAAACTTTTATCCACTTTAAGAAGCGCCTGCGAAGCCTCTTTCAGCGGGAACCCAAGCGCAATCAGGGCATCCAGCGCCTCATCCGGCTCCGTTTCCGCCGCCGCAAACTTCGCTTCCGTCGCCCCATAATGCGACGGAATCCCCACCTTGTCCTTGAGGTCCACAATCACCCGCTCGGCGCTCTTCTTTCCCACCCCAGACGCTTTAGAAATAAACGCCGCATCCGCATTCGCAATCGCGTTCCTCACCTCCTCCGCTTCCGCAAGCGACAAAATCGCAATTCCCGCCTTCGGCCCAATCCCTTGCACCGAGATCAAAAGCTCAAAAATCTTCTTCGCCGCAAGCGACGAAAACCCATAAAGCTCCTCCGCATTCTCCCTTACCGCATGATACGTAAAAAACTTTTTCTCCTCGCCAAGATTCACATTCTCAAAATCCGGCGTCGGCACCGTCATCTCGTATCCCACCCCATTCACGTCAATAATCAAAGAATTCGCAAATTTCTCCGCTACTACTCCATTTATGTGTGCTATCATTTTTTCGCCTTTCTCCCCCGATTATTAGAAAACTTATATCCACCACCAGTTTCGCCAGTTTTATACAAAAACGCACACGTAATCGCTGCCGCCAGCGCATCCGCCGCATCATCCGGCTTCGGTTTTGCAACAAGCCCCAGATGCACTCGCACCATCTCTTGCATTTGCGTTTTCGTCGCCGCACCATACCCAGTCAAATTTTTCTTAATCTCATTCGGCGTATATTCATACACCGGCACATTATTCTGCTCCGCCACAAGAAGCACTACTCCCCTCGCTTCCGCCACCGCAATCCCAGTCGTAATATTCTGCGCAAAAAACAATTTCTCCACCGCCACCACATCCGGCTTCGTCTCGCGAAAAACTTCCGTCAAAGATTCGTAAAGTTCTAAAAGCCTCGCCGGCAGCGGTGCATCCACTTCTGTCGTCACCGCCCCAAAATCAAGCGCCTTTGCTCCCGCCCGCGAAGTCGTCTCAATCAGCCCAAATCCACAAATCCCAATCCCCGGATCAATCCCTAAAATCTTCATTTCACGTACCTTATCAAAGTTTCACGCAAATCTTTCGCCGGAATCACAAACTTGTCTCTTACCGTCGCAGGTCCAATCGCGTGCAAAAAACCTAGTTTTTTCGCTTCCGCAATTCTCTGGTCCGCCCGAAACGCCGACCGAATTTCCCCGCCTAGGCCCACTTCACCAAACACTACATATTCTTCACCCAGCTTCCGCCCCGCCACCGCCGACGCAATCGCCATACACACCGCAAGATCCGCCGCCGAGTCATTCAGCTTCATTCCGCCCACCACATTCACAAAAATATCCCGATCTGACAAATTCAGTTTCGTCCGCCTTTCCAGCACCGCAATCAAAAGATTCAACCGATTAAGGTCAAAACCCGAAGCCGTCCGCTTTGGATACCCATAGTTTGATTTCGTCGCAAGTGCCTGGATTTCCACCAAAATCGGCCGATTCCCATTCAACGTCGCCAGAATTACCGACCCATCCGTGTTCGTCCTTTCCGCAAGTAGCGCCGCCGACGGGTTTTCCACTTCTTTTAATCCAGAGTTTACCATCTCAAAAATCGCCACCTCGTTTGTCGAACCAAACCTATTTTTCACCGCACGCACCGTCTTAAATCCACCATATCTATCGCCTTCAAAGTTCAGCACCACATCCACCAGGTGTTCCAGCACCTTCGGCCCCGCCAAAGTTCCCTCCTTAGTCACATGCCCAACTATCACCACCGCCGTATCTGTCTTTTTCGCCGCCCGGATAATCAAATTCCCGCAATTCGTCACTTGCGACACCGTCCCCGGTGCGCTAGAGATCTCATCCATCGCGAGCGTCTGGATAGAATCCACAATCACCAAGTCAAACTCCCCCGTTTCTATCGTCTTCGCGATATCATTCCCAGAAATCGACGCCGCAAAGTTCAACCTTTCAGAATTTGCACCCAATCTCTCCGCGCGCAGTTTCACCTGCCCAGCCGATTCCTCACCAGAAATATACAACACATCATGTCCCTTTGCAATCTCCGCACAAATCTGCATGAGAAGCGTAGATTTCCCAATCCCCGGCTGCCCCGCAAGTAGCGACACGCTCCCCATCAAAATCCCCCCACCTAGCACCGTGTTCAAATCCTTAAACTCAGTAAGCAGTCTCGCTTTCGCATCCGACGGCACAATCGTCTTGAGTTTCACAAACTCGAGCTTCTTTCCAGACACCGCACCTTTAGAAACCGCCGATTTCCCCGCCGCACCAGAAGCCTCCGGCATCTGCTCAATCAGAGAATTCCACGTCCCGCAATTCGTACATTGCCCCACCCACTTAGCGTACACTGCGCCGCACTGTTGGCAAACAAACTGACTCCTCACTTTCATATACTATATTATATCACATCTAATATCTCGGCGCGAGTTCATGCTGATACACCGTCGTCAACGTATCCGATTCCGCCGCCCCCGCCACCGCACGTCGCCCCCAAATAATCGACGACGTATCATAATTAATCACTTCCGCTGCCACTCCAGATTGCGTCCCTGGCCCATTCCCGTAAGTCCGCCCAAAGTCAATCTGATTTGCAACAATCGCCCCATTTACCACCAGCTGCTTTTTTCTTACGCTCGCTTCCCACGCATTATTATCACCAGCCCCAGAATTACTATTTGTTGCGCTATACACCGTCGATCCGCGCACGCAAGTATTCACTTTTTCGCCAGCAATCAAAATCGCATCAATCCGACCCACGCCACAATCAATATTAATATTGCCACTCGCATAAATCACCACCTTCGGCACCGTATAAGCCGTATAACTACCATTATATTGAATATCACCAGTAATGTTCAAGTTCCCAGACCGGTTTACCACCACGGTTGTATTCGTAGCAATATTAGCGCCACTGATATTAGAAACATTTTCTGAATAATACGTATTGCGCCCTAGAGCACTATCTTTCTTCTCAAACGTCCCATCAAATCCACCAAGCCTCACTAGAGACGAGCTCGTATTAATCGCCGCAAAATACCCAACCATCGCCTGCCGATTCACAGTACTAATCGTCACGCCAAGCAGCCCCGTCGCTTGCGTACCACCACCATCATACGTACAAATACCACCCACAGTCCCAGATGCCACATTTGCCATTGAAAGCGTAGTACGATACTTACAAAAACTCGTCCCATTTTCCGCACTCCCGCCATAATTATCACTGAGTCTTCCGCCCGTCGCCGCCCCAGAAGCAAAACCAAAGATTTGCCCATTAGACACCACAGCTTGTTCCGCCCAAGATCCAAACACCATTACGCTCCCGGCAGACGTCGCTTCAATTTTTGCCGTATCGCCACTATAGTCATATTTCCCGGCCAGAATAAACTTATCACTCGTATTAGTATGCACATTACCAGAGCCAGTAAACACGCTCGCCCCTAGCACCTGCACACTTGGCTTTTTCGCGATTTTCTTGCAAGACGGCGCAGACACATACCACTTATGATCACCCTCCGAATCACTATAATTCGTCGCATCGCCACTCGTATAAGGATACACCGCCATCGCAAAGCACATATAGTTCCCCGCGTTCACATCGTAAACCTTATAATCTCCAGCATATGTCACGCCCTTAACCGCTTGATTATACGTAATGCCAGTCGTACTGCTTTCGTTCAAATTCACGCTATTATTAGATCTTACCACCGCACAATTTCCACCAAGCTTATTCACAAATCCGCAAACTTCGCTGCTACTATTGCCATCTCGTATTGAATACGATCCGCTTCCACTGCTCGAAGCATACGCAATCAATCTCACTTGCGCACCACGCACAATCGTCGCATAAGTCGCTTCCGTCGCAGGATTATACTTCGTGCCAATCGTCACACTTGTAGAGCTTACATTGATTTTCTCACCAGCATATACCGCATCTTGATCGTTTGATTCATTCCGCGATAGCGACACCGTGACACTTGTGCTATTACTAAAGTTATACGGCACTTTCACACGCGATGCTCCGCTCACAACCGGCCCATTCTCAGAATCAAGAGTTATATAATTTTCCGAGTGACGGCATGTTCTATAACAAGTCGTACAGTTACAATCTCTACATCCGCCTCTACCATTGTCACAACAATCACAGCATCTGTACGGGAAGCAACTCCAAGCATGTCTGCCATGATTAGTCAATCTTACATATACTGGTGTACCAGAAGTAATCGTCTCTTCAAAATATGATCCCACATCTACCATGTTAATTGCCCGTGTATTCGTACTCGCCCAAGTCGTAGAATCACCCGTTGTCAATTTTTTATCTGATGGGTTTGCTCCGGCAAATCCACCAGCTGAATTAGTGTAGGATGATACATTAAATAGATTCTCCCATGGGCTAAAGAATGTATATAACGACTTATTGCCATTAGGAGTTAAATCTGTATACATTCCCTCACCGCCATGATAGCTAGATTTCATCGAGTACGCTGCCTTCTGTACTCCCGGCCAATAACAATTCACCCACTCCGCAGTATCTCCCGGTTTCACATAAGTCGTATATGCATCATTACTTAAACTTGTCACCATAGACCAGGATCTATCGCCTTCAGAAATCGCACCTCGCCAACCGCTGTAACTTCCGGACAGCCTAGAGTTTCTTACTCTTGAAGTCACCGACGTCACCGCATACGAAGAGTTCGAGCTAGTATAGCTACTTGGCGCCCAAGTTCCGCACAAATTCGTTCCGCTAGACCCATCCCCCACAATCACTTTCGTACACGCCTTCGTGTAAGTATTCCCAGCCACGCTTATCGCCTCGCAGAAATTATACCCAGCAGAGCTATCATAATTAAACGTAATCTGATATTGTTCCCGCACGATATAATAATAATTTCCGTCAGACCCAGTTCGCCCCGCCGCCGTATAATACCCATCCGACATTTCCGTCAAATTCGCCTTGCCAGAAGTTACCGAAGTCAGCCCGGATCCAGAAAGTTTCCTCACGGTATATGCCGTCGTACTACTCAACCCTTCTCTACTCAAGCTCCATTGCACATCCGTCGTCCGCATACCCGCATAAATGTTATGCGAAAACGTCACAATCACGCTATCACCTTTCTTGACAGTTGCATTCTCAGTATTTGCGGTTTTTAGCGACCCAGTGTTTATCTCGGTCGTAGAATACCCGCCCAGTTTGTCATTAGAAACATTCGACACAGAATAATACTGACTAGCCCCACCAACCACTACTTTAGAACACACTTCCGTGAGCGTCTTACCATTCACCGTCAGAAGCTCGCAGAACTCATAAGTCCCCGCACTTTTAAATGTCACTTCGTAATAATCTCGCATCAAATAATCCGCGCCACCATCACTATATGGTCTCGGCGTTCCCACAAAGTAAAGCCAGTTGTCAGACCGATCGGTATTCGCATTAGCTATACCATCACTATATCCAATTGCAGTTCCAGAAGAAGTCGCCTTACCATTTGAAGCCGTACTTACTGGCGTAGAAAGATTATACAAATCACTATTATAGAACCCACTTTGACTCACGCCATTATACGACATCCTCCGATCAACTCTCCACGACACGCCCGTTGTCTGTAGCACCGTAAACAAGTTATGCGAAAACGTCAGATAGAACGAATCCCCAACATTTTTCTTATTCTCCGCCGTACTCTTTTCAACTTTATTTTCCGTGATACCCGTGCTCACATAGTCACCACTATCACCCACCGACGTCTGTGAGCTACGATTTGACACGGATGACATTCCGAGATATTTTTGATTTTCCACCACCACTTTAAAATCTTGCGACATGTAGTCACATTTATGTCCAGAAGCCGAGTTCGGTATATCACCACTTCCGTAACATCTAAAAACTTCTACCGGTATTCTATAAAAATCCCCACCATTTGAAGTTTTAGTCGGCTTAATACCCAATTCCTCCGCCGTTCTAAAAAACAAACCCAAAGACAATTTTGCCGAACCACCAGTTCCAGGATTCCCCCAATCACCACGATATACTAACACATCTTGCGTGATGAAATTGACCTTCGTGCCACTGCCATTCCAATAACCATTATCAGTAATGTCAACGGTACCCTCCTTATAAACTCTCGCCCTTCCCCAAGCGCCAAAATCAGTACACATACCGAAATACCTCACATTCTCAGAATAATCTTCTTTTTCTCCCACTGCCGGTATTTCGGAAATCGTAATCACATCAGTTTCCGCTCGCTGGCTATTGCCAATCCACAAAGAACATGTATTGTCAGTAGTTCCGCCATTATCAAACTTAGTCCTACAAGCCCAATCCACAGAATCAATCCCGCCACGTCCACCACTACTACTTATACAATCCGTATAATTACTAGGCACATACGCATTCGCTCCAGCCCCCACGCACATCACCATCAAAAACATCACAACGATTACGGCTACATATTTCAATACTTTTTTCATCCCATCCCCCCCTTGCCTTCATACTCCATCATATAGCCATCAAAAATCTCCGTATATTCAGCCTCAATCTCAGAAAATCCATATTTTTGCGCCACTGTCACCACAGTATTCGCAGAAGTGGCACCTGGCTCCATCTCATACACTTCTAACGCATCCGCCACCGCCGTCTCGCCAAGTTCATCATCATTATCATTCAAAAGGATCCACCTAATCCTATCCATCAAAAGATTCACCTTGTCCTCGCCATCCAGTACATCAATTATATCTTGGTACGCATTCATCGCGCCATTCATCTTACCGCAATCGCCAAGTTTACTAATCCTTTTCGCGATAATCTCGCGATAGCTATTCAAAATACTTTCGTCCCCATGATTTTTCTCCACACATTCCACTAGTTCCTCCGTTGTCTTGCTACTATAATAACAAATTCGCACAATCCTACTATCGCCCTCTTCATAATATTCCCACGGCCGCACCACTAAAAGAATCGTTATCACAAGTCCTACAATCACCACGCCCATCACCGAAAGCGCAATAACAAAAGGTTTTTTATTAAACATCCGCCGCCTTCTTGGCACCACATTCCCACGCATTTCCTGCGCATCAACAATCATGTCAATTCGCGCCCGCATCGCATCAGAATATTTTTTGTCCTCCAAGGTCATACTATTATTATAACACAAGCATCAAAAAAACCAGAAAAGAAAAAGCCGGCCAAAAAGCCAGCTTTTTCAAAAGTACGAGAGGTCTATTTTTTAAGAACATTAAGTGCACGATTCGTAATTGCGATTGCTTGTTCGGTCGTAAGTTTCCCATCTGGATCAAATTTGTTATCGCCGACGCCATTGATGATGCCAGCCTTAGCCGGCCAACCAAGCTCAGACGAAACCCAATGCCCCGAAACATCGGCAAACTTATGCGTATAGCCTTTTGTCTCCACGCCCAGCACATTTGCCGTACGGTTGATAATTGCCGCAATTTGTGCCCGCGTCAGCGTGCCATCAGGACTGAATTTGCCGTTTCCGGTGCCATTGATGATGCCGAGCGCATTCGCCGCCAGTACGTTTTTGTCGCTGGAATCGCTAAAAGTGCCAGGATTAACACTCGCACCTTTTTCGGCCAAAATCGCATCGATAGTCTTGCCGCTACTTTTTTCCAAAAGCTTCACAAACATCTCCGCAACTTCTCCGCGCGAAACCGCCGTTTGATAATTCTTCTGCAGATTCTCCGGCACCAGCCCAGCACCAATCGCTGCGTTCACTTCCGCTTTTGCCCAAGCCGACGGCTCGTCCGCGCCAAAATGCAAATTAGCATTCAGGAGCGCCGCGTTTCCATCTTCTTTGCTGCTAATGTTTATGTCCTGCCACTGTTCCTTGGTCCCAGCATAGTATATATCTGATAGCACACAGCCATAAAATGCAAAATCGCCAATATCGGTGATGGTATCCGGCACATTCAAGGATGACATTTTTTCATCAAAAGCAAACGCAAAGTTTTCAAGGGTCCTAAGGGTCCGAGATAATACTATAGAATTCATTGACTTGCATCGACAAAAAGCCCCGTTACCTATGCTCGTAACACTATCCGCCATTGTCACTTCTTTCAAAGTCTCAATGTATCCGAACGTATTATCACCAATATGAGTAACGCCTTCTGTTATCACTATCGACTCAGGATATATATACCCATTTGGAGTCCTTACACACTTCCAGTCATTCCGATATCCAGGTTCTTTCTCTTCCCAAACACCAGTTCTCCAAGGATTACTATAATCCCACGTCGCCCCAGTTCCATAGACCGTCAACACGCCATCCGCCGTCAGCTTCCAATACACATTGTCCCCCATCTGTCCATCGCCAATCACCGTCGCGCCATCGTTCGCCGCATACACTGCCATGCCATCATCCGCCGCATACACCAGCGGCATCCCCAGCACAAACAGCATCGCCGCCGTAAACAGCACCACCAGAATCCATGTCGCGATCCTCTTCCAGCCCTTCGTTTTCATCTTAGAAACCTCCTACAATATAAAAGTACATAGCCGCAAAATGACTAATATCTTTATTATACAATAAAACGCACCAAAAATCAACGCTGCGTCTCTCCACCGCAACCCTTACGACTCACAACCGCCCCACTACTTCGCCAGTTTCCCCCTCAGCCACCCATCCGCCGGCCCAGCCGTCAAAAGAAGCACCAAATACCCCTCATCGCGCCACCGCATCAACTCAGCAAACAGCGCATCATCAAGCTCCGCCGTTTCCGCCATCTCAGCATTGGACAAATTCGCCACAAACTCCGCTGGCGTAATCACCGCCAAGCTATCATCCTCCCGCGTCAAATACGTCGGTAGCCAATAAACCTTCGTAGCACCAATAAAAGCATCTTTATAATTATCAAACACCTCATGCTGCCGCGTATTTTGATGCGGCTGATACACCACCACCACACCCTTATAACCCTTCAGCCGACATTCATCCAGCGCCACACCCATCGTCGCGCGAATTTCCTCCGGATGATGCGCATAGTCAGAATACACACCCTTGGCAAGTCTCTCAAATCTCCGCCCCACACCCGGAAACTCATTCAAGACCCTTATCACCTGCCCCAAATCAGACACACTCACCTTCCCCTCATTCGCCATCTCGCGACACATCGCCATCACTGCCCCCATCGCATACGCCGCGTCTTGCCGCCGCGCCTCGCCCGCCAGCGTAAAGTCCTTCGTATTTGGCGCCCCACCATCAGTTTTCAGCACATTCTCACTCTGCCTCTCAAACTGCAAAAACGCCGCCGCATATTCCTCGCGCGTCTTATAAATATCCGGATGATCATAACTCACCGTCGTAATCACCGACAGCCACGGTTCAAAGTTCAAAAAGTTCCGATCATACTCGTCCGCTTCATACACAAAAAACTCATCACCAGGATGATACGCCCCGCTCGGCGCAAACCCCAGCGTCGTCCCCACAATATACGAAACCGGCAGCCCCAGCCTCAGCGCCGCGTACACAATCATCGACGTCGTTGTAGTCTTACCATGCGTCCCCGCCACCGCCACCATCTTGAGCCCTAGCTCCTTCACAAGAAACGCCGTCAAAGCATCCCGCTTCGTTACCTTTATCCCCGCCGCACGCGCCAAAAGAAGCTCCGGATGATTGGCTGGCAGCGCCGAAGTATACACAAACCAATCCACCCCTTCCGCCAACTTCTGCTTCAAAAACTCCCCATCCTGCGGCCCAATTTTTACCTCAATCCCATTCTTCACGAGTTCATTATAAATCGCCCCCTCCAAAAGATCCGACCCATAGACCTCAAACCCCGCCGCCTTCGCCATCAACGCCAGCGGCCCCATCCCCGTGCCAGATATACCAGAAATATAGATTTTCATGGTATAATGATAACATGAAAATCGCTTCAGAACAAGAGATGATTGAACTCGGCAGAACACTAGCGGATGAATACATGGCGGGTGACGGCCGAAGGGGGACCCCCAAAATGTTTTGCGAAAGCAAAAATTTTGGGGGAAGAGGCCGGCAGGACCCGCCATCGAACAGTGCCAGGCAGGACCCGTCATCGAACAATGCCAGGCAAGACCCGCCATCGAACAGTTCCCGGCATGACCCGCCATTAGACAAGCCGATAGTTTTCGAGCTCATCGGTGATGTCGGCGCCGGCAAAACCACTTTGGTAAAAGGCCTCGCAATCGCCCTCGGCGTATCAGAGCCCATCACCAGCCCTAGCTTCACCATCTCAAAATCCTATGCATGCAAAGACGGCAAAACCCTCACCCACTACGACTTTTATCGTCTCGATGACCCCGGCATCATGATAGAAGACCTCGAAGAAAAACTCGCCGACGACAATCAAATCATCGTCATAGAATGGGGCGGTTCCGTCAAAAACATCCTCCCAGAAAATCACACCACCATCACTATCAACTATAACGACGACAACACTCGCGAGGTTACCATCAAATGAAACTCTACCTAGACACATCCACGAAAAAAACCATTCTAAAACTAGACGGCACAACTTACGAATGGGATTCCGGCCATGATCTCGCCGAAAAACTCCTCAGCTTTATAAAAGACAAGCTAAAAGAAAACGGCAAATCCTGGCAAGATCTAGAAGAAATCACTTTCATGTCTGGCCCCGGCTCCTTCACCGGTCTTCGCATCGGCGCCAGCGTCGTCAACACGCTCGCGCATGAATTAAACATCCCGCTAAAAACCCACACCGGCCAAAAAGTCGATATCATTATCCCCGATTACGGCCGCGGCGCCAACATCACCGCCCCGCGAAAATAAAAAGTATGTTCCGAGTATGATTTTTCCCACCCCTGTAAAAACCGCTTAGTACGAAAAACTATGATTCTCGCGCCCTGATCCATGCCTTCACCGCCTCCGCATCGTCAGAAATCAGCTTCAGTCTCGCCTCAATTTCCCGACATCCAATCTCAATCGCCCGCGAAAGCGCCGGCTCCTCACGCATCGGCTCGAAAAACTTTTTATACGCCTCATAATCCTCCGCCGTCTTGATACTTCCCGCCATATACCGCGGATAATTATCTAGCGACTTATCCCCAGAAATCCTCTTCACGTATTTCCAATTCTCCATGAGCCACGAAAACGCCATCTCCCGCGCATAATGATTTCGATACAACCAAATATACAAATAAAACTGATCTTGCGGCTTCACCACTTCCGGCTCACCCAGCATTTTCACCAACTTAGAAAGCTCATTTTTATCCTTCACCAGCGTCGTCGCAAACAAAACGTCAAACTTAATCTCCGGATCCGCAGTTTTCTTATACGCCTCAATATATTCATCCACATATCGCGGTTCAAGATACACTTTCGCATCCAAAATGTTCGACCGAATCTCCGCATCCATCTTTGCAAAATCCGCATCATACATTAAAGCAAGCTCGTTCAAAACATCCATATCTTCCGCATAAAATGCCAGTGCCAAAAGATTCGCCCTCAGCCGGATCGTATTTTCGTCATCGTTCTCGCTCGTTTTCACTCCCACTTCATTTAGCTTCAAATCAATCAAATCTCGCACATATTTCTTAAACAACTTTTCCTCTGCCGAATCCACCTCAAAGAAAACCTTCAGCCCCGCCACCGTCGTTGCAATTATATTCCAAATCGCCGCCGAGTTCTCATTCCTAAATTGCTGAAGTAACGGCAAAAGCGACACCGAAGGCGAAAGTTCCGTTTTCGTCACCAGCTCCCGATCAATCAAAATCCTCAATTTCTCCTCCAGCCCTAGCGTCTCAAACTCACCAAGCCTCGCCTCAAACTCCGCGTCATTCAAATTCAACACATAATGCCCGCTCATATCTTCCGTCACGCGCGCGATCGGCCAATCCGACTCCTCCATCTCCCCATCGAGCAAAAATCTCTTCTGCGCATATTTATCAAAATCCTTCCCCGCATTCGTCAGCACCGGATACCCCGGCAAATCAATAAACGCATGCATCATCTTCTCCACATCAAATCCCGCATACGGATAAAGTTCCCGCCAAAGGTCGTCCCCCACCGCATTCTTGTACTGATATTTCTCAAAATACGCTTTAATACCTTTACAAAAGTTCCCCCAACCCATCGCTCTAATCGTCATCAGCATCAACCGCGCACCTTTAGAATACACAATCGCCGGGTCAAACAACGTCGCAATCTCCGCCGGATTATGCACATCTTGATGCACCGATTGCACGCCAGAATACGCATCACGTTTCAAAGCCGCAAGACAATCCCCCGTAAAGAACCCCTCAAAAATCTTATACTCCGGATGAATATAGTCTACCGCATAATACTCCATCACACTCGCAAACGATTCATTAAGCCACAAATCATCCCACCATGCCATCGTCACGAGATCTCCAAACCATTGATGCGAAAGCTCATGCGCCACCGTAAGAGCTACCGATTTTTTGGTCGAAAGCGTCGCCGCATCCGTCACTAGCAACATCGTTTCGCGATACGTAACGAGCCCCCAGTTTTCCATCGCCCCCGCCTCAAAATCCGGCAACGCCACCTGCGTCAGCTTCGGCAGAGGATACTTCACGCCAAAATTATCATCATAAAACTCCAGCGATTTCGCCGCAATTTCATTCGCAAAATCCACCGCATTCACATCCTGGTTTAGCGCGCAATAAGTCGTAATTTCGGTACCATGCGCATTTTTCACCGTTTTTCCGTGAAACTTCCCAATCACAAACGCAAGAAGGTACGTGGACATTCTCGGCGTCGGCTCGCCTAGCCCCACATTCGTCAAAATCAAATCATCTTTATCCGTGGTCTCAATATTCAGCACGAACACCGCTTTCGCCGCCGGCTCATCAATGCACGGAAACGCCTCTCTCGCATAATGACTTTCAAACTGTGTCGCCACAATCGTCTCCGTATGCCCCTCGTATTCATAGGTAGAAATATACGCCCCTTGCATATTTTCATTCAGAGAGCCATGGTACCCCACTTCGATACACAAATCGCCCCTAGGGGCCTTAGAAAGCGTCAAAACACCATCTGCCGTTTCAAAATCCGCTTTTTCACCATTTACTAGTACCGAGTCAACAGATAAGCCCACCGCATGAAACTTCACATTTTCGGCCTTTGCTTCGCCAAAAATCTTCACCGTTCCGCCAATCGTTTTTGCCCCCTTATCTATCTTAAGCGTCAAATCATACCGTTCCGGCACAAAATATTCCAAAAATCTCTCCATATACCTCCTTTTTATCACTTATTTATGTAGTTTTGCTACTTCCGGCATCTTTGCGTCCGCGAGAATCTTCTCTAGCTCTTTTTCTTCCAAAGTTTCATGCTGGAGCAATTCTTCCGCTAGTTTATCTAGCACCTTTTTGTTGGCTCTTAGCACCGCCTCGGCCCGCTCCGCCGCCTCGTCTGCCATCTTCTTTATTTCCGCATCAATCATCTCAGAAGTCTTTTCGGAATATGGTTTCCCAGTCGTAATCGTATAATATCCAGTCGCCTCGTTCGGAAACACCAGATTACGTAGCCCTTCGCCCATACCTTCTTCCACGATCATCGATTTCGAAAGCTCTGCCACGTTCCTAAGATCCGACGACGCCCCGGTCGTAATCGCGTCCTTGCCAAATACCAATTTCTCCGCCACGCGTCCGCCCATCGCTCGCGCCAAAATATCTTTCAGCTCATAAATGTTCTTGTAACTCCTATCCTCTGGTGGCAAAAACCACGTCACGCCACCCGTAGAACCCCGCGGAATAATCGTCACCTTATGTACCGGGTCAGAATCTGGCAAAACATGCCCTACCACCGCGTGCCCAGCCTCGTGATACGCCGTAATTTTTCGTTCCTTCTCGTTCATCACTTTCGACTTCCGCTCTGGTCCAATCGCTACCCGCTCGAAAGCCGAAGTAAGATCCGCATTAGAAATCGCTTTATGCCCCTCACGCGCCGCCGTAATCGCCGCCTCATTCGCAATGTTTGCTAGATCCGCACCAGAAGATCCCGCCGTCTTCTTCGCCATTGCCTCAAGATCCACATCAGATTCCACCGGTTTCCCCTTAAAATGCACTTTCAGAATCTCCAGGCGGTCTTTCCTCTCCGGCAAAGTCACATTCACGTGCCTATCAAACCGCCCTGGCCGCAGCAGTGCCTTATCTAGCATATCTACTCTGTTTGTCGCCGCCATCACAATCACACCAGAATCATTATCAAACCCATCCATTTCCACCAAAATCTGATTCAGCGTCTGCTCATCTTCACGCCCAGCACCACCCCGCGCGTCACGCTTGTGCGCCACCGCATCAATCTCATCAATAAAGATAATCGACGGCGCATTTTTCTTCGCTTTCGAGAAAAGATCCCGCACCCTAGACGCGCCTACTCCCACAAACATTTCCGCAAACTCCGACCCAGAAATCGAGAAAAACGGCACATCAGCTTCGCCCGCCACCGCGCGCGCCATCAGAGTTTTCCCGGTACCAGGATCGCCAGCAAGCAGCACCCCTCGCGGAATCTTCGCCCCCAGTTTTTCGTATTTCTTCGGATTTTTCAGAAAATCCACGATTTCCGTCAGATCCTGCTTGGCCGCTTCGTTTCCTGCCACGTCTTTAAACGTCACTTTTTTCTTATCAGGCCCATACATCCTCGCCTTCGCCTTACCAAATAACATCGATTGCGAATTCGCCGCCGTCGCCTGCTTCATCATCCAAGACAAGAAAACCACAATCGCCACAATCGGCAGCACCGTCAGCGCCACATCCAGCACAATCCCCCAAATATTCACATCTTCTTTATATTCAATCACCGGATAATCTGCCTCGCAATTTGTCAGCTCTTCGCCTGAAAGCCCTTCGCAATAATTCACGAGCCCCTGGTCGTACAAAGTCCCCGATGGATCCTTCCGCGAAGTCTCCGTCGGCACGTCCTTGCCTTTCAGAGTTATCTCTAGCTCATTCCCCACCACCGTAATCTTTGCAATATCCCCATTCGGATCATTCGCCCGCCGGATCACATCCGATATCGCCACTTCGGTCTTAGCCACAGAATTACCAGAGTTCATGTTCGACACAAAAAGCATCGCAATCACAAACAGCAAAAACACGAAAATCGCACTCCGCACCATATTGGATTTATTCATATTGCTATTTCCAGGCACTCCCGGAGTCTGATTCGGTGTATTCTCCGCCACTTTTTTATCTCCTTAATAATATAATTCTATCACATTTTTCATTTTTGTGGTATAATTAAAAGGTACCTGGGTGTAGCACAGTTGGTAGCGCGCGACTTTTGGGAAGTCGAGGTCGCAGGTTCAAGTCCTGTCACCCAGACCATGCTAGGACACAACATATCA
>JAFRBW010000036.1 GCA_017404685.1 Candidatus Saccharimonadota bacterium
AAACGCACCTTCGTTTTGCGGGTGACGTTGCTCTGCCCCTCTTCGACGATTGAGGCGGCCGGGAGCGGAAGCGCCTTGAGTTTAACTCGCGCGATCTTTCCTGGTACCTCACACCCTAAAATCAGCCCCTTCGGGGGCTGATTTTATGTGGTATAATGGATATTATGCTAGACATGGAAAAGAGACTCGCGAAGCTGGAAAAGGATTTTTTGCAGACGTACGAAAGGCTGGGGATTGCGGAAAAATTGGCGGAGATGAGTGAACTGGAAAAACAAGTGGCGAATCCGGAGATTTGGCATGATGTGAAGCTCGCGACGGAGAAAAATCAGGAACTGGCGCGGCTAAATGAGGAAACGCAGCCGTGGGAGCTTCTAAAAACGCAGGTTGCGGACATGAAAGAGCTGATGCTCATGGCAGATGAAAGTCTGGCAGAGGAGATTAACGGGCAGATTATGGCGATGGAGGAAAACTTTGCTGGGCTAAGGAAGGCGCTGAGATTCAATGGGCCATATGATAAAAACGATGCGATTATTAGGATTACTGCCGGCGCTGGTGGGACGGAAGCGATGGACTGGGCAGGAATGCTGGAGCGGATGTATCTTCGTTTTGCGGAGCGGCACAATTTGAAAATGACCTTGATCGAGAAAGTGGAAGGCGAGGAAGCGGGGATCAAGACCGCGGTATATGAAATAAGTGGAGCGAACGCGTATGGGCAGCTAAAATCCGAGCATGGCGTGCACAGACTGGTGAGGCTTTCGCCGTTCAATGCAAACAATTTACGACAGACGTCATTTGCGCTAGTGGAGGTGTTGCCGGTGATAAAGGCGGAGACGGAAGTGGTGATTGACGATAAAGATCTCAGGATAGACGTGTATCATTCTGGCGGGCATGGTGGGCAATCGGTAAACACGACGAACTCGGCGGTGAGGATTACGCATCTTCCGACTAACACGGTGGTGGCGATCCAGAATGAAAGGTCACAGCTACAGAACAAGGAAAAGGCGATGGAGATTTTGCGGGGAAAGCTGGCACAGATGCAGATGGAGCAACACGCGGCGTCTTTAAAAGAGCTTCGCGCGGGAGAGTCGGCGGGCTGGGGGCAGCAGATTCGGAATTACGTTTTGCAGCCATACAAGCTGGTCAAGGATACGAGGACTGGCTATGAGGAGACCGACCCGGATGCGGTGCTGGATGGTAAAATCGACGGATTCATTGACGCGTTTTTAGAAAGCTAGATTTTAGCCAAAATATTGAGCCAAAAACCACTTGCAGAAAACATAAAGCTAGTGTATAATGGAAGATGAATAAAACGTTTAAGCGAGGTTTCATGAAAACAATAAACAAAATTATCTTCAAAACCGCGGCGCTGGTTTTAGCAACCGTGATTTTGGGTGCGGGGGGGGGTATCACTATTTAGTTGAGGATGCACATGCGGATTCTGCTAGTGCGTCTGTTTATAACGACGAGAGCGAAGTGGATATAGATTCCAATTTTTCGATCCACGTGGAGGAGGTGAATGCTCTAGAATTAACGCTATCGGAAACGCAGATAGAGATTGATCTTGCGCCGGATATTAGTAGGCCAGATTTTGATTCCGAAGACCTGCGTGTGATCGTGGGCACGTCTAATACAACTGGCTATAGCCTGATCATGACTCCTTCGTATAATAACGTCGTCACTACGGATTTGACGCGGACTGAAGCCATTGGTAACGTGCGGCCAACGATCGCGACACTTTCGTCAACGGTGACGCCGGCGATTTTTGCTTCGGATTCGGATACTACCACTACTAATAAGTGGGGCTATATGGTCACGACTACCAACCTTAGCGTAGATAAGACCGTGTATTCTCCGATGCTCACGTCTAACGTTGTGAATAGGAATACGACGGTGACTCCTGGGGATTATACCGATCTGACGTTTGGTGCGAAAGTGGATAGCACGACGCCAGCGGGCAGCTATCTTGTGACGCTAAACTTTAACGCGACGGTGAATCCTGTAACGTATAGTATTGCGTATAATATCGGTAATAATAGCGATGAGGGGAATATCGTCTTGCCAAGTCCAAATCCACAGACTGGGGCGCTCGCGAGCTCCATGACTACGTCGGTGCCGATTTCTTCGACCATGCCGACACGGGTGGGGTATGCTTTTGGTGGCTGGTGTACAGTGATGCCAACGACGGCGAATAACAGCGATAGCTGTGTGGGCGGGACGACTTATGGTGCCGGCAATAGCATCGACATTGCGCTTACGGAACCAGATGTGACGCTCTATGCAATGTGGAACATTAGCTCGTTCTCTTGCGCAAAGCAATATAGATTACAGAATGCGGATGGTACATATCCAAGTAGCTATACTTCGGTGACCGGTGAGGATTTGCCATATGGTAGTACCTGTACTTATGAACAAGCTATGATGGATTACACAACGCAATCTACTACTGGCACGGTGGGCGTGAATGGTGTGACGCTGTCGCTTGATCTACCAAGGACGACTTATGCTCTCACGGTAGATAAGGATAGTACATACATTGATAGCGTAACTGGCGCTGGTACATATAGGTGGGGAGAGACAGTGACGATTACGGCTACGGAAGCGGCAAATAGCGAGTTTACGACTTGGGAACAGACGGCTGGTACTACGAGCAGCTTTGCTGATGCAACGAGCGCGTCCACGACCTTCACGATGCCAAAGAGCGCTGCGACGGTGAAGGCGAATGGTAAGACTTCACTCACGACCTTTGCTCAAGCTTACGCCGCGGCTAACAAATCACAATCTGGCGGGTATTACACTATGCAGGATATGACTAGCTCAATCTGTGCTGCAGTTACGGTTGGCCAGACAGCTACGCTTAGGGATACGCGCGATACGACAGATTATCTAGTTGCCAAGGCGGCAGATGAGAATTGCTGGATGCTTCAGAACCTCAAGCTCGGCTCCAATTCCACTAGCCTCTCGCTCACTACTGCAAATTCTACTGTATCATCTAGCGGCTTCACGCTCAGCAACAAGCTAAGCGATGGTAAGTTCCCACGCGCATCTAGTACTTCTGGAACGGATGCGTACTACCAATATGATGGCTCTGCTTACTACTGTACTAGCGACTATGGCTGCTACTACAACTGGTACACTGCCACGGCAGGCTCCGGTACTGGCTCGGTATCTTCTGGCAACGTAAGCTACAGTATTTGCCCTAAAGGCTGGAATCTCCCAACTGGTGGCTCTAATGGCCAATTCCAAACTCTTTATAACCAATATAATTCCGCATCGCTAATGCTAGTAGATAGCCCTACAAGCACCAAAGATAACACGGCTGGTAAGATTCCTGGTTTCCTCCTCGGCGGCTACTACGTCGCCAGTGGCGCCGGCGGCGTCGGCAGCGGCGGTTATTACTGGTCCCGTACGGCCTACAGCGCGAGGTACGGTTACGGCCTGGGCCTCGACACTTCGAGCGTGTACCCTGCGTACTACGGCGGCAAGTACCTCGGGTTCGCCGTGCGGTGCGTAGCGGTGTAGCCTAGTAGCTCGCCTGGGCGGGGGCGCCACTAGTTTCCCTAGTGGTCCTGTCCCCGTCCCGTTTTCTCCTCCGGAAAAGATAGAGTGAATGCGTCAAAGAATGTATCTCGAATAATGAAGTAATAATGTGAGTTGCACAAAAATGGAAAAAGCATCTATAATCTCAGGAAAGCACGCTGGAACCAACGTGACTGGTGATGCCGCGCGCGAAAGATACTATGATCTGAAACGAAGAGTATTGGGTTGGGAAAAGAATAACTACACGCGACTTGCGGTGATTAAAACAGGCAATGGGTGGTACAAAATGTTTGGGCATTCCGCAATAGTTTTCGTGTGTCAGATAGCAAAAAGATTAGACATTCCAGCAGAGCTGGTTTCTGATTCTGACTACGAACAGACTTCAGATGAACCAGTGTATTTGTTCAAGGATCTCGCAAAACTAGAAGGCCGACTAAAGACGCTGAAGATATTTCGTTCGAGTAGCGAAGACGGTGTGATGGTGTTTGACCTTGGATACAAGGTGGATGCTGCTGACCTGGTGGCAATGCAAAAAGAAGACCAGCTGGTGCGAGAGCGCGCGAACAAACTGGTGCTACCGAAGGAGATATTTCCGGGATATCGCAATGAGCTGAGGATATTGCTTGGGTCGATCTACGAAATCGTGCGGAAGCAAAATGGTGTGGCGCGCGAGCTGTGTGGAAATAGTATGATGTTGATATGCTCCAGGATGATGGAGAATTTTATTGAAGCGGCAAATGGGCATGCGGACATGAAACAATATATGAAAACATCGGTGAAAGATTTACGGAGAATTGATGCGAAGCTGTTCGTGATGTCTGAGTTGAGGTTGGAAACTGATAATAAAATATACAACACAATGCTGCAGGTGGCGAAAACACAGAAAAAGGCGGCGGGCGCACTGCAGAAGCTAGATCATAAAGGGAATACAAGTGAAGAAGCTCACTAGAAGATGGCTAAAAAGAGAGCTATATAAAGCGTATCTGGAAGCGCGCAAGCATAAAAGACACACGAAAGATGTGTATCTTTTTGAACAAAATCTGGAAGCGAATTTGGATCAGCTCTGCGAGGATTTGTTTATGAGGCGATATAAGCCTAGTAGGGGAATTGCTTTTATTATTAAAGTACCAGTGATGCGTGAGATTTTTGCGGCACCGTTTCGGGATAGAATCGTGCATCATTTTCTTTACAATATGTCGTATTATTGGTGGGATAGGAGACTTGAGAATGATTCGTATTCTTGCAGGAAAGGCCGCGGGACTTTGTTTGGGATAAAACGGCTACAACATTTTATTAAGAGTGTGTCGCGGGACTATACGCAGAAAGCGTATGTGGTGAAGCTAGATATCCAGGGATATTTTATGAGTTTGTCGCGGAAAAAGTTGTACGAACGCGTGTGCTGGGGGCTAGATATGCAATTTTCTGAAGAGCGGAGTATGAGGGGGTTTCTGAAATATATTTGGGGTGAAGTGATTTTTGATGATCCGTGTAAGGGTGTGTTTATACGCGGATCTAAGAAAGATTGGCGGAGGTTGCCGCGATCGAAAAGTCTTTTTCGTCAGCCGCCTGGGTTTGGAATTGTGATTGGGAATCTGTCTTCGCAGCTTTTGTCGAATATATATCTTGATGCGTTAGATAGATATGTCGTGCATGAACTTGGGTATAAGGCATACGGAAGATATGTGGATGATTTTTTTATTGTGGTGGATGAGGCGCATTTGGCGCAGCTGAAAGAGGATGTGAAAAAGATAGAGAGATTTTTGAAGGAAGAGCTTTGCCTTACGTTACATCCGAATAAGCGTTATTTGCAGGAGGCACACAAGGGAGTGGAGTTTCTTGGTACGGTGATTTATCCGGGACATATTGGGGTGACAAGGAGATTTAAGAATAATTTTTATAAGGCTGCGGCGGAAGTATCGATGGGATATAGAGATGTGGCGTCGATGGCGTCGTATCTTGGGCTGGCGAAACATTATGATGTAATGAAGTTGGCGAAAGATGTTTTTGAGTGGTATGGGTGGGATTATTATTACTAGAACGTGGTGATTGCCAAGGTTTGGTTGTAGTCGTTAAGGTTTAGTGGGGCAAATGAAGAAATCGGGACGGGGACAGGACCACTAGGGAAACTAGTGGCGCCCCCGCCCAGGCGAGCTACTAGGCTACACCGCTACGCACCGCACGGCGTTCCCGTTGTACTTGTTGTTGTTGTTCGTAGGGCTCACGCTCGAAGTGTTGAGGTTCAGGTTGTAACCGTTCCTCGCGCTGTTGGCCGTACGGGACCAGTAATAACCGTTGCTGCCGACGTTGTTGGCGCCACTGGCGTTGTAGTTGCCGCCGAGGAGGAAACCAACGCTACCTGGCAAGCCGACAGGCGTATGCTGGTCGTGGGAGGTATTTGTTGTCGTGCCTCTTTTACAGAACCCCAATGATGGAGCCTTAGCCTACGAATAACAACAAGTCAAAGTAGAACACTATGACTTTGGTGTTCAGACGGACGACTTTTTAGCGCGGTTCCGCCGTAGCAGAGCCGCCTAGTTTGGTATATGCCTTATGGCTTCGTGTGACTGGACAGTTTACGCGCTGTTCTTCATGTTGGACATTTGCCCATTTGGGTTTTTCAGTTTTTGGAGACTGGTCGCTAGGCTACCATAAGAGCGTCCGTTGTTTTCTCCTTCATACGTGAAGCTTCTTTTTCCGGGATGTAGACAACTTGTCCTGGGTCCAGAGTGCCCCACTTATTTTATTATAATACTTTTTGCGAGAATTGGGCGGGGATAATAATTTGGTGGTTTGTCTAGCTAGAATGTGAAACCGGCGTTAATCTTGTAACTATAGTAGTGTGCTATTCTTTCACTAGCCAATCGGCATATCGATGATGTGGATGCCTTCGTACTGATATTCTGGTTGACGAGTTTGGTGGTTTTCAATATGCTATTGATGCATACAAATCCTACACTATTAGCATAACCGCTCCTAAAAAGTCAAATTATTGCGAGTTTTAGGAATGAAAATGGTGTTTTGCTCCTAAAACTTGCAAAAAAATGCGAGTTTTAGGAATGAAGATGGAAAAGCAGATCGCGGAATTATAACAAAAATACCTTGTTTTTAGGGAAAAAGTGTGGTATAATGAAAGAGTTATCTAGATGAAAAGCTAGGTCTGTGCTTTTGTAGTGCGGAAACCAGCTTACAAATCTAGATTTAATAGTGCAGTTTTGCCTGATGTACAGAGGCAAAACTCGCTGAATATAAAATTAAAGGAAAGGAATAGAATGCAAGTCATTCTCGGCACCAAAATTGGTATGACTCAGATCATCGGTGATGACGGCGTAGTTACTCCTGTGACTATTCTGCAGGCCGGCCCGTGCACAGTGACTCAGATTAAAACTGTCGAAACCGATGGTTATAACGCTGTGCAGATGGGATATGGTGTGGGTCGGAATCTGAGCAAGTCGGTAACTGGCCATGTCAAAAAGGCTGGTGAAAATATCAATCCTAAGGTCCTTCGTGAGTTTCGTGTTGATGCGATTCCAGAAGGAATGAAACTGGGCGACAATCTCACGGTCGAAAGTTTCAAAATCGGGGACAAAGTTTCCGTGACCGGTACGAGCAAAGGTAAAGGTTTTGCTGGTACAGTGAAGCGTTGGAACTTCCAAGAGTCTCGTAATACCCACGGCTTTAAGGGTGATATTCGTAAGGTTGGTTCGATCGGTTCGATGTATCCGCAAAAAGTTTTCAAGGGTAAAAGAATGCCTGGTCGGATGGGACACGATACTGTGACTGTAAAGAATATGGTCGTTGCGTATATTGATGCGGCGAACAACCTGATCGGTCTCAAGGGCGCTGTGCCTGGGCCTAAGAAAGGCATCGTAACTGTGGAGGGAAAGGAGTAATATGGCTACTTTGAACAAAGACATTTTCGGACTCTCCGTAGAAAATCACGAGCTAGTGAAACTGGCTTATGATGCGTATCTTGCAAATTCGCGCTCTTCGCACGCTAAGACTTTGAAGCGTGGCGAGGTGCGTGGTGGTGGCAAGAAGCCATGGAAGCAGAAAGGTACTGGCCGGGCACGGTTTGGCTCGACTCGCAACCCAATCTGGCGCCATGGTGGTGTGGCCTTTGGTCGCACTGGTGAGGAAAACTTCACCAAGAAAATCAGCAAATCTGCAAAACTTTTGGCGGTACGCCAGGCTTTGTCGATGAAAAATGCCGATAAGGCTGTGATGATGCTTCCAGCGGACGCGAAAGTCACTGGTAAGACCAAGGATGCAGCTAAGATTCTTGAGAGCATGAAGCTTGACGGCAAGAATGTACTTGCTGTTGTAGCGGAGAAGACTCCTGAGATCTTGCGTTCGACCAACAATTTGGCAAATGTCAAGTTGGTACGCGCAAGCTATCTCAACGTGTTTGACATTATGAATGCAGACGCGATTATGTTTTCTGAGGCAGCTCTTAAGGCGACCGAAAATTGGCTACTAGGAGAGGAGAAGTAAGATGGCAGAAACTAAAGAACTAAAGCTGGATTTGCACCTCCTTGAGCCACGCGCGACTGAGAAAACTTATATGGAGCAGACTAAGCGCACCTATGTTTTTCCGGTGAAGCGGACGATGGGCAAGCAAGAGATTAAGAATCTCGTAGAAAAAGAATACAATGTGAAAGTTACCGATGTGCGGACTTTGATTCGTAATGGCAAGAAAACTAAGTTTTCTAAGGGCAAGCACGCTTATCCTGGCATTACGCATCGTCAGGACAAGAAGTTTGCGTATGTTACGCTAGCGGAAGGCAACTCGATCAAAGTATTTGAAGAGCAAAATGATAATGCCAGCGCAAAGGAAGCCGATAAAAAGGCCGACAAGAAAGCAGGCAAGGAGAATAAATAATGGCAATTAAAGCATATCGCCCGATTACTCCGGCGCAGCGCCAAAAGACGACTGAGGATTACGATCAGATTACTACTCGTAAGCCAATGAAGTCTTTGCTTGCTGCGAAGAAGCAACAGGCGGGTAAGAATAACCAGGGCCGGATCACTGTGCGCCATCGCGGTGGCGGTGTGAAGCGGCACTATCGGATTATGACCTATAATCTACCAAAGGATTTGACTTTTACGGTAGAGGAAATTGAGTATGATCCAAATCGTTCGGCACGGATTGCGCGTGTAAAGGACGAGAATGGCGTATACTATTATGTACTAGCGGACACCAAGATGACGAAGGGTACGACTTTTAAGACCGGCAGCACTGCCGAAGTGGAAGAGTCGAATCGTTTGGCACTTGAGAATATCCCAGTTGGTACGTTTGTGTATGCAATTGAGCTCACTCCGGGCCGGGGCGCACAGATGGTGCGTGCGGCAGGTGCAAGCGCACAGCTGATGGCAAAGGAAGATGGCTATGCTACCCTTAGGATGCCATCTGGCGAAGTACGCAAAGTGTTACTTGCTTGTGAAGCCTCGATCGGTACGGTTTCTAATCTTCAGCATCAGAATGTGAAGATTGGTGCGGCTGGACGCCGTCGCCGCAAGGGTATTCGCCCAACGGTACGTGGTGTCGTGATGAACGCAACGGATCACCCACACGGTGGTGGTGACGGTGGTCGTCACGGGTCTGGTAAAGCTCCACGCACACCTTGGGGTCAGCTCACGCTCGGGTATCGTACTCGTCACAATAAGAAAACTAATAAAATGATCGTGCGCAGTCGCCACGAAGGAAAGAGGAAATAATGTCACGGAGTCTCAAAAAGGGTCCATTTGTGGACGCGAAGCTCGCGAAGAAAATTGCCGCTCTTTCGTCTGAGGATCGCACCGTAATTAAGACTTGGGCACGCCAATCTACGATTTCTCCGGAAATGGTAGGCCGCACTATCGCCGTTCATAATGGACGGATGCATGTGCCTGTGTTTGTGTCGGAAAATATGGTGGGTCACAAGCTCGGCGAGTTTGCGCCAACCCGTAAGTTTAAACGCCATGGTGGCAAGAAAGCTGCTGAAGCTGCAGCTGCGAAAGGAAAGGCATAATTATGGCAACGATTTTCGCACACGCATATGAAAAAGGAATTGACTCGCAGCCACGCAAGACTAGCATCGTTGCATCTTTGGTGCGCGACCGCTACGTTGCGGATGCGGTGGTGATTCTAGAAAATACGCCACGCCGGGCGGCGAGAGCCGTGCTCAAGGCGGTGGAATCTGCAAATGCAAATCTTTTGAACAATTCGGGGAAGTCGATTGATCCAAAATCGATTCGGATTGCGAGGATCTTTGTAACAAGTGGTACGCGGATGCGCAGGTATGTGCCAGCGTCTCGTGGGCGTGCACTTCCGTTTGAGAAGATTTCGAGCAACATCTTTGTAGAAGTTGCTGGTGAAGAAAAAGTAAAGGCTGCCGAAGCAAAGCCAGCGGAGAAGGCAGACGCCAAGAAGGCGGAAACCAAGAAAGCTCCAGCCAAGAAGGCGGCGCCAAAGGCAGAAAAGGAGAAAAAGTAATATGGGTCAGAAGGTTAATCCCATCTCTTACCGTCTCCAAGTTAGCAAAGACTGGTCATCCAAGTGGTTTGCCAGAAAAAGCGATTTTCGTCGCTGGCTAGTGGAAGACGACCAGATTCGCAAGGCTATCGAAGGCCGGTTTAAGAGCCGCCCAACGATTGCGCGGATCGGTATTGAGCGCTCTGCTAACCTTACTACCATCACGATTTTGACTGCGAAAGCAGGTGCCGTGATTTGTACACAGGGAGCGGGCATCAATGAGCTTAAAAAAGAGCTCGAAAAAATCGTTGATGGGCCAATTCGCATCAATGTAGAAGAAGTTAAAAAACCAGAGCTGAATGCAAAACTCGTGGCTGAAAACATTGGTTTTCAGCTGGGCAAGCGTATGAATTTCCGCCGGGCGGTAAAGATGGCGCTCCAGTCCACGATGAATGCTGGCGCTAAGGGTGTACGTATCGAGGTGTCGGGGCGTCTTAATGGCGCTGAGATGTCTCGCCGCGAGAAGTTTATTGAGGGGTCCGTGCCTCTACATACGCTTCGTGCGGATATTGACTTTTATTGTCATCATGCACCAACGATTGCTGGTATTGTAGGCGTTAAGGTTTGGATTTACAAGGGGGAAAAGTAATATGGCGATTTTGATTCCAAAGAAACTCGCGCACCGCAAGGTTCGCAAAGGCAAAAACGAAGGCGTAGCTACTCGCTGCAATACCGTAGCGTTTGGTGACTATGGGCTAATGTCGCTTGACAATGAGCGGATTAACTCACGCCAAATCGAGGCAGCTCGTCAGGCAATTACGCGTTACATTAAGCGTGGTGGTAAAATCTGGATTCGGATTTTCCCACACACTCCAGTGACTAAGAAGCCGCTTGATGTGAAAATGGGTTCTGGTAAAGGTGAGCCACAGTTTTATGTAGCAAAAGTAAAAGCTGGTACGGTGATGTTTGAAATCGCTGACGTGACCGATGAGCAGGCAAAAGAAGCTTTGCGCCTCGCATCGCACAAGTTGCCAGTGAAGTGCAAAATTATTAAGAAAGAGGAGTTTTAAGATGGCACACACATTAGTTGGGGTGGTGACTTCCGATAAGCGTGATAAGACCATTACCGTCTCCATCACGAGTCGCGAGACTCACCCACTATATCGCAAGCAGTACACGAAGACTCGTAAATACACTGCTCACGATGAGAAAAATGAGGCAGGAGAAGGCGATCTTGTAGAAATTACGATGTGCCGTCCGATGTCTAAGACTAAGGCTTATACGCTTGTTCGCGTGATTGAAAAAGCACGTGGCAAGGTAGAGCTGAAGGAAGATGTAAACAACGTTGTAACTGAAGAAGCGAAGGCTTCTGATGCGAAGACGGAGGGGGAGGAATAATATGATTCAGCAAGAAACTAGACTAAAAGTAGCGGATAATTCGGGCGCAAAAGAGCTCGGCGTGATTCGCGTGCTTGGTGGTACTCGCGCTCGCTATGCACACGTGGGTGACATCGTGACTTGCTCGGTGAAGGATGCTTCGCCAACTGGCAACGTCAAGAAGAAAGCCGTGGTGAAGGCTGTGATCGTACGGACCGTGCAGCCGATTCGCCGGCCAGATGGTTCGACCATTCGGTTTGATGAAAACGCGGCGGTGCTCGTAAACGAAGACAAGACGCCAAAGGGTACTCGTGTCTTTGGGCCAATCCCGCGCGAACTTCGCGACCTTGGTTTTACTAAAATTATTAGCCTTGCGCCGGAGGTACTATAATGAAAATTGGTGATACTGTAAAAATTATTGCTGGTGACAATAAAGGTACTGAGGCAAAAATCGTGCGCGTGATGCGTCGCGAGGGTAAGGCTTGCCTTGAGGGGATTAACGTGGTGGAGCGCCATGTCAAGAAGTCGTATTTGAATCCTGCGGGTGGTAAGAAAACCATCCACGTGGGGATTGATATGTCTAACCTCAAGGTGGTAAAAGAAGCTGAGGCGAAAAAGTCGGACGCGAAGAAAGCGGACGATAAGGCCTCGAAAACTGCTAAGGCTAAGAAAGGAGCTAAATAATGGCGGAAAAGAAAACGGCTGCTAAGGCTACGGCTAAAGCACAACCACGCCTCAAGGCTCTCTATAATGACGAGCTCAAGGCGAAACTCCAGAAGGAGCTGGGGCTTGACAACATCAATCAAGTGCCAGAGCTAAAGAAAGTGATTGTATCTTCTGGCGTTGGTAAAAAGCGCGAAGATAAGAAGTTTACCGAGACGGTAGAACTCACGATCGCAAAGATTACTGGCCAGGCGGCAACTTCTCGCCTCGCTAAGAAGTCTATCGCAACATTTAAGATTCGGAAAGGCATGGGTGCGCCGGTCGGCTATCTCACGACTCTTCGGAACGACAAAATGTACGAGTTTGTGGATCGTTTGATTAACATCGCGCTGCCACATGTACGCGATTTTCACGGCGTGTCGCGCTCGGCGTTTGATGCACAGGGCAATTACAACTTGGGGCTCAAAGAGCAGACTGTGTTCCCAGAGATTACCTTTGAGGATGCGGCGGTGCTGCATGGTCTTGAGATTACGTTTATTATTAAAAATGGTTCAAAGGAAGGAAGCACTAAATTGCTAGAACTCTTTGGCATGCCATTTGAGAAGGAGGCAAAGTAGTATGGCTAAGAAATCTGCAGTGCTTCGTGATCAAAAGCGGCGTGAAATGTACGAAAAATATAAAGCAAAGCGTGCTGAGCTAAAGGCCGCAGGCGATTTGGAAGGTTTGCAAAAGCTTCCGCGCAACGCTTCGGTGACGCGGCTCAAGAATCGCGATATGCTAGATGGGCGGCCACGCGGCTATATGCGCCGGTTTGGTCTCTCTCGTATTAATTTCCGGGAAAAAGCATCGAAAGGTGAAATCCCAGGTGTAACTAAGAGTAGCTGGTAGGAGAAAGGAGAAATATGTCGTTACAATCTACTGATCAAATCGCCGACCTTCTTACCCGTATTCGTAACGCGGTGAATGTTGGCAAGACTGAAATCTTTGTTCCTACCTCCAAGTTGAAGGTTGCCGTAATTGAGATTTTGGTGAAGAACGGATATTTGGCTTCGTATGATGTGATTGAAGGGGCGCCACGCGCGACGCTTCATGTCGTCATTAACGAGCCGGGTACCGTGGCGCGGGTAAATGAGATCGAGAAGGTTTCAAAGCCGGGTCGCCGTGTCTATGCTGGCGCCGATGAGATTCGTGCAATCAAGTCTGGGCGGGGAATGGAAATTATTTCTACTTCCAAGGGCCTGATGACTGGTCGCGAAGCGAAGAAGAACCGGCTTGGTGGCGAGATACTAGTACGCGTTTGGTAAAGTCTTGTACTCTTTTCCGGAGGAAAAGAGTACAGTAAAAAGGCTAGTTTAAAAAGCAAACCAGAAGTGAATTCTGGTTTGCTTTTTGTTTTTAGCTAAAAATTCTTTTTAAGAATAATTAGATTTGTCAAGTTTTACAAAATATTTTTTGTCAAATTTCAAGACTTGCGCGGGTTTTGATGATGTGGTATGATGGAAGCAAATATAGAGTGTGTTTTTATATGGTGGGAAATAACACGATGTATTTTCCAACAATATCAAATAAGGAGGATAATAGATGGAAAAACAACATCTTAAAAGGCTCGCATACGGGTTTTCTGCGTTGGTGATGGCGCTCAGTGCAGTGACGTTCGTGCCGGGTGACTCTGCATATGCGACGAGTGCATGCGCTGCCGACGAGGCATCGTTTGAGGTACTGGTTGGTACTGTAGACACAATTTGCCTCAATGCAAGCTTTGCGGTTGAGGACACTATTGACGTCGATCAAGATCTTGTAATTGACCTCAATGGTAAGACGTTGACTAAAGGCACCGACGCATTGTTTACGGTTGCTGACGGTAAAACTTTGACAATCACCGGTGAAGGTACAATTGCCGGTGTTACTAGCATGGAAGAACTAGCTACTCTTGGTGCTGAGGCCAGTATTAATGTGCAAGGTGGCAGTTATGAGTTCGATGTAGCTCCTGCGGCTAACTATACTGCTTATGAGGTAGAGGAAGCCACGACTTGGGAAGTTGCTCGGACGGTGAAGTTTAAGAACTTAGTGGCAAGTGTGCCGCGTAAGCGCCGCCTTGGTGCTGGCGATAGCCGCCCGATGGGGACTTACACTACCGGCGTGACTGTGAACGGTGAAGAATGGCTACCAACTGTTGTTGTGACGGATGCTGACGATAACGAGGTGGCTGAGACTGATTTTAGGGCTACGGTAGCTGAAGGCCGTGTGACGGTCTATGGCTATACTGCTGGTACTTATAAGGCAACTGTTACCGATGCGACTGGAGCTTCAGTAACTGCAACCTTTACAGTCTATGAGTTTGCGGAAGATACGCTTAACGGAGATGTCTATTATGTGGCACTAGGTGATACTTTGGCGCTTGCTGATACGTATACTGCTAGCTTTGCGGCTGGTACGCCAGTAACGTATGCAGTTTCTAATGATGATGACGCTATCGCAACAGTGGATGATGATATTACGGTAACTGCAGTCGCTGTGGGTTCTACCGATGTCACGTTGACGCTATCAGATAGCGAAGAAACTAAAATGAAGTTTACAGTAAACGTGTTTGATGCTGATGACGAGACTTTGACATTGGCTTCTGGCAGCGAAAAACCTTTTGATGTAACGTATGCAAACTGGAGCGAGACGTTTACTAATACCGATGAAGAAGTGGCAGCTGCCGCGTTTAATGGTAATACGTTTACGATTACGGCTGGTAATAAAGTCGGTACGACTGATATTACTTTGACCGACGCAAGTGACGATACGATTACGAAGACTTTCACTGTGAATTCTTACAAACTTGCAACGAGCGTAACTATGGTGGAAGACTCGACGCTGCGTTATGATGACGCATCTATCGTTGAGTTGCCAGAAGGCTGGACTGTGACGGCGGCGCCAAAGTACGCCTCGACAACGGTTGCTGAATTAGCCGGTAATTTCTTGATTGCGAATACGGCTGGTCAGAAGATCTTTAACTATACAATTAAGGATTCTGATGCAAACACAATTGTTAACGCTGGGCGCGTGACTCTGTATGTATATGATGCGGACGCCAACATGACTAGTATCGAGGATCAGTATCTGACGGTCTCTGCTGGTGTTTTGAGCAATGTCAGCGATCTTTATGTAACTACGAATGGTGGTACGGTGACTTACACGACGAGTGATGCTGATGCTACGGTTGACGCGGAAGATGACCAGATTACGTTTGTTACGACTGGCGAAAAGACTATTACTTTCACTGAGACGCTCGGTAACAAGGTGATTAATACTGTCGATGCTAAGGTCTATGTGACTGGCCTAGTCTCTGAGACTGCAAGCAAGCTAGTTGGCGAAACGGCCACTTTGACGGTGAATCCGTTCATGGGTACGTTCAAGAGCGAGACGATTCCAGCAGGACTTACTGTGACAAAGGATGGCGCGAGCTATGCCTTTAGCGCTGAAGAAGCTGGCGAGTATACCTACACTATAAAGGTCTCCGAGATCGATGAGGTCAATGGTGACGCAACAACGACTCTTGATTATGACTATAACTACACGATTAATTTCTATGCGCCAATGACCGTGAGCACGGAAGGCAAGATTGACCTCAAGGAAGGTAGCGAATATACCGCGATTACGGTTACTGCGACTGCTGATGACGGCGATGTAACTGTAACTGATGAAAATGAGACTGCAACTGGTCTTCTGATTACTGATAATGATGACGGGACTTGGACGGTTAAAGCTGGTACGGCGGAAGAAGGTACTTACACCTTGACCGCTACCCATACGGCGGAAGATGGCACGGTGCTTGAGACTACTCCGATTGAGATTAATGTAGATGATTCTACGGTGGTTTTGAATCCTACGCTGACTCTTCTCGATGAAGATGATCTAGAGTTGACCATAGGTGATGAAGAAGGCGCGAGCTTTGGCTTTACCTATAGTGATATCGAAGATCCAAACTTTACGATCGTGATTACCGATAGCGAAGAGGGAGACGCAACAGAAGACTTCGCATATGGTTTTGCAGAAGGTGAAGAAGCTGGCGAAGTGCTTGCGAACATCGTTGCGGGTGAAGGCGCTGACGCTGGGACTTATACTTTGACCTTGACTGAAACAACAAGCGAAAAGTCTGTCCAGAAAACTATCGTAGTATCTGAAGCTGAAGAGCCGGAAATGCCAACCTTTGAGGAAACCGTTCTATTTAAGGCGATGGCGGCTGGCACAAGCATCGAGGTTGAGGCTGAAGCTGGTGCGAATGTGAAGGTGTTTGACCTTTCCGAATATATTGGCGAAGAAGATGAAGATGAGCAGGGCATTGCGGTTGACGAAAACCACTATGCATTTGCCGACGAGGGCGATATCACAGTAGAAGAAACCGCTGAAGGTGTATATACAATTTCAGCGCTGAAGGCTGGTGCATTCTATGTAAATATTGAGAAGCAAGACGAGGAAGGCAATATTGTAGTGACGAACGTGACGCTTCTCGTGACGAGTGCAACTACGGAAGCTGCAGACACGGTGACAGACCTTCTGTCTGATGAGGTTGAAGCTGTCAATGCCTCTGAAAATGCTCTCTTTAATTACTACAAGGTGATAACTGCCGAGTATGACACTGAGGAAGAGTACAATGAAGCTGTTGCGGCGGCTCAGGTTGCACTTAAGGAAGCTTCCCAGGCGACTGAAGAGGCAGGACTTGCGATACAAAATGCATTTGGCGATGATGCAGAAGCCATCATGGCAGCAGTAGTAGAGGGCAAGACGCTTTCTACGAAGGTTGAAGTTGAAAAATTGGACGAAGTTGACGAAGGCGTCGAGACGGCTTTGCTCGATGCGCTTGGTGCTGACTATGTTGGCAACGTGAGCTTCTATGATATCGACGTAGATCTCTATGCTGATGGTGTCAAGATCGGTACGCTCAAAGAGTTGACAAGCGAGCAGACTATTGTAATCGAGGGGATGGAAGCTGCTGAGGCTGGCTACACTCGCGTTTACAAGGTTGTGCGCTACCACACCTACATCGACGAAAACGGTGACGAACAGGTTACTGTTGACGAGATTGAGGATGTTGAGTTTGATGCGGACGCTGGGACTTTGACTTTCGGGTCGGATAAGTTCTCGACTTACGCCGTATCTTACATCGATGAGCTTTCGGCGTCGGTGGATACTGGCCGGAACACGGCTGAAGCTTCGGCTTCGTCTAGCGCGGTGATGGCAATCGCTTCGGCAATTGCAGCAATTACACTCGCTGGCGCAGCGATCTTTGCAAAGCGCAAGTAGTACCATATATATTATATATGGTGAATCACCCCTGTTTAACAGGGGTGATTTTTTTGGTTGATTTTTAAGGTTTTTCCAAGCGAAGGGTGATATAATGAGGCTATGGAAAAAGATAATGATACGAAGAAAAAAATGGATACGGTGCAGCCTGTGAAGGCGGCGCCAGCGGTATCCGAAACTGATGAAGCGCAGGTGGTAAATGCGGCGGAGTCTGAGAAAAAAGCGAAAATTAGAGACATGGTGATTGCTGCGGTGGCGGGGATAGCGCTAGTGGTGGTGTTAGTCTTGGCGGTGGTGCTCAACTTGGATCACGAAGGTAACACCGGTGGCGTGGGGCAGAGTACGGGCTCTAGCACATCGGATTCGTCTAGTGCGACAGATGCGACTAGCATTACGACGGCGGGGACTTATACGATTTCTGGTGAACACGCGCCAATTACGATAGATACGGCTGGCGATGTGACGCTTGTCTTAGATTCGGCGACAATTACGGCGACGAGCGGGCCGGCGATCTACGTGGTGGATGCGGATTCGGTGACGATTGTGCTGAAGGGTGAAAGCACGCTTACGGCAAATGGCGGGACTTCGGATCTTGAGGGCGTTATTCATTCCACGGATGATTTGATTTTTACTGGTGAAGGAACTTTGACTGTGAATGGTAATCTTGATGGGATTGTGTCGAAGGATACACTGGTGATTAAAAGCGGTACGTACATTGTGAACACTGACGACGATTGTATCAAGGGTAAGGACTCGGTGACGATTGATGGCGGAACATTTACGCTAACTTCTACTGGTGGCGATGGGATTAAAGCATCGAACGATGAAGACTCTGAACTGGGCTGGATTGTGATTAACGATGGTACGTTTACAATTACTTCGACGCAAGATGGGATTCAGTCGGAGACTTATACGATGATTAACGGCGGAACGTTCACGATCAAGGTTGGCGACGATGCGATTCATGCGACAACGAAGCTAGAAATTAATGGCGGAACGTTTACGATTACGGCGGCCGAAGGGCTAGAAGCGACATATGTCTTGGTTAATGACGGTACAATTAAAATTACGGCGACCGACGATGGTATCAATGCGGGCGCGAAATCTACAGCATATGGCGTGATGGTGGAGATTAATGGTGGTGAGCTCACGATTGACATGGGTCAGGGCGATACGGATGCGGTGGATTCTAATGGTGATCTAAAGATTACTGGTGGAAAAATCACGATTACGGCGCAATCGGCGTTTGACTATGATGGCACAGTGACGTTTACTGGCGGAACGGTGATTGTGAATGGTACGCAAGTGACGACCATTACGAACCAGTTGATGGGCGGCGAGCAGGGTACGATGCCGGGGGCCCAGCAAGGCCAACAGACTCAAAAAACGCAGACACAGCAAGGCCAGCCAGGTATGATGCAACGCATGAGATAATGGTTGACTCTAAAACGCCCCAATATACAGGGGCGTTTTTTTGTGGAAAAGTGACTTAAAATAAGCTTAAAAAACGCTTGCGTTTTGCGGCGGCAATGTGTATAATAGTAAGTAATAAGTAAAGGAGGTAGGCTATATGAGTCTAAATATTTCTCGGAAAGCTGGATTGGCGATTTTCGCAATAGCAGCGTTTTCGGGTTTTGCCTTATCGAGTGGTGGGGCAAGTGCAGCGACATATACTGCCGGTAGTTATACTCTTGATGAGGATGTAACTGACGGTATTTATGTTGATGCAGGCAATGAAGTGACGATTAATTTGAATGGGCATAGCGTTACGAATAGTACGGCTAATGAAGCTGCAATTATAAATAAAGGTACGCTTACGATTACTGGCAGCGGTACCGTTTCGACTGACCAGGCAGGTACTGCGGCGGTAACAAACTATACGAATTCTACCATGACAATTTCAGGTGGTACTTATACGTCTGATAAATGGTATATCATTCGTAATTATGGTAATATGACGATCAATGAAGGTGCTACGATTACTGCGAGCGAGGCAAATGTTTCGAACGCGTCAATGGTGACGAATGGTTGGGCTGGTAGCAGCGATCATCAGAACAATTCGAGTCTAACGGCGGGTAGTGGTTCGTATGAACCAGTGCTAACGATTAATGGTGGCGAATTTACGGCCGGGGAGAGGAACTGTTCGGTTATCAAGAATGACGATTACGGCAATCTTGAGATCAACGACGGTGTTTTCAAACAGCCTGTCGGTTCGCTCTCGGATTGTGATGCCGTTCTTCTCAACTGGAATGTCGCGGAAGTAAAAGGCGGGTCATTCTTCTCGGAGAATGGTCCAGTTGTCTCTAATGGCGCGTATGCTGCTCCTGCCGACAAAGGTTTAATTACTATTTCTGGCGGTACTTTCACGATTGGCGAGAATGGCAGTGTACTTGGCTATACTTTTGGTGGTAATGGTACCGGTGCTATGACGGTGACTGGTGGTACCTTCTCGACATCGCTTTACGAGATGCCGGTAAACCCAGGTGCTGCTAATAATGGCAAGTATTACACTATTGAGATTAGTGGTGGTACTTATGGTACGAACTTTACCGAGCAGACTGCTGCGATGATTAAGAACGGCTATGGTGTATATAAAGTTGCTGATGACGAATATCAAGTAATCCCTTCGGCGGTGGCGCCAATTCCTGGTGCTATCTACCTAGAGAGGGGCGAAGAATATGATCTTGGTGCTATCTTGAATGATACTGCTAAGACTTATGGTACGTTTGACTTTGCAGGTATCGAGTCTATCGCATTAGTGTATGATTGGAAGATTGCAGCTCTCCAGGCTGGTGAGGGTATGTTTAGCTATTCCTTCCGCGATGCAGTCGATCAAGGCATGGGCGGTGCTACGAAGCTCGTAGTCTATGCTCCTGCTTCTGAAGGTGAAGATGCTGATGCAGCACAGGTGGAAGCAAGTGACATTGTAGAAACGATTGTAGGTGATGGTACTGCGAGCAACTTTGAATATGCTGATGGCGTAAATGCTGATACTGTGAAGGATGCAGCAGCCGATGGCGCAACTTTCGCGACAACTGTAGCCACGAATGACGTGGATGCGGATGACATTGCTGAAGATGACAAAACAAAAATTGCAGACGAAATGGAAGAATCACTCACGGAAGATGCAGTACTTCTTGGATACTATGATATCGACATTCGTTTGCTCGCAATCAAAGACAATAACGCAACAATGCTTGGTAACATTACTGAGCTCGCTAGCCCACTCACGATTACTCTAACTTTGCCAGAAGATCTTGAGGAAGTAGCGGAAGGTTACACTCGCACCTACTATCTCGTGCGTGTGCACGATGGCGAAACTACGCTCATCAAAGCAACCGATAATGATGATGGCACTATCTCGTTTGATTCCGATAAATTCTCGACTTATGCGGTAGTCTATGAAGACGCCGAAGAAGAGGAAGAAGAAGAGGTAGTGACTCCAGATACGGGTTCGTTTACTGGCGAAGCTGGGTCTGAAGGTACGAAGAACGCGCTGTTCGCTACAATCGTGGCGCTAACAACTGCTCTCATTTCTGGCTATGTCATGAAGCGGGTGCGCGCTCATCGCAAATAAACATTGGCGCAAACAAAACACACTCAAATAAAGGTCAAACACTAAATAAAGATAAAAAAGGAAATCTCCCTCAAAATAAGGGAGATTTCTTGTAATTATTGCGATTTTGTGATATAATGGTAAGGATATTAAAGTAAAGGAAGATATGAGTCGTATCGGAAAACAACCCATCGATATTCCGGCGGGAGTGACAATTACGGTCGGCGACAAGGAAATTACTGTCGCTGGGCCGAAGGGTCAGCTCATCGTTCCGGTTCAGCCTATGACTACCACTACGGTAGAAGGCACTCAGGCGATTGTCACCCGCAAGGATGACGAGCCTAAATCTCGGGCTTGGCACGGTCTCCAGCGCGCGCTACTTAATAACGCGGTGCAGGGCGTGACTAATGGATTCGAGAAAAAACTAGAAATCAACGGTGTAGGTTTTCGTCTTTCTGGCGGTGGCCAGGAGATTGAAATGGCGCTAGGGTTTTCGCACCCAGTGAAATATAAAGCTCCAGAAGGCGTACAACTTACTACCAACAAAATGGAGATCACCGTATCTGGCATTGACAAGCAAAAGGTCGGTCAGGTGGCGGCTGAGATCCGTAGCCTCAAGAAGCCAGAGCCATACAAGGGCAAAGGCATCAAGTACGTGGATGAGGTAATCATTCGCAAGGCTGGAAAGGCAGGAAAGAAATAATGAATAAGGTATTTAGAGCAAATCGCACACGGGCCAAGATTCATGGCACCGCAGAAAGGCCACGCCTTTCGGTTCATTTTTCGAACCTCCACATTACTGCACAAGTGATTGATGATGACAAGAAAACTACGCTAGCTTACGCAACGACGGTTGCCAGCAAAATGACTGGCACCAAGACTGAGAAAGCGGCAAAAATTGGCGAAGAAATTGCAAAGAAAGCAAAAGCTGCCAAGGTAACGAAAGTCGTCTTTGATCGCGGTTCTAAATTATATGCTGGCAGAATGTCTGCGCTTGCAGATGCTGCTCGCAAGGAAGGACTGGAGTTTTAATTATGCCAGAAACTGAGAAAAAAGCCCCACGGGTAATTAATAAATCCGGCACCCTCAAAATGGAAGACAAGGTCGCAGAAACCAAGCAGGTACGCGACATTGCTGGCCGCAAGATGGATCGTCGGAATCGTCGTGATCGCGTAAAGGCGAACGATGCACCAAAAGAATTTGATGAGATTACGATTGCTGTAGATCGCGTATCTAGGACTGTGGCTGGTGGCCGCCGGATGAGATTCAAAGCGCTCGTAGCGATTGGTAATCACAAGAACAAGGTAGGCGTAGGCGTTGCAAAGGGTAACGATGTGACGACTGCGGTGGCTAAGGCTACTTCCAAGGCAAAGAAGTCTATGGTTACCTTCAATATGGATGGCGAGACGATTTGCCACGAAACTCGCACCAAGATTACTGGTGCGGATGTACTAATGAAGCCAGCTGCTCCTGGTACTGGGATTATTGCTGGTGGTACGGTACGTTCCATCATGGGTCTTACTGGCGTGAAGAACCTCATCTCTAAGTCGCTTGGTTCCACCAATAAGGTGAACATTGCGTATGCGGTGATCGAAGGGCTTCGTGCACAGGTGCCACGCAGTGAGTGGACCGGTAACAAGGGCAAGGCTGTAAAACCAGCCGAGACTAAGGCAGAGAAGCCAGTGGCAAAGGTTGCCGCAAAGCCAGTAGCTGCCAAGAAACCGGCCGCGAAGAAAGCTACCTCTAAGAAGGAGGAGAAATAATGAAGTACAATGATCTAATCGTAGAGAAGAATACTCGTCCGAGCCGCAAGGGCCGTGGTATTTCGGCGGGGCAGGGCAAGACTGCCGGCCGCGGTACTAAAGGCCAGAAGGCTAGGACTGGGCACTCCAAGATGCCAGCAGGCTTCATGGGTGGTCAGCGGGCGATTATGCAGGCTGTGCCAAAGCTCAAAGGTTTCAAGAGCTTCCATGCGAAGGCTGAGGTGGTCTATACTGATAGACTGAACGAGCTTTCTGGCAAGGTAGATAACTACACTCTGGCAGAAGCAAGTCTCATTTCTAGTCCATTCGTGAAAGTGAAAGTGATTTCACGCGGTGAGCTTACGGCTAAGATTGAGCTAGAGACGCAGTTTGCTTCGGCATCGGCGGTTGCAATGATTAAGAAAGCTGGTGGGGCTTTCAAGAAAGTTGCTATTCTTAAGAAGCCAGCTAAGAAAGCTGAATAGAACCACAAGAGAGAGGGTGGCGGGTGACGCGCGAAGGGGGACCCCCAAAATGTTTTGCGATCAGCAAAAATTTTGGGGGAAGAGCGCGGCAGGACCCGCCTCTTTTTTTATGATTTTTTAAGGTTTCCGTGCTATAATGGTGGTATGGAAGAAATGGAGTTAAGAACAAGTCTAAAGCAGCGAATTGGTATTACGCTAATCGCGGTGATTATGGTGGGATCGATTATAGCAAGTTATGTGGCGATTGTGGCGAGCGGAGGCGGTGCGTCTTCGGCGTCTGACACGGAGATTACTGACGAAAAGTTAGCGGCGTACGAAACTGCCTACGAGGAAAAGAAAGCGGAGTTCCAAGCGGTGACGACGAGTGAATATAATAAATACTCGCAATATCTTGACAAAGTAGCGGAGTATAACGAAGATGAGGCGAACGCTGGTGAAGTGCGTTCGAGCGATTTGGTGGTAGGTGATGGGCGTGAGCTTACGGAAGGTGATACGGATTATCTTGCGTTTTATACCGGATGGTGCGCGGACGGCACGGTGTTTGATTCTACTCTAGACGATACGAGCGAACCGACTGGGTTTGTGAGTGCGTTGCCAGCATCGACAGGGTTGATTTCTGGTTGGACGACTGGAGTAATCGGTATGAAACTGGGTGGAATTCGTGAAATTACGATTCCGGGTGAATACGCCTATCAGGATCAAATGGAAATTTGTGGTGGACATTTCAAGCCGCTCAAGTTCCTCGTGATGGCGGTAGAAAAAGGCGACGCACTTTCTACGCTGGCTTCTGAGACGAGTTTGGCTTATACAAAGCTACAATATGCATATTATGGCATAGACTACGAGAAACTATCTTCGCAGTAGTTTTGCGAAAATAAGCTATTGCATTTTGAATGCGGTTGTGCTATAGTTAGACTATGAGAAGGTTAAAACAAATACTTATTACACTTTGCGCGATATCTACAGGGACAATTTTGGCGGGGGCAGCATATGCTGATACTGCATGGCAGGACAGCGTGAATGTGCAGTTTACCTTTGACTCTTCGCTTTCGATGGTGCTTACTGGTGGTGATACTGATGGTAATGCTACAATTAGCCTGGATCCAGGTATTGCAGCGAAAAGCGATGATATTACGATTGCGGTGACGACTAATGGTGGCGCTGGCTATACGCTTTCAGCAAAAGTCGGCGTGTCTGGCGGTGATTATGCGAACAATAACTTGGTGGGTGCTGGTGGTGTTTTCAGTAGCTTGGCAAGTGATGCGAGCGTGTCTGGTGTAAGCAATATTACGGCAGACTATTGGGGCTATTCGCTTGATGGTGGTACGACTTTCTCTGGTCTTATCTATAATACTGATAAGGTGCTACGCGCTACGAATAGTTCTAGTGGCACGGCTAATACTACTTTTGCAATTGGTGCAAAGGCGTCCGCTAGCAAGGCTTCTGGCACTTATTCCAATACGATTACCTTTAATGCTGTCTCGAACGTTACGCCGGTAACTGTGACGACGGTAGCAGGTGAAAATGCTACCTCGGCAATCATCGGGACGAGCGGCAGTACTACTAGCGGGACTTATAGTCCTGGGGATTCGCTGACGGTGAAGACTACTTGTGATACTGGGTATGTCTTTGGCGGATGGACACTTTCGGGTGACTATGGGTTCTTGGCAGCTCCAAATTCGGCGCAGACGACGTTTACGACTGGGTTAGAGGATGTGACGCTCACGGGTTGGTGCGTTGAAGAATAATGTGATTTTTCAGATTGCTGACATTATGATACAATAGAAGTATGAATAAAAACTTTTTCTTTTATGATCTGGAGACGTCGGGGCTGAGGCCGAGAGAAGATAGGATTATGCAGTTTGCGGGGCAAAGGACAGATATGGACCTGAACCCGATTGGCGAACCTGTGAATATACTGGTGAAAATGACGGACGATGCGCTACCGAATCCAGGTGCGATTATGGTGACGAAGATTACACCGCAAAAGACGCTTTCTGAAGGAGTGAGTGAACCGGAGTTTTGCAAGATGGCGGTGGAGGAGATTTTTACGCCGGGGACGATTGCGGTGGGGTATAATACGGTGAGGTTTGACGATGAGTTTATGCGGGCGACGCTGTGGCGAAATTTTTATGATGCGTATGAATGGGAATGGAAGGATGGGCGTTCGCGTTGGGATATGCTGGATGTGGTAAGGATGACGCGGGCGCTAAGGCCGGAGGGGATTAATTGGCCGGTGACGGAGGATGGCAGAGCGACTAATCGGCTGGAACTGCTCACGAAAATGAACGGACTTTCGCACGAGCATGCGCATGATGCACTTTCTGATGTGTTTGCGACGATTGCGGTAGCAAAATTGATTCACGAGAAACAGCCGGGGTTGTTCCGGTTTTTACTGAAACTACGAGATAAGAATGAGGTAAAAAAATATGTCAATCTCGCGAATCCGCAGCCGTTTGTGTATGTGTCGGGGAGATATGCGGCGGAGTTTGAGAAAGCGACGGTGGCGTTTCCGATTGCACCGTCTAGGAACGGGAACGTATTAGTATATGATTTACGATATAATGTAGAGTTACTTCTGGAAAAAGACGGGTCCTGCCGGTCGCTGTCCTCCCCCGCGTCGGCAAGCTCCGCGGGGGTCCCCCTCCGCGACCGTCACCCGTCTGGCCTTTTTCCGGTAATAAAGGAATTATGTTATAATAAATGTCCGGCGGTGGCGCCGGTATCGGTGCTGGGTGAGGGGGATGGATGGAAGAAGATTGGGCTTTCAGCGGAAGTAGTGGAGGAAAATCTGAAGAGTTTATTGAATCACCCGGAGTTTATTGAGAAAGCACGGACGGAACACGAGGCAAGGCCAGAGTTTCCGCCGGCGGTGGAGCCGGAGCAGGCACTATATGATGGTTTTTTGAACGACCGTGATCGCATTAAAGTGGCGGCGGTGCGGAATGCGGACGCGAAGCGGCTGGCGGATTTTCATCCGGATTTTAGTGATGAAAGGTTGCCGGAACTTTTGCTACATTACAAGGGACGGAATTTTCCTATGAGCTTGTCTGAAACGGAAGCTCTAAAGTGGGAAGAATATCGTCGCGCGAGAATCGCGCGGCTCACGCCGAAGTTTCTAGATGAGCTGAACGGGATTTATGAACAAGATGACTACATTGCTGAAGAATTGAAGCTGTATTTTGAATCGATTGTGGCGACGGACTATTAGACTTATGCTATAATTATAGTATGGACAATAATAAAGTAATGATTGTGGGCACTGGAAACGTAGGGGCGAGCATTGCTTTTGCGCTGACGCAGCAGCGGTCCGCGGTGAACGAAATCGTATTAACGGATATTATCGCAAAGGACGCCGAGGGAGAGGCGATGGATCTCAATGATGCGATGACGATTTCGTCTAGCTATGTGAAGATTTATAATGGCACTTATAAGGATGCGCGTGACTGTGACGTGGTGGTGATTGCGGCGGGTGCGCCACAAAAGCCGGGTGAAACGCGGTTGCATCTTCTTAAGAAAAATGTGAACATTCTGAAGGGGATGATCCAGCAGATTATGGCGAGTGGATTCAATGGGATTTTTTTGGTAGTGACAAACCCGATGGATGTGATGACATATTTTACCTGCAAGTATTCTGGATTGCCGACGGAGCGGGTGATTGGTACTGGGACGGTGTTGGATTCGGCGAGACTGCGTAAAAGAGTGGCCGGGTATCTGAATGTGAATGCAAAAGCGGTGGAAGCGTATCAGATTGGCGAGCATGGTGATTCTGAAGTGACATTGTGGTCGCTCGCGAATGTGGGCGGTGCGAAGATTTCCGAAATGCTGCCGGCGGATGCATTGTTTTCTATCTCTAGTTACGTGAAGAATGAGGCGTATGTGATTATCGAGAAAAAAGGCGCGACGTATTATGGTATCGCGGCAGTGGTGGTGTCGATTCTGAATGCGATTTTGAACGACGAGATGCAAGTGCTGCCGGTGTCGTCGTATGATAATTATGCTGGCGTATATTACGGCTGGCCGGCGGTGGTGGGGAGAAATGGTATAGTGCGGAGGCTAGATATTGAGATATCTGAGACAGAGGCGCTGGCCTTGCAGAAGTCTGTAAACGTATTGCAGAAATCGATAAAAAGTGTTAAAATATAGTTAAGTAAAGAGGAAGAAAAATGGAACCAGAGAACTTGTTTAATAATGGCGAATTGCCGACACCTGTGAATCCGGTATTTACCCCTAATGCGACGGCTGCGCCTAGTATGCCAAGTGAGCCAAGTATGCCAAGTATGCCAAGTATGCCAAGTATGCCAAGTATGCCAAGTGAGCCAAGTATGCCTAGTATGCCAAGTGAGCCAGTTATGCCAGCTATGCCAAGTATGCCTAGTATGCCAAGTGAGCCAGCTATGCCAAGTATGCCGAATGCACCAGTGGCAACTAATATACCAGAGCCGACGAATCCGATTATAAACCCGGCAACGATGGCGACTCCTAGCCTTAACGCGACGGATCCGATTACGATGCCAGAGCCAGTGAAAGAGCCAGATCCAATCGAACAAGAGCTCAACGCTCCATTCAAAGCGGCCGAGCCAGTGCCAGGGTCTATTGGCAGCGCGATCTCTATGCCGACTGAAGAGCAAAAAGCTGCGATGCAGGCGCAGATGGTGATGGAACAGCAGCAAGCGGCGATGGCTGCTCCGGCAGCAGCGGAGAAACCAAAGAAGAAAACAAGCAAGAATACTCTAGTGCTACTTTGTGTCCTAGCTGGGATTATAATCGTGGCGCTGGTGGGTGTATTGATTTACGAACTTAATAAACCTGCGTAAAGCAGATAGGGGTAAGAATGAAGAATGTGTATATTACGACGGCGATACCGTATGTGAATGGTGCGCCACACATTGGACACGCTATGGACTATTGCCTGGCGGATGTTTTTGCGCGCTACAACAAGGCCGTAGGGAATAAGGTGCGATTTCAGGCGGGGACGGATGAGCATGGTAATAAGATTTTCAAGAAAGCTGAAGAGCTGGGCGTGCCAGTGGAAGAATATGTAGCGGAGAATGCGCAAGTTTTTCAGGATTTTATTAAAACGCTAGAGGTGTCTAATACGGATTTTATCCGGACGACGGACGCGGAGCATGAGAGGCGGGTGCAAGAAATTTGGCGGCGACTCTCACCGTATATTTATAAGAACAAATACGAGGGGTGGTATTGTTCTGGTTGTGAAAGATTTGTGACCGACAAGGAATGCGAGGAAAATGGCGGGGTGTGCCCGGATCACCAGAAAGCGTACGAGAAGCTATCGGAAGAGAATTATTATTTTAGAATTGCGGATTTTAAGGAGCGAATTCGGGAGGCGATTTCGTCGAACGAGATGAGGATTTTGCCGGAGTTTCGGAAGAAAGAAGTGCTGAAGCTGCTTGAGGACTCGCCAGACGTATCGGTGTCGCGGCCGACTTCGCAGCTGACATGGGGCGTGCCGGTGCCGGATGACCCGACACAGGTGATGTACGTGTGGATTGATGCGTTATCTAATTATATTACGGTGCTGGGGTATCCGGATGCAGATATTTCTGAGTGGTGGCCGGCGACGGCACAGTTTGTGGGGAAAGATATCTTGAGATTTCACGCGATGATTTGGCCGGCGATGTTGCTGGGGCTTGGGCTAGCGCTTCCAAAAACGATTGCGACGCATGGATTTATTCTGGCGGATGGACAGAAGATGTCGAAATCGATTGGCAACGTGGTGAATCCGATGGATGTGCTATCAAAGCACGGCGTGGATGCGTTTCGGTATTTCTTTTTGCGCCACATGGATACATTTAGTGACTCAGATTTTACGTGGGAGAAGTTTGAAGACGCGTATAATAACGAGCTCGCGAATGACCTTGGCAATTTAGTACAACGCGTGGCGACGTTAGTACGAAAAAGTATGATTTCTGTGGGGGCGGATTTGGCAGTAAAATACAGGGGTGGAGAGCTGCCTCGCGAATTTTGTATGTTGATGGATAACTTTGAATTTAGTAAAGCATTCGATTTTGCGTGGGAAAAAGTGCAAGGACTCAACCGGCAGATTGATGAGGAAAAACCGTGGAGCCTCGCTAAAAATGGTGAGACGGAAAAACTGCGCGAATGTATGCTTTCTCTCATTCGCGGGATTATTGAAGTGAATAAGATGCTGGCGATTTTCATCCCGGGGGCGGCGGAGAAGATTGATGCGATATTCACTGATCCGATTGAACCACCGGAGGAACCGTTGTTCCCGAAAACAAAATAAAAGTACCAATAGTGGCCGCGTCGCCTCGGCCCGTTGCCACGGGCGAGGCGCGCTAACCTTCGCGCTGTCGCGCTCCGGAATGCCGCTATCGGTACTTTTATTTTGTTTGTAAGGTTCTATTCCTCGGCGCTGAGCTTGCCGGCGAAGTCGGAGAGGCAGAAACCAATTGCGCCACCGACCATTGGCAAAAGCACGTAGATGGAGAGTGCTTGGCAGACTCCGCCCATGATTTCGCCAAAGTTCTCACCAGCGGTTGGGAAGATTTGCATCATAAGAGCAACTGCTGGATTGAAGATAAAGTTGTTGTTGAGCTGGAAGAAACCAGCGGAAGCGATGTAGCCAACGAGAATAGCGAGAAGGACGCCACCCGCTGCTACTGCACCGAAGGTGAATACGCTGCGCTTGTACTTGAGGGCGCGAGCATAGAAGAATGCTATGATGCATGCGCCGAGAAGCTCGAGCATTGCGAAAACCCAGAATTGGTTTTCGCCGACGGCAGTCATCGAGACTACTTCCATGGCGGACTCGCCAGCGGCTACGTGGAAGCCGTTGAAGATGAGCCAGCCGAGCCAAGCGCCGACGATTTCGGCGATGATGTACATGACACCGCGGATGACAGACATACGGCGAGAGGCCATCATGCCAACTGTAACGATTGGGTTAAGGCAGGCGCCAGAGAATGCGTAGACTGCGATGTAAATTGCGATGAGCGCAACGACGAACCAGCTAGCGTAAGCGATGCTCCAGGTTGACAATGCGAAAAGCGCTAAAGCGATGAGCATGGTGCCGAGGGCTTCGCCGAGTAGGGAGCCGTAGAACTTTGGCTTTTTGAAGATTGTGAGGATGGACTCCTTTTCTTCGTATTTTTTGCTGAAGAAACCTTTGAAAATGGACTTGTTTTCGGTCGTTTCAACTGTTTCAACTTTTTCCACCGGGTTAGTTTTAGGGGCCTCGGACACTGGCTTTACGGCAGTATTCGCGGCGGTTTTAGGTTTGGTCGTGGACTTGGACTTCGACGAAGTCTTTGCGGACGACTTTGGCTTCTTTGTTGCCATTATTCCTCCTTTGATTTGATATTACATATATTATACCACAGATTTCGTGTGGTATAATAAAAAATATGGGAATAATGGTACAAAAAGAAGATGATATTAACAAAGATTTGTCGCGGAGGATTGATGCGGACCTTCGGACGAAGATGAAAGCGTCGTCGAAACTTGAGAATCCGGATTTTATGGATACGGATGAATACGATGCGGATTTATTCAAAAACATCAGAGTGTGATATAATATAATATATATGGAAGAGCTTTCGGAGTTAAAACTTAAACTAAAAAATTTGAATGCCGAGTATGCACGGATTCGGGAGATTGCGCCGGAGAAGCGGGGCGAATTTGGACGTGAGCTGAATGCGAAGAAGATGGCGATACTGGAGCAAATTCGGCTGGCTGAGGAAGCGGCAATGGATGTGGAAGTTTTGCCACTAGATATTACGGCGCCGTGTGCGGCGAATGAGAAAATGCCGGAGCTGTATTCTTGTCTAATGGGGTCGCGGCATCCTTTGATGGTGGAAATGGATCGTGTGGTGGAGATTTATCAGCTGATGGGATTTGACGTGGTGGAATCGCGTCAGCTGGATGACGAATATCATATGTTTGATTCGCTCAATTTTGCGAAGGAACATCCGGCAAGGGATGGGTATGACACTTTTCGGACGGAAGAGGGGCTGATTCCGCCGGCGCATACTTCGACGATGCAACACCGAGTGCTGAAGATGTACAAGGATCGGTTGGCGCGGGGTGAGGATATCGCGGTGGTGGTGCCAGGACGAGTGTATCGGAATGAAGATGTGAATGCGACGCACGAACATACGTTTTATCAGTGTGAAGGGGTATATGTGTCGGAGAGTTGCACGATGGGAGATATGCTGGGGATTTTGCGTGAATTCTTTGAGAAGTATTATGAGCAGAAGTTGAACATTCGGACGCAGCCGGGGTATTTTCCGTTTACGGAGCCGAGTCTAGAGTTTATGATTGAAAAGCCGAAAACGTTGGGCGGTAAGAAGGGTGATTATCTAGAGATGCTGGGGTGCGGGATGATTCACCCGAACGTGCTCAAGATGGCGGGGATTGATCCTACGAAGTCTCATGGTTTTGCGTGGGGTGGCGGGATTGACCGCTTGGTGATGCTGCGTTATGGGCTAAATGATATGCGGTATTTTGAATCGGGTAATCTTAATTTCTTAAGGGAGTTCAAATAATGAAGATTTCGCTTAATTGGCTAAAAAAGTTTGTGAGGATTAATGTGCCGGATGATGAGCTGGTGCGGCTGATTGGTGCGCGACTGGTGGAAGTGGAGGGGGTGATTGACGAAAGTACGAAGTATAATAATATATATGTAGTGCGAGTGGCTACGGCGGAGAGGATTCCTGACACACATTTGACGCTGTGTCAAATTGATTGTGGTAATGTGGAAGTGGCTGGGGTGGAGAAGAATGATGAGGGGTTGATACAAGTGGTTTGTGGCGCGCCAAATGTGCGCGAGGGAATGCTGGCGGCGTGGATTGCACCAGGGGCGATTGTGCCGGCTTCGGTGCATGAAGATGCGCCGTTTGTGATTGGTAAGCGGAAGATGCTTTCCAAATATGAGTCAAATGGGATGCTGGCGGGGGCGGATGAACTAGATTTTGGCGATGATCATTCGGGCATCACCGAGATTGATCCTGCGATGGCAAAGCCGGGGGATTTGCTTGCTGATGTGTTTGAGCTTTGCGATTTGATTCTCGATATCGAGAATAAGTCGCTGACGCATCGGCCGGATTGTTTTGGGATGATTGGGTTTGCGAGAGAAGTGGCGGGGATACTGGGTGAGACATTTACCGAAACAGAATATTTTCAAAAAACCAAAGCTATATATGGTTCAGAAAACTCTATTTCGGTAAGTATTGCAGGTAAGGACATATGTTCTAGGTACTCGGCAATTGTGCTGACAAAGCATGGGGAGATGAAGAAAAAGTATCTGACCTACATGGATACGATTCTATCAAAATCGGGGATGCGGCCGGTTGATGCAATTGTGGATGTGACGAATTATTTGATGCTGCTTACGGGGCAGCCGCTACACGCGTTTGACTATGATAAGTTTGTGGCGGTGGGGGGTAGTGACAAGCCGAAGATTATCGTGCGACTGGCGCGTGCGGGTGAAAAATTGGAGCTACTAGACGGCAAAGAGATTACGCTACTTGAAAATGACATCGTAATTACGTCAAATGATGTGCCGGTGGCGCTGGCTGGAGCGATGGGCGGCAAGAATACTGAGATTGATGAAAATACGCGGAACATTATTATCGAGTCGGCGACATTTAGCCTTTATAATTTGCGGAAGACGCAGATGGAACATGGGATTTTTTCGGAGGCGATTACGCGGTTTACGAAAGGCCAGCCGCCGTACCAGACGCTAGACGTGGCGGAGGATGCAGCCGCGATGCTTTCGGATGGGTTTAAGGTTACGGCGGTGGCGGATGAATATCCGCATCCGGAGAAGGAAATCACCGTTAAGATTCTCGTGGCGGAAATTAATCAGCTCTTAGGTACGGAATATGCGGATAAGTTGATTATACAGACGCTTGAGAACGTGGGTTTTGGTGTGAAGAATCATCGCGGCGAATTGACGATTAGTGTGCCGGCGTGGCGGAAGGATATTCATATCAAAGAGGACATTATCGAGGAAATCGGGCGGCTGCTTGGCTATGATAATATTCAGCCGACTTTGCCGCGACATATGACGGCGAACAAGAACAAGATGATGATTTTAAAGTCTGACATTCGGGAAACGATGAAAGAGTTTGGCGCGAATGAAGTTTTGACGTATAGTTTTGTGAGCGAAAGGCTACTTAAAAAGGCGGGGCTAGATGCTAATAATTCGTACAAAATTGTGAATTCGATTTCGCCGGAACTGCAGCTGGTGCGGCAGACGATTGTGCCGAGTCTTCTTGAGAAGGCTTATGTGAACCAGAAAATGCCGATTGATAAGTTCGCGTTGTTTGAGATCAATAAAGTTTATCGCAAGGAGTGGGGGATGGATGGGGAGAATGTTCCGGTAGAGAAAATGCAGATGGGCTTTGTGGTGGCGGAACGAAAAAATAACGAAACGGCATATTATAAGGCAAAAAAGTTTGCGGAAGAATTGCTGCTCAAGTTTAATATCCCAGTAGAGTTTTTGCCGATTAAGGGGAAAAACGCGGACAATTTGCCGTTTGAAGAAAAACGCGCGGCAGAAATTTGGTCGGGAGAACATTATATTGGCGTGGTGGGGGAGTTCAAAAATTCGGTGAAGCGAAACTTTAAGTTGGCGGAGTTTTTGGCTGGGTTTGAGCTTGATGTGGATAAGATTTTGGAACTTTTGGCGCCTAGAAAAATCAATAATAATTTTGAAATTCGCGAGAAGCTAGACGAAACCGTGACGACGACTGGTAGTTATGCGGAAGCGCTGGCGGAAATGACAAAAAAATATCCGAACGCGGAGATTACGCCGGTGGGGATTTATCAGCCAGAAGATGTTAAAGCAAGAAACATTACTTTCCATATTGAACTTATGGTATAATAGTAGTATGATTCTGCTAGAAAATGTAACGAAGACTTATTCTGGGGATAAAACCCCGGCGCTTGACGATGTGTCACTACACATTGAGCCGAATGAGTTTGTGTTTTTGGTGGGCAAATCTGGAGCGGGAAAATCTACGCTCATAAAAATGATTACAAAGGAAGAAAAACCGGATGCTGGAAAGATCGTGATTGGCGGGATTGATCTTGAATATGTGAAAAAACGATACATTCCAAATTATCGGCGGCGGCTGGGCGTGGTGTTTCAGGATTTTAAACTCTTGCCGCGGCGGACGGTTTATGAAAACGTAGCGTTTGCACTGGAAATCGCCGGAATGAGTGGAAAAGATATTCGGAAGACGGTGCCGAAGGTTTTGGAGCTAGTGGATTTACTGGATCAAGCAAAAAAGTTTCCGGCGCAGCTTTCTGGTGGGCAGAAGCAGAGAGTTTCGATCGCGCGGAGCGTGGCTAGGCAACCAAAGATTCTGATTGCGGACGAGCCGACGGCGAATTTGGACAAATTGACGACGGAAGAAATTATCGAGCTTCTCAAGAAAATTAATGATTTTGGGACGACGATTTTGGTGACGACACATAATGAGAACATTGTGAATAGTTTGCAAAAGCGAGTGATAACTTTGAAGGATGGAAAAGTAGTGGACGACCAAAAGCGTGGCGGGATTTATAAACTTGATGACGTGAAGACGCCAAAGACGCAGACTGGGCGGACAATTCGGACTCCGGGCTATGCGATGAAAAAGAAAAAGGTGATGATACAATGACGGACGAAAAAGATCTGAAGAAGAATAGTAAGCGCGGTCTTAAAGTGATGCGAAAGTCGCACGAATTTCATCCGATTCGGAATGAGGGGCGGATTTTGAAATATGGTGCGAAGGGGTTTTCGCGAAATATTTGGCTTTCGGTAGCGGCGACGATTGTGATGGCAATTACGCTGATTATTTCGTTTGTGACGATAACGGCGAGCGTGATTTTGAGTAATACCGCGGAGACGATGCGCGAGAAGATTGATATTACGATTTATCTGAAGCCGAATACGTCTCTAGAAGATTTGAATAAGCTGAAGGAAACAATCGAGAAGGACGCGAACGTAAAAAGCGTGGTGATATCGACGTCGAAGGAAGAGTATGAGAAGTTTTTGAGTGAGAATCAGGACAGTGAAGAAATTATTGATGTGATGGATGAAGAAATGAGTGAGCTCATGATTTCCAAAATGCAGGCAACGATGCGGCTAAAAGTATATGATGTTGATAATCTGGATAGCGTCAAGGAAATCGTGGAGACAGACGATGGCTTTGTGGCGGCTGTGGATGAGGAAAAAGCGCCGACGTACGATGTAAACCAAGTGGAAATTGCGACGATTACGTCTTGGGCGAAGATTGCGCGGACTGGTGGGCTGATTCTTGCGATTGTGTTCCTCATGATTTCGGTGTTGATTATTTTCTCGACGATTCGGATGGCGATTTTCTCGCGACGCGAGGAAATCTATATGATGAAGCTGGTGGGAGCGGATAAGAGATTCATCCGTGGGCCGTTTTTGATTGAAGCGGAGATTTCGGGGATGATTGCGGGGATTATTGCGGCTATGGTGTCATATGTTGGTTTTATGTTTTTGGCGCCAAAGATGGCTGGGTATGGAATTGATGTGAGTGCGATTACTGATGTTTTAAACTCAAATCAATCGGTGCTAGTGTGTGCGGCGTTTGTACTGCTGGGGGTTTTGATTGGACGGATTTCGTCGAGGTTGGCGGTGCAGAAGTATCTTCACAAAGCATAAGGGTTATGATATAATGGGCTTATGGTGAAAGCCCAAAAACAAAAATTTGGAAAAAGGGTGAGAAAAGGGCCAATTGCATTGGTGGGAATTTTGGCGTTTTGCTTTGCAATGGCGAGTGGGCGAAGTGCTGAGGAGCCGGTGGAAGCGGTGACTTATAATGTGTATTGTGTGACGGAAACATGTAGGAAGGCGGCGGATGCTGAGGCGGCGGCGACAGAGGCGGCGGAGGCGGCGCAGGCGAATGCGAATTCGCTTTCTAGTACGATTGCGGCGTTAAATGCGGAGATTAATGCGCTAGAGGCGCAGATTAAAACCAATGAGGCGATTGCGGAAGATTTGGCTGGGCAGATTGCCGAAACTGAGCAAAAATTGGCAAAGCAGCGGGCGGCTCTAGCGGAGCTACTCGTAGAAATGCATTTTGAGTCGGATAGTGATCCAATTAAGATTTTGGCAAGTAGCGAGTCGATTTCGGATTTGGCGGAGAAACAGGCGCGTGAGGAAGTAGTAAAAAAGCAAGTGGCGGCTTCGTCGGAGCAAATCAAGAAGATGAAAGAAGAGCTGGAAGCGCAGAAGGCGGCAGTGGAGAAATTAATCCAGGAGTCTGAGGCCAAAAAATCCGAGATCGCGGCGCGGCGGCGTGAGCAGGAGACGATGCGGGCCGAATACCAGATGGCGGCAACTGAAAGTGCAGCGCAAGCGGCGGAGGCGCGCAAGATTAAGCAACAAGAAATTTGGGATGAGATCGCGAGAAACAACCGCGGTGGCGAGATTTCATATGACGGATTGAATAGTTATTATTATCGCAAAACTTGTCCGGGATATTTGGATGTGTGGACGGTGAATTGGTATGGAAGTCCGTATCGTTGTGAATGCACGGATTATGCTGGATGGAAAATGTATGAGTACACTGGGTATAGTGTGAGAAATGTGATGAGTTTGCCGGGGGCTAGCTGGATCGTTACGAATGCGATTGGATATACATCGTCGACTTTTGGCGATGCGAAATATTGGGCGAAGGCAGCAGAGGCGTTGGGCGATGCTTACGTTTCGCAGCTTGGTTTTAAGTTTATGGTGACGACGACGCCGGTGGCAAATTCAATCGCGGTGCAGACTGGCGGGTCTTCTACTGGACACGTGGCGTGGGTGGAAAGCGTAAATGCGAATGGCACTATTAATATCACAGAGTACAATAATAAATATAGTTCCGCAAGTGGTAGATGGGGAGATTTTGGTTCGCGTATTAATGTGCCGGCGAGTAGTTTTCAAAAGTTTATTAGTTTTGTAAAAGTTTAAGTTTGTGATACAATTAGGTAATGAATAGAGTAGAGTGGAAAGAGAAAAGAGTCCAACTTTCTAGTGCGATTATCGTGGGGGCGATTTTGATGGTGCTGGGGATTTTTGTAGGTGCGAATTGGAACTCTTTTATGGCGGGGATGGGCGCGACGCTCACTGGGCAGACGTATTCGCAGGTGGATTGGTCGCCACTTGATGAAGTTTATAATAAACTTGCGAATACTTATAATGGTGAAGTGACGGTGGCGGAAATTATTGAGGGAGCAAAGACTGGGATGGTGGAGCGGCTGGGGGACCAATATACGGTGTATATGGATGCTACGACGAGTTCGGATTTTTATGATGATCTGCATGGCAATGTGGGGGCGGGGATTGGCGTGGAAATGGGGTCACGCGATGGGTATGTGAAAGTGCTTCGGACGCTTCCGGATAATCCGGCGCGAAGAGCGGGGATTCTGGCGGGTGATATTTTCTATAAAGTTGATGGTGAGGAAGTATGGAAGAAGAGTTCGTCGGAAATTGCGAAGATACTGCATGGTGAGGAAGGGTCGGAAGTGACAATATCGATGGTGCGTGATGGCGAGGAGCTGGAGTTTACGATGACGCGGGAAGTGATAAATAATGTTTCAGAATATGTGGAGTATGACGGCTCGACGGCAATAGTGACGATTACGCGGTTTGATAATGACACGGGGAAGAAAGTGCAGGCGGAAGCGGCGGAGTTTGCTTCGCGTGGGGTGGATAAGGTAATTTTGGATCTTCGTGGCAATGGTGGCGGATATGTGAGTGCGGCGCAAGATCTTTTGGCGCTGTGGCTTAGCGGCGAGGAAGTGTATTTGCAAAAATCGCTGCACTTTGATGATTCGGCGTTTTCGACGGCGAGTGGGAAGGCGATACTTAGCGATATGAAAACGGTGGTGCTGGTGAATGGTTCGACGGCGTCGGCGTCGGAGATTACGGTGGGGGCGCTCAAAGATTATGGCAAGGCGACGATCGTGGGGGAGAAAACTTACGGGAAGGGCGTGGTGCAGAGTTTGTTTACTTTGTCGAATGGGTCTACACTCAAAGTGACGACGGCGGATTGGTATACACCGAAAGGGCTGACGATTAATGGCGAGGGAATTACGCCGGACATTGAAGTGACACGGTCTTATGATGATATCAACAAAATGCGTGATCCGCAAATGGATAAGGCGAAGGAATTGTAATGGTTGTGATGTGGTGCGGCTCATGCGGACATAAAGAAGAGGAGGTGTGATGAAAGTTGTAATTGCGACGGCGGTGTATTATCCGATGATAAATGGCGTGGCGGTGTTTTCGCATAATTTGGCGGTGGGGCTCAATAAGCGGGGTCATGAGGTGATGGTGATTTGTCCTTCGCAAAAGAAACGGGGCTATACTGAAGTGGTAGATGGAGTGAAGGTGGTGCACCTTCATTCTACGAATGTGCGTGTGTATCCGGACCAGATTCACGAGACGAAGAAGAAGTTTTGGTACAAGGATGGGTTTAAGGTGTCGGTGTTTCCGGGGCGGGCGATTTTTAGGGCGCTTAATAAGTTTTCGCCGGATGTGGTGCATGTGCAAGTGTCTGACCCGATTGGGCTCTCGGTCGTTTCTTATGCTAGGAAGCATAACATTCCGGTAGTAACGACGGAGCATAACCAACCGGAGGTCTTGACGGAGCCTTTGGGCATGCCGGAGTTTATTCGGAAGCCTGTGAATACGCTACTTTCGGCGTATTTTGTGAATCGACAGAGTAAAAGTGATTTTGTGACGATGCCGACGGAGCAGGCGATTTCGAATCTGATTTGGTCGCGTGGGAAGGAGTTTAAGGTGCCGGTGGCGGCGGTGTCGAACGGAGTGGATTTAAGCTCGTTTAAGCCGGGACGAGCCGACAAGGAGATTTATGAAAAGTATGATATTCCTTCCGGCGTGCCGGTGGTGCTATATGTGGGGAGGGTGGATCCAGAGAAGAATGTAGGGGTGGCATTAGAGGCCTTTGCGAAGTTCTTGAGTCGTAATAAAGTTGACAGGCTGTCAAAGACATTGTTTGTTGTGGTTGGCGATGGAGTGGATAGGATGCGACTAATTAAGGAGGCAGAGAGACTGGGCGTTTCTGATTCGGTGAGATTTTTGGGAAGAGTGTTGCCGCCGGATTTATACGAGCTGTATAAAGTTGGTGATGTGTTTTTGACGGCGTCTGAGATTGAAACGCAGGGAATTGTGCTGATTGAAGCGGCGGCGTCTGGGTTGCCACTGATTGCGGTGAATAAGGGGGCGGTTTCTGAAGTGTGTCGAGACGGAGTGAATGGAGTTTTGTGCAAGCCTAAGGATGTGGATGGTATCTCTAAGGCGCTTGATTTAATCCTTGGCGACGAGAAACTTCAGAAAAAATATGCGAAGAAGTCGATTGAAATTGCTAGTGAGCATGATTTTGAGCGGACGCTGGATAGGTTTATCAATATTTATAATAAAGTCGTTAATAGTAAGGAATGAGCTTGGGGTTTGCTCGATATATGTCTGTGGATCTACCGGCTGCTCATTTTTGAAGCTTGGACTTGGTGGCCGCAATGCAATGGTTTTTTCTTTGTGGTGCTTTTCGATGCGCTTGTGACTCCACCGGCTGCTCATTTTTGAAGCTTGGACTTGGCGGCCGCAATGCAAGGTTTTTTCTTTGCGGTGCTCTTCACGCGCCATGTTAATTATTACAACATTTCACTCAATCCTCGCCTCGATCAAGTTGTCTCGGATGAGGAAAAGTTGTAAAATTAACTTGGGCTGGCAACATACAAAGAAAAACCTTTGCATTATGACCTACACGCCATAGCTATCAAGTTGACC
>JAFRBW010000037.1 GCA_017404685.1 Candidatus Saccharimonadota bacterium
AATGCCACAAACAGAAATGGCTACGCTATCGTCATAGGCGGAAAGAAGATTTTTGATGAAATCTGGTTTGATTTCGTCGTCACTGTCTATAAAGCTAATAAAATCACCTGTGGCAGCTCTTAATCCGGCATTTCTTGCGGCGGATTGACCCTGATTTTTTTGGTGGATGATTTTAATGCGGGAATCTTTTTTGGCATAAGATTTGGCAATCTGACTTGATTTGTCCGTAGAGCCATCGTCTGTAAGGATAATTTCGAGATTTTGATGAGTTTGATTCAAAACGGAATCTAGACATTTGGCAAAATATTTTTCGACATTATAAAATGGAATGATGATAGATATTTTTGCACTCACTTTTTGGTGTTCCTTGATTCTTTTTGGTCTATGATGTAAAGTGGACGACCCTGAGATTCGGCGTGGATGTGGGAAATATAAAGCGCCGTGATGGCTTGAGAAATCATAACGAGGCCGATGAGGAAAGTGATGAAAATGGCAAGTTGGACGGAACCATTCCAGTAAAGGCCAAGTGGATCGCCGAGAATGTACTGGTTGATAATGCAAAACACACCAAGGATGAAGCTGGCGATGGTAATAAAAATGCCGATATAACCGAAAATAACGAGTGGAGTGGTGGACATAGAAACGAAGGAATCGATTGCGAGATGGAAAAGTTTTTTGAAACTATAGGAAGGTTTGCCCGCGGTGCGGACGCCATAAACGTATTCGATATATTCTTGTTTGAAGCCGAGCCAATCAATGAGGCCACGGGTGATGCGGTTGTGCTCGGAAAGTTTGTTGAATTCGTCGATGACGACACGATCAATAAGGCGATAATCGGTGGAACCAGGAACGGTGGATTTGTTGCCCATCATGCGAAGGAGACGATAGAAAAGTTTACTGCCGAGTTTTGGAATGAGGCCGTGTTTGGTATAATGGCTGCGAACGCCAGTGACGATTTCGGCGCCGGAGTTCCATTTTTCGAGGAACTTGGGGATGAGCTCTGGTGGCTGCTGGCTGTCGGCATCGATTGTGAGGGCTGCATCGCCGCGCGCATAGTCTAGACCAGCGGAAAGGGCTGGCTCTTTGCCGAAATTGCGTGAAAGGGATAGTGTGACGATGTGCTTGTTTTCTTTGGATAATTGCTGAAGAATTTCGAGCGTGTGATCGGTGGAGCCATCGTTGACAAGGATGAGTTCGTAATCGTAATTGTTTTTTTCAACTGCTGGCAGAAGGGAACGAGTGATGAAATTGTATATGTCGGCTTCCTCGTTATAAACTGGAACAATAACTGATATGAGTTGTTTAGTCATGATATGTTTATTATATCATATCTTTATCTTTAGTGCGGGTCGCATTATTGGTGCCGAAAACTAGCTTGTCGTAGAAAAGATAGTTGAGCGTCATGGTGATGATGGTGGTGAAACCGAAGATGCCGGTGGATTCGATGAAAGCGTAGTCGAATGGAAGATTGAGATTCGTGGAAATATTGTACACAAATTCGTAGAATGGCGTAAGGAGCCCGAAGAACCAAGTGAGACATGGACTGATGAGAAGGGCGGTGATGAGATTCCAGGCGAAGAATTTGATGATGCCGATTTTGCCGGGGTTGCGTTCTTTCCAGGTGATTTTGGAATGCAAAGCATAGGCGAGGAAAGTTGCGAGGATGTAGGAGATCATGGTGTCGAGCCAGAGTAGCTCGTTGTTGATGAAAATGGTGCGGGCGAGGAGAGTATAAATGATAAAATTGAACGCGGTGAGAATGATGCCGATAACGACATATTTGCTGGCGCGTTTTGCTGTGTCTTTGGTGGATGTTTTTGATTTCATAGTACAATTATACAACACCTTGTGGTAAAATAGGGTTATGATAGAAAAAGTGAGGTGTTTTGTTAAAACGATGCGGCCGTTTGTGAAGCCGTTTTTGGTGGTGTTTTTGATTTATGCATTTGCGATGCTGGCGGTGTGGCGAAGCGGAGTTTCGTTTGTGGATGATCGTGGGCGTGCGATTTTTGGATACGCGTGGACGAGTGATTTTAATAGGTTTTCATCTACGGCGTTTGGACTTGCGATGAATGTAAATGATAGGTTGTTGGATATTTCGCCGTGGCCGCAGATTTTGGCGATGGGAATACTCAGCGTTGTAAGCGTGATGCTGGTCTATGTGTTTTGCGACAAAAAGATAAAATACTTGCCACTCGTTTTGACGGCGTTTTTCGGGCTTTTGCCACTAACGGTAGAATGTTGGCTTTATAAATTTGATGCGCCATGTATTGCGCTGGCGGTTTTTGTGTCGGTGTTACCGATTTTGTGGTGGCCGAAGGAATTGACGAAAAAAGCGATTTTGAAATTCGGTGCGGTGACGATGATATGTATGCTGGTGATGTGGACGACTTATCAGGCGGCGAGTGGGATTTTTCCGGTGGTGGTTCTATATATGGCGGCGCGAGAATATTTGGCGGAGAAAAAGTGGAAACTGGTTGTGAAGAAAGTCGCGCTAGCGGTGGTGTGGTTTGTGGTGCCGGCGCTAATGTTTAAGTTTCTTTTGCCGGAGCCGGTAAAAAGCTATCGGACGAACGAGATGCTTGCGATGGTAGATTTGATTCCGGGGATTTTACGGAACTTTGGTGCGCATATTGAGTTGATGGTGAGGAGCTTGAATATTTGGCAGAAGATTTTGGTGGCCATGACGGGTGTTACGATGACGGCGCTGATTGTGTATAAATACCGAGTAAAAAGTGTGATAATTTTGATTGCTTTTTTAGTGGCGGTGCCGCTTTCTATTGGTGCGTATTTGCTTCTAGAAGAGCCGCCACTAACGCCGCGATCGTTGGTAGGCGTAGGGATGGCTTTTGTGCCGCTAATGGTGATGGCGACGAATGGGATTTCTAAAACTTGGCAATTTGTGTGTGCGGCGCCGAGCTTAGTGCTTTTATATTCTTTTATGATGTTTGTGCTGGCACTTTCTAATGGGCTTTCTGATCAAGAGAGATGGGCGAATTATAGAGTGGAGGATTTGGTGAGTGGGCTTTCTGAACTTTATCCGGATGCGGATGATGTGGCGGCGCGGAAAATTAAAATTGCGGGGGATATTGGATATTCTAAAGTGATGCAACATGTAGCGGAAAAATATCCGGCGGCGACGGAGATAGTGACGTTCCAGCAGACTGGGCTTTCCTACGCAGCGTGGGGACTTACGAAAGTGAGGAGCTATTATAATCGTTATCAAGAGTTTGAGGAGAATTATGCTTACGCGGAATATTGTGGAGAAGATGTGGAAATGGTGAAAGATACGTATTATTATACGATTCGCGATAATGGCGACCACGTTTGTGTGGACTTGAAATAAGTTGACTTTTTTGGTATAATATATAAGTTTATGGATGATAATTTTATTCGCGTGCGAGGTGCGCGGCAAAATAATTTGCACGATCTAGATGTGGATATTCCGCGGGATAAGTTGGTGATTATCACGGGATTATCAGGGAGTGGGAAGTCTAGTCTGGCTTTTGATACGATTTATGCGGAGGGGCAGAGGCGATATGTGGAATCTTTGTCGTCTTACGCGCGAATGTTTCTAGGAATTATGGATAAGCCGGATGTGGATTCGATTACGGGGCTATCGCCGGCGATATCGATCGACCAGAAATCTACTTCGCGGAACCCGCGGTCGACGGTGGCGACGGTGACAGAAGTGTATGATTATTTGCGGTTGCTTTTTGCGCGAGTGGGGGTGCCGCATTGTCCGGTGTGTCACAAGGAAGTGTCGCGACGATCGGTGGAAGACATTGTGAACGAAGTGATGAAACTGCCGCTTGGGGCGAAGCTGATGGTGCTCGCGCCGATTGTGTCGTCTAAGAAAGGCGAGTTTTTGCATATTTCGGAGCAATATTCGGCGAAAGGATTTTCGCGCGTGAGAGTGGATGGGATTATTTATGCGCTGGATGAGTTTCCAGAACTGAACAAAAATGAGCGACACGATATTGAGATTGTGGTGGATAGATTTGTGCTGTCGCCGGAACTGTATTCGCGGATTTCTGGGTCGATTGAGCAGGCGCTTGAACTAGGACAGGGGATTATGCAGGTTTTGAAGATTAATGATAATTCTACGGCGGTGGGGGAGACAAGGGTATCTTCTGATAATACGGAGGTTTTGACGTATTCGCAGAGATATGCGTGTCCGGATCATCCGGATGAGTTGATACCGGAGCTGAGCCCACGGGTGTTTTCTTTTAATGCGCCGGAGGGGGCGTGCCCGGATTGTACTGGGCTTGGGTCAAAGATGGAAGTGGACCCAGAGCTAATTCTCAATAAGAATTTGACGATTGCGGAGGGCGGGATTCGGCCGTTTAATCGGGTGCAACAGGATTCTTGGTGGCTAAAGCGGCTATCGGCGGTGGGGGCGAAGCATGGGTTTAATATTCATACGCCGATTGGGGAACTATCGGAAGAAGTGCAACATATGATTATGTATGGTACTGGTGATGAGAAGTATGAAATGAAAATTAGCGGGTCGGGGAGATTTGCGGACGGAACGGTGTATGAAACGGTATATGAGGGCGTGATTCCGACGCTGGAGCGGAGATATAATGATCCGAAAATTAGTGAGTTTATGAAGCACGATATTGAACGGTTTATGCGGGTGAAAGAATGCCAATCTTGTCATGGTGCAAGGCTAAAACCAGCGGTGCTGGCGGTGACGGTGCATAACCTGAATATTGTGGACATGTGTAATCTAGATGTGGATGCGACGCTTGAGATGTTGAATCAGGATCTTGAATTTACTGAGGCGGAGAATATGATTGCGGCGCCAATTTTGAAACAGATTCGCGAACGGGTGAAGTTTATGCAGGACGTGGGGCTGGGGTATCTGGAACTCTCGCGGGCAGCGAATACGCTTTCTGGTGGGGAGGCGCAGCGGATACGGCTGGCGACGCAGATTGGGTCGGGGCTGCAGGGGGTTTTGTACGTGCTGGACGAGCCATCAATCGGGCTACATCAGCGTGATAATGACAAGCTGATTGCGACTTTGAAGCATCTACGTGATCTTAAAAATACGGTTCTCGTGGTGGAGCACGATGAGGATACGATGTGGGCTTCGGATTATATTATTGATATCGGGCCGGGGGCGGGCGTGAATGGTGGGCGGCTAGTGGCAGCGGGAACGCCGGCGGAAGTGGCGGAGAATCCTGATTCTATTACTGGGCAGTATTTGTCTGGTAGGGCGAAAATTGAGGTGCCAAAAAAGCGACGCAAGGTACGCGCTGGGCATGAGCTAGTAGTGGTGGGGGCGCGCGAAAATAATCTGAAAAACATAGATGTGCATTTTCCTTTGGGCGTGATGACGGTAGTGTCGGGAGTGTCTGGGTCTGGAAAATCTACTTTGGTGAATACGATTCTCGCAAATGAACTTTTGGCGCGACTGCACCGAGCGCAGACGGTGTCGGGGACGCATGAGCGAATTGATGGAATTGAAAAGATCAACAAAGTAATTGTGATTGACCAGTCGCCGATTGGGCGGACGCCGCGGAGTAATCCGGCGACTTACACGGGGGTGTTTAATGCGATTCGGGAACTTTTTGCGGCGCAGCCGGAGGCGGAAGTAAGGGGGTATAAGGCGGGAAGATTTTCGTTTAACGTGAAGGGTGGAAGATGCGAGAATTGTCAGGGTGATGGTGTGAATAAAATTGAGATGCATTTCTTGCCGGATGTGTATGTGACTTGTCCGAAATGCCATGGGAAGAGATATAATCACGAGGCGCTGGAGATTAAGTATAAGGGTAAAGATATTTCTGAAGTGCTAGACATGACGATTGATGAAGCGGTGGAGTTTTTTGCGAATATTCCGACGATTGCATCGAAACTCCGGACGATTCAGGAAGTGGGGCTGGGTTATATACGGCTAGGGCAGCCGGCAACGACTTTTTCTGGTGGGGAGGCGCAGAGGATTAAGCTTGCGACGGAATTGGCGCGGCGATCTACAGGGAAGACTTTGTATATTCTGGATGAGCCGACGACGGGGCTGCATACGGATGACGTGAAAAGATTGCTTGCAATCTTGAACAAGTTGGTGGATGGGGGAAACTCGATGATTATTATTGAGCACAATTTGCACGTGATTAAGAGCGCGGATTGGGTGATAGATATGGGGCCAGAAGGTGGACTGAAGGGCGGCCTAGTCTGTGCTGAAGGAACGCCAGAGGATTTGGCGAAAAAAGCCGATACGCCGACCGGGGTGTATTTGAAGGCGTATCTGAAACAGTAAGACTAGCTGGTGTTCTCAAGCATATAGTGATCTTTACGCGGATTTGAGTTTATGGCTCCACCAGCTACCCATTTTTGAAGCTTGGACTTGGTGGTCGCAATGCAAGGGTTTTTCTTTGCGGTGCTTTTCACGCGCCATGTGCTCTTGGCTCCACCAGCTGCTCATTTTTGAAGCTTGGACTTGTCTTGTTGTAATTGTTACGAAATTAGGCAGGCACTCACGACTTTAGCGGACTCTTCTTTTGTTTACAAAGTAGTGCCAGACCTTCCTCAATGTTCTTTAGTGATTCTATTTTGCGCTTAGGAGTCGTGAGTGCACTGTAATTTCTGTAACAATTACAACCGCCAAATCTGGTTTATGCTTCAAAAATGGGTAGCTGGTGGAGGCACGTAAAATCGTCCAGAAAATCATGCTTCCGGTCTCGGAAATCATACTCTCTAGTTTTACAGGGGTGGAGAAAATCATGCTCGCGGCTCTTAGGATCATACTCGTAAAAAATCCGGCTTTTGCCGGGATTATCGCGAAGTGGGGTTGACTTTAGTAATGGTGTGCGGTAGAATTAAAGTAGATTTGGTCATCTCTTCTGCTTCTTAGCGGAAGAGGTTTTTACTTTGATAAGTCCAAATAATAGGCTC
>JAFRBW010000006.1 GCA_017404685.1 Candidatus Saccharimonadota bacterium
AATCACTAAAGAACATTGAGGAAGGTCTGGCACTACTCCGTAAACAAAAGAAGAGTCCGCTAAAGTCGTGAGTGCCTGCCTAATTTCGTAACAATTACAACAAGACAAGTCCAAGCTTCAAAAATGAGTAGCTGGTGGAGCCATAAACTCAGATCTACGTAAAAAGCACCGCAAAGAAAAAACCTTGCATTGCGGCCACCAAGCTAAACGCACACGCCCCCTTGTCAATCCTCTCAATCTGTGATATAATAGAACAAGTTAATTTAAAAGGATCAATATGAAGAAAGCAGTTATCCTCGTTGGCGGGAAGCAATATCTCGTTGAGGAAAAAGAGACCCTACGGGTGGACCTCCTCCCGGAAGGAACCAAAGAGCTCGAAACTGATGCTTTACTCGTAATCGATGGCGACAAAACAACAGTCGGCACTCCTACGGTTAAGGGCGTTAAGGTTTCGGCCAAAGTCAAGACCGCAGAAGTAAAAGGCGACAAAGTCCGTGTGATTCGCTATCACTCTAAGAAGCGCGTCCACAAAGAGACCGGTCATCGTCAGAAATACAGCGAAATTGAAATCGTAAAAATCGGCTAGAAAACGGGTGACGGCCGAAGGGGGACCCCCAAAATGTTTTGCGACAAGCAAAAATTTTGGGGGAAGAGGCCAGCAGGCCCCGTTTTTTTTGTTGTTTTTCTTTTTCTAAGTTTGTGGTATAATTATAAGCAGTATGAGTGCGAAGGTAATATGTATCACAAACCAAAAAGGCGGCGTCGGTAAGACCACTACCGCCGTTAACTTGTGTTATTATCTCGCCAAAGATCGCCATAAGACCCTCTTAGTAGATTTTGACCCTCAGGGTAATGCGACAAGTGGCCTCGGTATCGACAAAAACGATTTGAAGTCCACCATGACGGAAGTTGTCCTCGGCACCGCCACGATGAAAGATACCGTCAAGAAGACCAAGTACAAAAATTACGATCTTGCCCCTACCACTCCAGAGCTCGCCAACGCCGAAGTTGAGATCACCAACATGAACAAAAAATTTGTTCGCCTCCGCGACGCAGTTAATTCCGTCAGGGAAGATTACGATTACATTGTTATCGACCTCCCGCCATCTCTGTCGCTCCTCACCGTGAACGGCATGATCGCCTCGGATTATCTCCTCCTCCCCGTCCAGACCGAATTTTACGCTCTCGAAGGCGTGGCTCAGCTCCTAGAATCCATGAAGCTCGTGATGAAACAGGCCAACCCCAATTTGAAGCTCCTCGGCGTCGTCGCCACCATGTACGATAAACGCACTAGCCTTTCCGCCCAAGTCTTCCGCGAGATTAAGAAATACTTTAAAAAACTTACTTTTAAGACCGCCATCCCGCGCAATGTTCGCGTGGCCGAGGCACCAAGTCACGGTGTCCCGGTAGGGGATTACGACAAGTTTAGCAAAGGCGCCAAAGCCTACAAAGAATTTACAAAAGAACTGGAGGCAAGAACCAAATGACAGCATTAAAAGGATTAGGCCGCGGCTTTGAATCACTCATTCCTACCGACCTCGTGGACGAAGAGTTTGATCTCACTGCCAAGGAAGACAAAAAAGACAGCGAGTTAAAACAACTTAAACTCACCGACATCATCCGTGATGAAAATCAGCCACGCCGCGAGTTTAGCGAAGAAGCCATTAGCGCTCTCGCTGCCTCCATCAAGGAGCACGGTGTTCTTCAGCCAATCGTCGTGACGAAAGAAGACGGCAAATACAAAATCGTCGCCGGCGAACGTCGTTGGCGTGCCGCCAAAAAAGCTGGCCTCGAAAAAATCCCCGCCATCATTCGTACGCTCGATTCCCAGAATCGTCTTGAGATTTCCATCATCGAAAACGCCCAGCGCGAAGACCTTAACGCCATCGAGCTCGCCACCGCCTACGCCAAGCTAAAATCCCAGTTCAATATGTCCACAAAAGACATCGCCACCAAAGTCGGCAAGTCCGAATCTTCTGTCATCGGCACCATGCGCCTCTTAAACCTTCCCGACGAAGTCAAAAAAATCATGGTGAAAGAAAAACTTACCGAAGGCGTAATGCGTCCGCTTGTCTCCCAAGACGAAACTCTCATCAAAAAAGTCCTTCCTAAAATCGTCGAAGAAGGTTGGACCGCCCGCAAAGTTGAACGCTACTTCCAAGACAACAAGAAAAAATCCAGCAGCACTCTTGTAAAGCAGCGCAACTACCACAAAGAAGAAGACGCTCTCACCGAAAAATACGGTTTTCCCACCAAAATCACCGGCCGAAGTCTCACTTTCAAGTGCGGGACCGATCAAGAATTAAAAGATTTACTCAAATCTCTGCTATAATAATATACATGAAGGAAAAAAGTTCGCCACGCATAGAACACGCCGTCGAAATCGCGAAGAAGGCCCACGAAGGCCAGTTCAGAAAAACTGGCGAGCCATACATTGTGCATCCTCTCGCCGTCAAAAAAATCCTCGAAGAATGGGGCATGGATGAAGACACTATTATTGCTGGCATTTTGCATGATACCGTAGAAGACACTCCCCTCACCCTAAACGACATCAAAAAAGAGTTTGGCGAATCTGTCGCTTTTCTTGTCGATGGCGTCACCAAACTCTCTAACGCCCGCGACGGTATGCGCGATATCGACACTTACCTCCCTGCCACGAGGGACAACTTCCTTCGTCTCATGATCGCTCTCGGCGACGACATTCGCGTTCTCATCATCAAACTCGCCGATCGCCTCCATAATCTCCGCACTCTCTCAGCTCTCCCGCCTGAAAAGCAGAAAAAAATCGCCAAAGAAACTCTCGAAGTTTTTGCGCCTCTCGCCGACCGTCTCAATATGGGGCTTCTTCGCGTCGAGATGGCCGATATGGCTTTCAAATATGTCGATCCCAAGCGCTACGCCGAGCTCAAAGACATCATTGATAGATACAACAAATCCGCCGCCCGCTCCCTCAAAAAAATCGAGCAGGAAATCACTGAAGCTTTAAACAAAGAAAAAATCAAATTTGAGCTCTCCGGCCGCGTCAAATCCGTTTATTCGCTCCACAAAAAACTCGCCAAACACGATCAAAACATCCACGAGATTTATGACCTCACCGCGCTCCGCATCATCGTAGAAGACGTGACCGACTGCTATCTCACTCTGGGCGTAATCCACTCGCTTTATACGCCAATGTCCGGCCGCATCAAAGATTACATTGCCATGCCAAAGCAAAACGGCTACCAATCCATCCATACCACCGTCATCACCAAAGACAAGCGTGTCGTGGAGTTTCAGATTCGCACTCACGAAATGCACGAGTATGCCGAGCACGGTCTCGCCGCCAGTTTTTACTACAACGAGCAAAAACTTACCGAAAACTACAAAAAAGGGAAGATCGAGCATCTCCCTACCAATCTCCTCTGGATTACCGAGCTCCAAACTACCGCCGCCAAACTTCGCGAAGGTAAAAAAGTCGATCTCAAAAAACTCAAACTCAATCTTTTCGCCGACCGCATTTTCGTCTATACGCCAAAAGGCGACATTATCGACCTTCCCAAAGGCGCGCTCCCCCTTGACTTTGCTTATCGTCTGCATTCCGAAATCGGCGACCACGTCGTCGGCGTCAAAATCAATGGCAAGATGAGCAACCTGAGCAAAAAATTAGAACACGGCGACATCGTTGAGATTCTCACTTCCAAAAACCAGACCCCGCACACCTCCTGGCTCGATAAAATGTTCACTCCCCATGCTCGCCAAAAACTCCTTCACCAACTCAATAAAGACAAAAAGTAACCAAAATCTTCAAAAATATGATATAATAATGTTATGTCGATGTAATCCGCATGCACTTTTTTAAAAATACCATTATGCCGATGTAGCTCAGTTGGTAGAGCAGCTCATTCGTAACGAGCAGGTCACAGGTTCAAGCCCTGCCATCGGCTCCATTTTTTATTCAAAGTATGCTATAATGGTTATATTACATAAGGAGAAAAATATGTCTAAGGTGGAAATTATCAAACGCCCGCTTGAAAGAGTCAGCGGCGACGTCAAGAAATCTGCGTGGACCGCCATTATCGAGTCACTCGCAGTTTTGATACTCGGCATTTTATTCATCGCATGGCCAGACACGATGATTCAAATTGTCGCCTATATTGTTGGCGCATTTTTCATCGTCAAAGGCGCTTTTCAAATCATCAACTATTTCGTAGAAAAAGGTCAACAGGACTTTTTCAACAATAATTTACTCATAGGCGTAATTTCTGTACTCATCGGCATCGCGGCGCTCGCCATTGGCGAAGATATCGCCACCGTTTTCCGCATTGTCGTCGGCATTTTCCTCATTTACGAGGCCCTCTCTCGCATCAATACATCCATCAAACTCCAAGCCGCCGGCGTTCCGATTTGGAAGTATGTCCTCCTCCTTGCGCTAGTGATCCTCGTGCTTGGCATCTTCGTCACGTTCAACGACGTTGCTACCGTCATCGGTTGGATGATGATTATCGCTGGCATCGTGGGTATCGTTGGTGATATTATGTTCATCCAGCAGGTCAATAACGTCGTAGAAAAACTCACCAAATAGCCCCCATGAAAGATTTTGTAACTAGTATCAAGCAGATTTACGCCGAAGAACGCCTCACCTTTATTCTGATTCTTTTGAACATCGTGCTCTCGCTTGCTTTATTAGTGTTCGGCGTAGTCAATCTTAATCCTGCCGGCGCTGTTGTCAAAATCGGCTACGGCGATATCGGCGGATACGTTAGCGGTTCCTGGGCCGACATGCTAGTTTTTCCACTCCTCGCCATCGTTTTCGGTGTTTTTCATAATCTCATCGCCCTTCGCATCTTCAAAAAACGCGGTGCCGGCATGACCAAGTTTTTTCTCCTCACTACTACTGCCCTTATTGTAGGCGCATTCGTAGTGCTACTAAGATTATTAGAAAAGGTCTAGAATGCGCAAAAGTTTAGAAATCCCCCAAGGCAAACGTACGCTAAAATATCGTTTCTTCGAGATTTTGCCGGGCGCAATTTCTTATGGCGCCATTATCTTGCTTTTCGTCTTATCGCTCATCGATCCGCTCATCGCTTCGGCCTACCTTTTCATTCTCATTGCCGCTACTTTGGTCAAAGCCGTTAGCACGGCCTACCGCACCGTCCAAGGCTACGAAGTCATGAAGAGTGCCGCTCGCGTAGATTGGCGCGGCCGCATGGAAGATCTATGTGACCCTCACGCCGCTTACGAGCGTGTCCGCGATGACGACAATAAAAGCTACCATTTTGAAGAACACGTAGAAAACCTCAAAATGATGGCCGCCATGCCGCAGGATTATCCAAATCCCGCCAAAATCTATCATGCCGTCATCATCACCGCTTACGACGAAGGCTTAGAAGTCTTAACTCCATCAATCGAGGCCGTCAAAAACTCCACTTTTCCAAACGACCATATTATTATGACTCTAGCTTACGAAGCTCGTGGCGGGGAAGAGATGGAAAAAGTCGCAACCACGCTCCGCGAAAAATACAAAGCCACTTTCAAAGATTTTATTTTGAGTAAACACCCAGCAGATTTGCCCGGCGAAATCATCGGCAAAGGTCCAAACCTCACCTATGCCGGCATGAAGGTTGCCGAGTACGTCAAAACCCACAAGCTCCCTACCGAGAGCGTAATTATTACTTCGCTAGACAGCGACAATCATATGCACGAAAAATATCTCGACGCCGTCGCCTACGAGTTTGTCACGCATCCAAATCGTCAGCATCTCAGCTACCAACCGGTTTCGCTTTTTACCAACAACATCTGGGATGCGCCAGCGCCTACGCGCGTCATCGCGCTTTCCAATTCGTTTTTCAACATCATTTCCACCATGCGCCCACACGCCCTCAGAAACTTCGCCTCGCATTCGCAACCGCTCCAAGCTCTCGCGGCCATGCATTTTTGGAGCAAACGCACCATCGTAGAAGACGGCCATCAATACTGGCGCAGTCTTTTCTTCTTTGACGGCGACTATTCCGTTCTGCCAATCCGCATCCCGATTTATCAAGACGCCGTTCTAAGCGAAACTTTTTGGAAAACCGTCAAGGCCCAATTTGTCCAAGTCCGCCGCTGGTACTATGGCGCTTCCGACATCGCCTATGTTGGCGTGAGATTATTTGTGCCAAAAGATCAGCGCATCATTTCATTCTGGAAATTATTCCCAAAGTTCTGGCGTCTGCTCGATGGTCACGTCACCCTCGCCATTCTCGCACCTATCGTTGCTTTCGGCGCTTGGGTGCCGATGCTTATGAATCTCTCCGCCCACACCATGGTCGGCTACAATCTTCCCAACATCGTCAGCTGGGTAGAAACCTTCGCACTCATCGGCCTTATCATTTCCATTCTAGTTTCATTCCGACTTTTGCCACGTCGCCCCGCTCGTTACAAAAAAGGCAAAAATCTCCTCATGCTCATCCAATGGATTTTGATGCCGGTCACTTCTATTTTATACCAGTCGCTCGCGGCTTTTTATGCTCAGACTCGCCTTATGCTTGGCGCCTACATGGAAAAATTTGACGTCACCAAAAAAATCGTCAAGAAATAATCTTTGGCCCATCTCTAGCCATCGTGCTATAATTAAGTTATGAGTTCAAAAGTTTACTACACCAAAAATATCACTCCAGAAGGTCTGAAGAAAGTTTACAACGCTCTCGGCGTTTCGTTGCAAGGCAAAATCGGCGTCAAAGTTAGCACCGGCGAAGACGGCGCCAAAGGCTATCTCAAAGCCGATCTCATCGGCCCATTCGTGAAATCTCTAAACGCCACGATTATCGAATGCAACACCGCCTATCCCGGCGCGCGCAATGATGCAGAGTCACATTACAAAGTCGCAGAAAACCACGGTTTCACCAGCTTTGCACCGGTTGACATTATGGACGAATCCGGCGAATTCAAAATTCCCGTCAAAAACGGCAAGCATCTAAAATACGATCTCGTCGGCGAAAACTTCAAAAATTATGATGCGTTCATTAACCTCGCACACGGTAAGGGCCACGCCATGGGCGGTTTTGGTGCAAATCTCAAAAACCAATCCATCGGCATCGCCTCGCGAAACGGCAAAGCCTACATCCATTCAGCAGGAAAAAGCGAAGATCCAGATGCTGTCTGGAGCGATTTGCCAAAGCAAATTGATTTCATCGAGTCAATGGCGGAAGCCGCCACGGCCGTTTCCGACTACCTAAAAGCCGAAAACAAGCCAATCGCCTATATTACTGTGATGAACAACATTTCGCTTGATTGCGATTGCGACGCCAATCAAGGCGATCCAGTGATGGCGGATCTTGGCATCGTCGCGTCCCTAGATCCAGTCGCGAACGACCAGGCCTTCGTTGATCTCATCTGGGCAAGCCAAGACGAAGGCGCCGCAAAACTCAAAGAGCGCATTGATACTCGCCTCGGCCGCGAAATCCTTCCATATGCCGAAAGCCTCGGCGCTGGCTCGCGCGAGTACGAACTCATCACTCTCGATTAGTCTGCATTTTAAAAAGCCGGCCATCGCGCCGGTTTTTTAAAATTTGTAGCCTATTTTTCCTCACCGATTAAAACTTTGCTACGCACAAGCCACGCTCCAAAATCCCCTAGAAAGCTCCAGCACGCACACTCCAAAAGCCCAAAAGAGAACAGGAATGTAACTATATCATTTTTTAGAGAAATGTGGTATAATTATAGGAGCGGGTGATTAGCTCAGTTGGCTAGAGCGTCTCGTTTACACCGAGAAGGTCGGGGGTTCGAGCCCCTCATCACCCACCAGAAATTAAATAAGACCCGTAGGGTCTTTATTTAATTTCTGACGAGTGAGGGGCGAGAACCCCGTAGGGGTTCGCCTTCGGTAGGAGCGCGAGCAAGAAAGAAAAGCTGGCTTTTCTTTCTTCGAGCCGACGCCCCGAAGTTTATATTTTTGCAGAGCAAAAATATAACCCTCATCACCCGCCAGTTTCAATAGACCCGCCGGGGTCTTATTTTTTTGTGTCGCTGACCAAACTTTGTCGCAAGAAACTAGACAATTGTCTATTTTCTCCAAAAACTAATTTTTTTCCGTCTCTGGTTCGTGCTAAAATCATTGCAAGCGGAGGAGAAAGGTTACTAATGAAGAATGTTAAAAATCGTGGTTTACGACAACGGTAGTGGCGGCGAACTTTTTGCCAACCAGCTCGAATCCGAGCTGCCGGTAGCGGAAATTATCAGAGTCATAGAACGGCCCACTCGCGCTGGTTCTGGCCCTAAACACGTTCACGAAATTAGAAAATCTGCCGAAGAGGCCCTTGGTCCATATTTCGGAAAAGTAGATTTGATAATTTTCGCGAATTACCTCCTTACTGCTACCAGTCTCAATTATTTTCGTCGCAAGTACAAAAGTCAGAAATTCACAGGTTTTTCATTCGACTCCCGGCGAGTCGCCAGTCGTAAACAGACGCTTGTCATTACGACTCGGCCGATTACCCGGAACTTTGCTTACGTCGCTTTTTTGCGTCGCGTTCGAGCCAAAACAATTTGCATGGATCATTGGCCCTTCCTTATGGACGACGACAAGCTTGAACCAAGTGACGTTATCGCAGATTTAGGTGCGGCAATCAAAAACATCAGTAACTTTTCTCCCGAGCAAATTCTGCTCGCCTGTGGCCAATTTGCCAAATACACCCCAGAGTTCCGTGAGATTTTTGGTCACAACGTCCGCATCGTAGATAACTTTGACGAAACCATCAGAAGAGCCTTCCGGATTCTCCATATTCGCGGCGGCACAGGAAAGAAGCGAAAATAGCTTGAGTTTAGGCAACGCTTATGCTAAAATTAAAATAAGCTTAAAAAAGGTTTTTATGGATTCAGAAAATAATCCCTTAGTACAAACTAACACGGCCGAACCGGTAGAACCGGTCGCGCCACCAGCGCCGGCCGAACCAATCGCGTCAGCACCGGCCGAACCAATCGCTCCAGCGCCGCTCGAGCCAGCAGCTCCAGTAATGCCGGAAACTCCGGCCACACCGGCAGAACAGCCAGCCTCAGAAATCCCAGCAGCCCCAGAAATCCCAATAGCTCCAGAACCACCATTAGCCCCATCGCCATCCCCAGCCAAGAAAAAACTCTCCGGCGGCGCCATCGCCGGCATCATCATCGGCGCTCTCGCAGCTATTGCCGCCATTATCCTCGGCATTCTTTCCGCCCTCGGCATTATCGATTGGTCTAGCCTCGTTGGCAGCATCGGCATCCCCGGCGTTTCCACTGGCCCATCCGCCGCTCTCGTCAAGAGTACCTGCGAACGCCACAACGGCACCATCACCGCTTTCGACAAGGAAGAAGTCTTAAGTATCATGGACTCCTTCACGGAAGGCTATTACTGCGAATATAACGGCTCCTATAGCGATGACAACGCTTTTGAATTCGCCGCTTATTTTATTAACGGCAGCATGATAGATTATTTCCGCACCACTAGCGGCAGCCTCCCGCCGTCCTCCACCATCCTAGAAAACTCCGACGACATGATCAAGTTCTACTACTGCTCCAGCTCCTCCAACTATTGTAGCTACGATGTGCTATACAAAAACGTCGTCATTGAGCTAGTCTCAACCAACACCGCCACCGCCGAGCAAGCTCTCATAGAATTAGGCCTACCAAATCGTTCAAAAGCTAACTAAAAGGAAAACCATGGAACCACAAAACAACCCACAATCAGCCCCACAAAACCCCGCTGAAGCCACAAAAACTCCAGCCCCATCAGTCGCTCCACCCCTGGAAAATCATACTCCGGCCACAGAAAATCATACTGAAAAACCCGCTGAGCCTGTAAAACCCAAGTCTAAAGACCAATCCAACAAAAACAACTACATCCTCGCCGGCATCTCCGTCGGCACCATCGTGATTATCATCGCCCTAATCTGCGGCGCCGTTTTTGGCGGCTGGTTCAACGGCGGCGTCGCCCTAGTCGATCTCTTTGGAAGCGGCATTTCTGGCGGCATCGACCTTAACCCAGTCACCTCCATCAAGACGGAAGTCAATCGTTCCGCCTATGGTAACGATTCCAACCTCCGCAACAAGATGACTATCCTAGATACGGCCATCAAACAATATCAGACGAACAACCGCGGCGCTCTCCCTACCATCACTACAACCTACGAGAACGACGAAGACGTCAGGGAATTATACGTCAGCGGCTATGACGAGACTCCGCTCAACAATTTCTACAATAATTATCTCGGCGACAATTACCTCGACGCTAGAGGCAGAAAGATTAGCCTGGATTTTCACGCCGACTATTCCAAGACACACTACTATGAAGATCCATCAACGTTAAACTACGTTACCGGCGAGAGTAATACCATTTCGGTTTTTTATAAAGCCGCCTGCACCAGTAATGGCATCGTCCCATCCTCCGGCTCGCGCGACTACGTCATTATCGGCTCCGCCGCCGATTATTCTACTTACTTCTGCATCGGTAGTAATAAATAAAAATCCCCCGGAAAACCGGGGGTAATGGGAAGGGTATGATTATTTTGGTTGCCAATTGGGGATGTCACGTCCCCACCAGGAGAAGTTTTTGCCACGTGCATCGCGAATCGCGACCGTGAGCAGGGCATCAACCGGCCAAACTATAGCATCCGGAAAATCTCTGATGAGTGACTTCATGTGCGCGCACCAGCAATCCGTCGCAGACGGCGTGCCAGTCTCATGCCAAAAGTGAATGTCGCTGTCGGTCGGCGCAGGTTTTGAAGCGATGCTACCAAAACGCCCATACATCTCCATGAGAATCAGCGTCAGCACAGCATCCAACTTGTCCAGTGTGAAGAGCGCCTTGCCGGCGTGCGTGCTCTTGTCCTGGAACTCCGTAAAAGCCGCCAAAAGCGCCACCCGTTCGTCATCATCGTAACCCTGGAGCATCTTCTGGAAAACCTCGTTCTCCTTGGCATCTTTGGTGTCATGCAGGGGGTTGCCGTCGTCCGGAATGTCCCCCAGGACGACTTCGCCGATATCATGACTCAGCCCAGTCGTCATCAGGATCCAGTCGCTAGAGATGATTCTGCTTTCGTTGAACTGCCTCTTCCCGAAAAACCCCGGGAAGTTGCTGCTAAACACCGAGCAGAGCCAAGCCACCTTGGCCTGGTGCTCAAGCGACGACTCGCCCCTCCGGACAAACTTCTCCGCTTTCGACTCCGCGTCATCCGTTGCCTTGGTAAGCCCCACCAGCTCAAAACCGCTCCGCGACACAAATGCCGTCCCGCAGTACAGCTTGTAAGCCTGCCAAATCCTCTTGCAAATCTCCTCATAAATCTCCAAAAAGACCACATCCTCTCGTAAAGTACACCCAATCCCATTACGCTAATTATACCACACTTCTGCCAAGAAGCGCCACAATTTTCTTTGAAACACTATTGCAATTATGATTTTTGTGATATAATTAAAGTGCGACGTCCGCCATTTTGAATAAAATGGTCTAGGATAAAATGGAATATAAAAATGGCACCATTAGGGTCCCAGTGTATTCGATTTTATCCTATATACGTTAAAGGACGTCGCACCTAGTGGTGCCATTTTTGTATAAATGGCCCGCCCAGAATTATTAACAAAGAGAGGCAACATGCAGGTCATAAAACACATTAAAAATAAACTCGGCAAACTTAACAATTCTCCACGTAGAGTTATTCTGGATACGCGCAAAAAATGCAGCAATAACTCTACGTGCAGGATTATTATTACTGCACTAGCTCTAGGCATTGCTTGCCTCTCTTGCAATGCCTATGCCGAGATTGGCTCAAGCGATGTAGACTTCTCATTATCTGTAGATGCAACTCCGTCTCTAGAAATTGTTTTAGCTGGTGATGGCCTAACTACTAGCCCAACAAGCCTGGGTTTGAACATTAAGCCAAACATAGACGGTACACCTGTCTTTGGTTATTCAGATCTTGATGTGACTGTAGCAACAAGCAATGCTACTGGCTATTATCTCAACTTTTCTACTACTAATGCCGATGGTTCACTAAGAACCACAAGCTCTAGTACATTATCTACTCTTGCAGATACCGGTACATTCACTTGTACAACCGCTACTGCCTCCACCTGTTCCTTTACCACCAATCGTTGGGGTTACAAATTAGCTCAAGATGATGCAACATCCTACATTGCCGCTCCTGGTAGTGATGGCACTAAGATAGACGAAATCTACACCAAAACCAATGGTGTCACTTCCAATCTTCGCGTAGGTGCAAAAGTAGATAGTAGCCTCACCGCCGGTAATTACAGCACTACTATGTCCTTCGCTGCCACTGCTCACCCAACCACCTACGGGATTTATTACAACGCCGGTGCTGCCGGAAACTCCGCTTCCGGCCTCCCAGGAACTCAATCTGGTGCTCTAAATAATGCATCTACAACCACAGTTACGCTTTCCTCAGATGTTCCAACCTGGACCGGCCACACGTTTAATAAGTGGTGCCTCGGCACAATCACTAGCACCGAGTACGCCAATGACACTTGTACTGGTACAGAATACTCTCCAGGCGACACCATCACCTTCAGCATGGATGATGTAGTATCAGTAACACTAAAAGCTATGTGGAATATTAACTCATATAGC
>JAFRBW010000007.1 GCA_017404685.1 Candidatus Saccharimonadota bacterium
ACCGCAGTTCCACTCAATAAAACCACCGCACCACTAGCTAATGGCGATGAGACAGATATTACTTTTGCTGCCAAAGTAGATGCCGATACTGTAGCCGGTAGTTACAAAACTACATTAAGTTTTACTGCAGTTACTAATGCCAATACCTATAGTATTACCTTCAATCCTGGCTCTGCCTCAAGCGATGCATCTCTCGTAAGCATGCCTTCCCCAAACCCTCAAACCGGCGCATTGGAATCTGGTTCTTCCACTAGCATCACCATCTCCAGCTCCACCCCAACCAGAGCCGGCTATAGCTTCCTCGGCTGGTGTTCTGTTGCTCCAACTACATCAAACAACACCGACTCGTGCACCAATGCTATTGATGGTAGCGGCACCACATATCAGCCAGGCGGCTCCATCACCATCTATACTGATACGCCAGATATCACCCTTTACGCCATGTGGGGTATCAACAGCTACGCCATTACTATTACAAACTCCAACACTTCGTCAAACGTAAACAGTCTCACCATTCCTTACGGAGGCTCCGCTATGGTTACGGTCACTCCAGATTCTAACTACTATCTCTCCGATGTCTCCTGTCCAAGTGGCTACACCTGCTCTGGCTATAGCACCGGCACAGGTTACACCAGCCAGCAAACCGTAACGGTCACGAACAACGGCACGACAAGTGGAGGTACTCTATCCTTTACTGGCACAGTCAGCGGGTACACAGTATCCTTTAATGCTAACGGCGGTACTAGCACCCCAAGTAGTGAGTTTACTACATCATCCGTCACTTTGCCATCCGCAATATCATACCATACTGCATCTACCACTAACACTAGCACAACCTACGCCACCTTCGCCGGTTGGAACACCGCCCCGGATGGCTCCGGCACTACCTACTCTGCCGGTTCGTCCTATACTCCAACCGCCGACACTACTCTCTATGCGACCTGGAACTTCAATTCTGGCACTCTCCAAGGTGCTGCCGAGTCCAGCGCAGCCTCCTGTGGCGCAAACCTAGTAGATGCTCGCACCGGTGTCTCTTATCTCACATATACAATCTCTGGCAAATGCTACATGGAACAAAACCTCTATCTCCCAACTGGTTTCACTCTCTACGCAGGCGACTCCAATATCTATAGCACCGCAGCATCTAAGAACCAGAAACTCTCCTGGACAACTCCATCCTCCAGTACCATGCCATCCAATAGCTATGATACCCCGTACATGGTAACAGGCACATACACTGATAATACATACAATGTCACCGGTGGCTGGTACAACTACTGCGCTGCTTCCGCCCAAACCGTCTGTGATAACACTACGAAAGAAAACGCTAACTCTGACATCTGCCCTAAAGGCTGGCGTCTCCCAACCAGTGCAGAAATGGGCAACGTTGCAAGTGCAGCCCGCTTCAACTGGAAGTTCTACGCCGGGAACTACTACAATGGTTCTCTTCAGAATGACTCGTCGAGCTCGTACTGGTGGTCTGCTACTGAGGGCAATAGGACTGGTCAGTTCTACCTGACCTACTACAATGGCAGCCTGAATATCAACGGCTACTACAAGTACTACGGGTACTTCGTACGCTGCGTCTCCGACACCGTCGCCAAGCAACCAACTATGCAAAACTTCAGCTCTGACGACTTTGCTAGCATGAGCGTCGGCGAATCCATAACTCTTCCAGATTCCCGCACTGGCACCAGCTATACCGTTAAGATGCTCTCCCTAAACGGCACCAAAACCCTCTGGATGATGTCTAACCTCAAACTCCCAGGAGGCACGAAACTCACTACTTCCGACTCCAACGTCACCGCCGACTACACCCTCCCAAGCGACACCGGCTCCTCCGGCTGGGTAAACGACTATTGTAAACCATACATGGCTACAGCTGATGGAGAATACTACTACAACTGGCCAGCGGCTACAGCTAGGACTAACTCTACATCAAGTACTTCCGGTGGTTGTTCCAACGATACAGGTAACTCCGTAGGCGATATCTGCCCTAAAGGTTGGAGACTCCCAGTATACTCAGGTGAAGCAGATAAACCTGCATGGCTCTCCGGTGTTCTAGGCTCCTTAACTACTACCGGTAACTTCCACTCCGGCTCCCAGTACGGTGTCGACTCGTACGGCCACTGGTGGACATCTACTCGGTACAATGGTAACTACGCGAGGCTCATGAGTTTCAATGGAAGTACGGCCAGCGGCAGCTACAACAATAAGTACTCCGGTAGCTCAGTGCGGTGTATGCGTACGAGTTAGGCTCTTCCCTTAGCCCCCCAACCAAAAACGAACAATTATACCACACGGCGCAACGTTTTTCAACCCCCCACCTGAAAACCCAAAAATTACCCAGGTAGGGGGTTGTATATTTTTTATAAGTATGCTAGGGTAACTTCACAATTAATAAGGAGTTTTATGCCCACAAAAACCATCACTACAATCAAAGTCAACCAAAATAACATTGGTGTTATGAGAATCGGTCAAGTCGATTATATATCACTAACAGATCTAGCAAAATATGCAAACACGGAGAAGCCTTCGGACGTCATAGTGCATTGGCTTAGCAATAAAACAACCTTTAATTTTCTTGGTTTATGGGAAAAAATCAACAATCCAAATTTTAATTTCGCGGAATATCGCGCAATTAAAACCAATGAAGTTGGCTGCAATGCCTTTACTCTTAGTCCAAGAAGGTGGATTGCATCCACAAACGCCAGTGGTATTATTTCTAGGGGTGGAAGATACAGTATTGGCACCTTCGCCCACCCAGATATCGCCTTTGAATTTGCCTCGTGGCTTAGTCCGGAGTTCAAACTCTACCTCATCCGCGAATTTGAACGCCTTAAAAAGAACGAACAATATCACGAGAAACTTGAATGGCACGCTAATCGCCTACTTGCAAAAGCTAATTACCTCATCCAGACCGACGCTATCAAAGAAAACATCATCCCAACCATCACCGAAAAACAAAAACGTTTCGTCTATGCTGAAGAAGCCGACCTCCTCAATGTTGCCCTCTTTGGTATGACTGCCAAAGAATGGCGTGACCAAAACCCCGATTTGGCCGAAAACGGCAACATTCGTGATTATGCAGATTTATTGCAACTCATCATCCTTAACAATCTAGAAAACATCAACGCACAGCTAATCAAAAACGGACTCCCTCAGTCAGAGAGAATTGCGCAACTCAATGAAGCTGCAAGATCACAAATTAGACTCTTGCTTGGTAGTAAAAGTTTTGGTGAAGCATTATGTTTAAAACCATAATGGCCCCTCATTGACAAAAAACCACAAAAGTGATATAATGGAACTTATCTGGCATTTTTGTACCAAAAATATCGTAAAGGGGGACGAGAAAAAGGTAAGCCAGAGGTACGCACATTAACAGATTTGAAGGAGGAAACAAAAAATGGTTATTTTGTCCGATCTTTCCGGGGTATTCGTGGGTGGCGCCAAGCAGGCTGCCCTCATCATCAAAGAGCGATACGGCGACTCCGTATTTCTCCGTTGCAAGCGGCGCTTGGCTGAGTTGTCGGTCGAGTATCAGGCGCTCCTCAGAGGCGAGATCCACGAAGATTTTTTCTGGGACGAATACTTTTTACTGCACGAAGAGCAAACCGATGTGAATCCATGGCCGTTTGGGCCAGATGAGGCCAAGGCAACTCTTACCGAAGCCATCAAGCAGACCATACCAGGCACGCTGGAGCTTCTGAAGAGCATCGTGGCCTACCCGGACATCATCAACCCGAAGTTTTCGCTGGACGACACCGTCATCGTGGACGCTGGCAACCCGCCCGAGCTCTATATCCTCTCCGACTACAGCAACGAGAGGATCAACGAGGTGCGTTCCTGGCATCCGGAGCTCTTCCGCTTCACGAACGATGAATATTGGTCTTGCGATCTCGGGCTGACCAAGCTCCAGGACGAGTTCTTCGCTGAGGTGTTGCAGGATCTCTGCATCGAACCGTGCGAGGCGATTTATATCGACGACTCCGAGATCAAGTTAGATGTTGCCCGGCGTGCCGGCCTCACCGGCATTCGTTTCGAGAACTCCACCCAACTCCGCACGGTCTTCGAAGGCTACGGCTTCCGCTTCAAATTCTAACCAAAAGTCCCCCTCAGGGGGACTTTTTCCTGCAGATATGGTATAATTAATACATTATGGATGCAAATGAAATTCGTCAAAAGTTCTTAGATTATCAAGTCTCAAAAGGCCACAAAATCATTCAGCCAGCCCCGCTCGTGCTTGAGGGCGACCCAACCACGCTCTTTACTGGCTCCGGTATGCAGCCTTTGCTTCCTTATCTCCTTGGCGAGCCACATAAAGACGGCACGCGCCTCACAGATTCTCAGCCATCCATGCGCCTCCAGGATATTGAGGACGTTGGCGATCCGCGCCACACCACGGTTTTTGAGATGCTTGGCAACTGGTCCCTCGGCGATTATTTCAAAAAAGAGCAAATCCGTAATTTCTTTGAGTTTTTGACGAAAATCGTTGGGCTAGACCCGGCCAAAATCTACGTCACCTGCTTCATTGGCGACGAAAAGTACGGTATCCCAAAAGACGAAGAAGCGGCACGCATCTGGCAAGAAGTGTTTAAGGAAGCCGGCATCGACGCCAAAATCGCCGAAATCGGCTCAGCAGAAAACGGCGACAAGCGCGGCATCAAGCCTGGCGAGCGCATTTTCTTCTACGACGACCACGAAAACTGGTGGAGTCGCGGCGGCGGTATCGAGACGACTCCGCTTGGCGACCCATGCGGCCCGGATTCCGAGGTGTTTTATGACTTCGGCGAAGACAAGCAAGACGTCGAGAAATACGGCCTTGCCCACCCGGCCTCTGATGGTGCGCGCTTTATGGAAATCGGCAACCAAGTTTTCATGCAGTATCGCCGTTTGCCGGATGGTAATTTTGAAGAGCTTCAGCACAAAAACGTCGACTTTGGCGGCGGTCTTGAGCGTATCGCCGCGGCCGCGATCGGCTCGTTTGACGTTTTTAAGATTTCTCTCATGAAGCCGATTATCGACAAGCTTGAAGAAATCTCCGGCAAAAGCTACGACACCAATACCGACGAAATGCGCGTCATTGCCGACCATGTCCGTGGCGCATATCTCTTGGCCGCGCAAGGTCTCACACCATCCAACAAGACCCAAGGCTATGCGATGCGTCGCCTTATTCGCCGCGCGATTCTTCGTGCGCTCGATCTCGGCATTTCCACTAATTTCCTTTCCGAAATCGTCCCGATCGTCGCCGATAACTACAAAGAACTCCCAGATAGCATCCTTACTCATCGCGATATGGCCCTTGATGTACTTTTAAAAGAGGAAAAAGCCTTCCGCACCACCTTGAATAAAGGCCTCAAGGAATTGCGAAAAATGGCACGTTCATCCGATTCCGCGGCATCGGCCAAAAACACCGCCCTCTCAGGTTACGACTTGTTCAAGCTGCAGGACACTTACGGTTTTCCTCTTGAGCTTTCTGTCGAGGAATGCTATCGCGAAGGCATCGACCTCACGTCGGATTATAGGGCCGAGTTCGATCAGGCCCTCAAAGAGCAGCGCGAACGCTCTCAGACCGCATCCAAGGGTATGTTCAAAGGCGGCCTCGAAGATCACGGCGAAAAAACCATCAAATATCACACCGCCACGCATCTTCTTCTGGCAGCGCTAAAAAAACACGTCGCTTCCGACATTTCACAAAAAGGTTCCAATACCACCGCCGAGCGCACACGTTTTGATTTTAATTGCGACCACAAGCTCACTCCAGAGGAAATCGCCAAGGTCGAAGCCCAAGTCAACGAGTGGATTAAAGCTGATTTGCCAGTAGTGTTTGATGAGTACGATAAATCCTACGCGCGTGACGTCCTGAAGGCCCACGGCCAGTTCTGGGACAAATATCCAGAAAAACTCAAAGTTTACACCATCGGCGATTTTGATTCTCCAATTTCCCGCGAAGTCTGTGGCGGCCCGCACGTAGAGCATACCGGCGTCATCGGCCATTTCAAAATCGTCAAAGAAGAGTCATCATCCGCCGGCGTCCGCCGCATCAAAGCTGTACTAGAATAAGAATACACCCTATCTTGTAATTATATCACACTTATGCTAAAAAGTCAAATTTAAGGAGTAAAATGGAGCCAGATTATAGCGTACTAAATCCCGAAATCGTAGATTATATTAGGGATAATATCTTCTCGCGATATAACCCTGCCAATGGCCATGGCCTCGACCATATTAAAAACGTCGCCCGCCGCAGCCTCGATCTCGCTAAGCGCATTAACGACGGCAGCATCAAGACTACAGCAAAAGATTTTAAAAATCTCCCTGAGGAGTTGAAAAATCCACGCAAAATCGATTACGACATGAGTTTCGTCATTGCTTCGTATCACGATCTCGGTCGCGAGAAAAACAACAAGCTTCATCATCTCATCTCTGCTGCATGGCTACTTGACGACGATTTTATCGAAGACCATTTTTCGCGCGCCAAACTTCGTGTTATGGCAGACGCCGTTATGGACCATCGCGCTTCAAACGAGCTTGTTCCAGCCACAATTTACGGAAAAATCGTCTCCTCCGCCGATCGCGACACCGATTGCTACGACATTATGCGCCGCGCCTACGCTTACAATCGTCATATTTATCCAGACAAAACCGAGTCCGAAGCCCGTGATTTCTGCTACGAAAAAATTTGCATCAAATTTGCCAATAAAGGCGCCTATGGTGTCAAGAAAATGTTTTTTGACAACCCCGAATTCGACGCCATGGTTAAAAAGTTCCAAGAAATCTGCGTCGATCGTGCCACGTTTGATGTCGAGCTAGACAAAGCTTTAGGAAAAGACTAGCAAATCGTAGCAAATTGGTCATAATATCGTTGCATTTTGATGGGGTCAGTGTTCCAAGAATTACCATCAAAATAGTCACAAAACTCTTCGCGCGCGCGGCAAATTTCACCTAGCCTCGCTGGTGTTTCTGACTCAGCTGCATATTCTATTGTAATGTCAAAAAGCTCCAATGCACGTTCATATGCCCCCTGAAATCGCGCTGGTTTATTGATGTTATTGAGCGACCGTGACACCTCGCTGCCGATGTTTGCCAATTGCCAGTAGAGGGAGTGGTTTTTCCACTCGCTTTCTAATCCTTTATGTTGAATTAATTCAACCATTTGTACACTACCTCTAAAATTTTTGCTCTAGTTTCTGCATCTTCGACATATCGACTCCGATTATTCTGGCGTGGACGTACATTTATCATAGAATCAAACTCTACAAAATCATCAGGAGTATCTTCCGGATATAAGTTAATCCCCCAAAGGTTATCTTGCTCCGAACCATGTTCTAATAAAAATCGTTCCAAATCAGCATGCAGACCAGCATCGACCGCTACTACTCCTTTGGCAATATCTACAACAGCTTTTATCATTGGGCCGTCAAAAACTATTTCCGATTTTAACAGCTCAGCTTTATCGATCTTAGATTCAATTATTCTCATAAAATAATTATAGCACAGAATGCACCAAGCCTTAGATGATAATTCCGCCACCCAGGCATATTTCGCCGTCATACAAAACTGCAGATTGTCCGCTGGCTGGGCGTTTGATTTCACTTTCGAAAGTCAAAGTTTCGCCATCAAATTTAGCTGGTACTAAAGGTGCGCGGTGACGAAGACGCACTAGTACCCTAGCCTCGCTTAAATAGCCACGCAAAAAGACATCTTTTAGTTTTAGCTCTTTTGTCCAGATGGCGGAGTGATTGAGATTTTTGGAAACATAGACGATGTTGTGCGCGAGATCTTTTCTCACGACGTAGTACGGCAGGCCGTCGTTTACAGCGCCTTTCTCGCCAGACAAATATAATCCGTGACGCTGGCCAATCGTATAAAACACTGCGCCCTCGTGGTATCCGAGCACTTTTTCGGTTTCGGCCTCACGAATCTCGCCTGGCGCGATATCGATATATTCTTTCAGGAAATCTTTCATACCGACTTCGCCCACAAAGCACACACCCATAGATTCTTTTTTGTAGGCATTGTGGAGACCATTTTTCTCGGCCAGTTTTTTGACATCTGGCTTCAGCATTTCACCAATCGGGAATAAAGTGTGCTCTAGCGCTTCTTTAGAAATGCGGTAAAGGAAGTAGGTCTGGTCTTTATTCTCGTCCACTGCCCGCGCTAGCTTGCCGTCTATTTTCCTAGCATAGTGGCCGGTAGCAATAAAGTCCGCCCCCCGCGCCATCGCTTTTTCGTAAAACAATTTGAACTTGATTTCTTGGTTACACATCACGTCGGGATTTGGCGTGTTGCCAGCTTTGAACTCGCGGAGCATATACTCCACGACTTTTTCGCGGTAGGCGTCCTCAAAATCCCAGACCTCAAAAGGAATCCCGAGCTTCACCGCTACGCGTTTGGCGTCGGCGAGGTCCTCGGCCCAAGGACATTTCATGCCAGGAAGATCGCGACTCCAGTTTTTCATGTAAATGCCGGTAACGTCGTAACCTTGGTTAAGAAGCAGCATCGCTGCAACGGAAGAATCTACACCGCCGCTCATGCCAACAAAAACCCGAGCGGGGGTCCTGCCGGTCGCTGTCCTTCCCCGCGTCGCCAAGTCTCCGCGGGAGTTCCCCTCCGCGACCGTCATCTCCTCGTACATTTTAGTCATAGAGCCTCCTTTGCTCCTTTGCGACGACTTCGTTAATTACACGCGCGGCCTCCTCTAGCTGCTCCTTGGTGTTGGTCTCACCAAGCGTAAGCCGGAGCGAGCCAGCGATTTCGGAATCAGACAACCCAATGGCTTTTAGAACGTGTGATTTTTCGCCCTTTGAAGCGGCACAGGCGGCACCAGTTGCCACATAGATTTCGTGATCCTCAAGCAAGAAAACTAAACGTTCTCCATCTATACCATTATAGCACAAATTCACGAAATTGTCAAGCTGATGCTTTTTGACGATTAGCTCGTACCCCTGTAAATTGGCTAGCAAAGTACGCTTAAGTTCAGCGTATTTTTTGCGGTTACCATTCAGATGCTCTTTTGCTAGTTCTATTGCCTTAGCAAAACCAATCACGCCCGGGACATTCTCGGTGCCAGAGCGAAGACCGTTTTCCTGGCCGCCGCCAATAATTGCTGGCGAGAGCTTTGCCTCGTGCGAAGCATAGAGCGCGCCGACACCTTTTGGACCGTAGATTTTGGCAGCATTCAGAGTAAGTAAATCTACGCCGAGCCGCGCGACACTCACGTCTAGCAAATTGAGTGCCTGTGATGCGTCGGAGTGGAGCAGTAAACGAGTCTTGATACCGCGCCTCAGGCGGTCTAGCCGCACCTCGCGGATAATCGCTGCGATTTCGGCGAGCGGCTGGATCACGCCAATCTCGCCATTTACAAGCGCCACCGAGATGAGCTCGGTCTCGTCGGTGATTTTGGCTTTCAAATCTTCTAGATCAATCAGTCCAGACCGTAGAACCTTGATGGCCACGCCACCACGCTGCTTTGCGACTTCACGAACAGAATCATGCTCGGTCTCAAGATATAGGACGCGCGAAATGCCGTTAAATGCGAGATTGTTTGCCTCTGTTGCGCCGGCAGTGATAACGAGATCGGCAGCTTTGGCACCAATTGCGTGTGCGATAGTAGCTTTCGCGGCTTCGTAATCCGCTGCCACTTTTTTAGCCGGCAAATACGCTGCGCTCGGGTTAAAGAAATCATGCGAAAAATACGGCCTCATCGCCTCAATAACTTTGTCCGACATTGGCGTCGCCGCCGCATGATCCAAATATATCATAAGTATATTATAACATATTTTTACAAAAAAGAAAATTAGCAAAAATGCCCCATCATCAAAATCCTATGATATAATAAAATAATGATAAGGAGGACCAGTGACAAAAAAGTGCTTTGATGCCGAAAAATACCTAAAAATCCAAAAGAAAAAAATCAAACAACGCATCGCAATGTTTGACAAACTCTATCTAGAATTCGGCGGCAAGCTGATCGACGACCAACATGCTGCTCGCACTCTCCCCGGTTTCTTACCAGACCTCAAGATTCGTCTCCTTCAGGAGTTCAAGGACGACGCCGAGGTCATTTTATGTATCAACGCCAGCGCCATCGAAAACTCCAAAATCCGCGCCGACCACATGATTTCCTACGAGACCGAAGTCCTGCGTTTGATCGAATTCCTGCGCGCCAAGGGCATTTTCGTGAGTAGCGTCGTCATTACGATGTTTAATGGCCAGAAAAAAGCCAAAGATTTTGCCGCAAAACTCAAAGATTATAAGGTCAAGACCTATTTTCACACGTTTACCAAAGGCTACCCAACCGATGTTGATACCATTGTATCCGACGAAGGCTACGGCGCCAATCCATTCGTCAAGACAGAAAGACCGCTCGTGGTGGTTTCCGCCCCTGGCCCATGCTCTGGCAAGCTCGCTACGGCGCTCAGCCAGCTTTACCATGAGTCCAAAAACGGCGTTAACGCCGGCTACGCCAAGTTCGAGACTTTTCCAGTCTGGTCTTTGCCACTCAAACATCCGGTCAACGTCGCCTACGAAGCCGCCACGGCCGATCTTGGCGACGTCAATATGATTGACCATTTTCACCTGGAAAAATACGGCACCACCGCCATCAATTACAACCGTGATCTCGAGACTTTCCCAGTTCTAAAGGAGATTCTCCATCGCATCACTGGCAAAGATGTCTATTTCTCCCCTACCGACATGGGCGTGAACGTCATCGGCGAATGTATCACCGACGACAAAGCCGTGCAAAGAGCCGCCAAAGACGAAATCATCCGCCGCTACTACCGCGCGCTTACCGATCTTAAAAAAGGCATCGTTGCGCCAGAAGTTCCAGAGCGCATCAAGCTTCTCATGAACGAGCTTGGCATTTTGGAACAAGACCGCACAGTCGTTGCCATGGCCGAAGCAAAGCGTCAAAACTCCGGAAATCTGCCAAGCGCTTCTATCAGTATCGGGAAAAAACACATCACAGGCCGCAAAACCGGCTATCTTTCCCCTGTTTCTGCCACATTTCTCAATGCACTCAAAGTTATTAATAAAATTCCCGATGAAGTCGATCTCATTGCGCCAGCCGTTCTCGAGCCGATTCTGGAAATCAAAAACAAAACCAGCAACTTCAAAGAAAGCTACCTGAAACTTGGCGAAGTGTTGATTGCTCTCTCGATTTGTAGCACCACCAATCCAGTCGTGAAAAAACTTCTTGACAATCTCGATAAGCTCTCTGGTGCTGAACTTCACGCCACCCATATGATTACGGACGACGAAATGGTCGTGCTTTCAAATCTCGGCATCAATGCCACTTGCGGTACGGAGATAGATATTAGCTAGGCAAATAGCGCCACACTAGTTAGCCGGCACAAACACGATGCTTTCATTCAAGATGAGCTCCGGCTCATCTTGAGATAGCACGTAAGAAAACTCGTCTTCAAGGTTGTGCAGCCACTCTGTCTCAACTTCTAGCTTATCGCCACTAATCGCCCAGATAAAATCGTAGTCATTCGTGTGCGCATTGGTCGTGAGCGTTCCCTTTCCCACCTCTGTAAACTGCCAAATCACGCTTGGTTGATCTTTCCTCGTCCATGTTCCAATTTCTACCAAATATTCCGCATCGCGAAGTCCCGGTTCTGTGAACAAATTCACCAAGAAAAACGTGAGGCCAGCCACTGATGTCACCATGCCAAGACAAAATACAATAATTCCAACTTTTTTCTTGCCAGACTTTGATTCTGGGCTAGGCTTTTCCTCTACTTTTATCTCAATTTTGGTTTTTTCTTCATCCATAATCTTATTGTATCACAAAACCAGCTAGCTATACATTTTTTCCTTCACAAGTTCGTAATACATTTTAGCGGCATTCACAAAATTATCCAGTTCGCGCCCGCCCAGTCGTTCATAGGTTCCGCCCTGTGGTTTTTTATAAACCCCGTCCGGCCGCACCTCATACCGAATCGTCACATCTTGCGCTAGGCCATTCTTGTTCTTCCAGCTCTCATGCCACACCCACACATTGCTCCGATGCATAAAAAACTCGCGCCGATGCCCCTCTGGAATCGGCCCAAAAATCGTCCGGCCATACTCGCTCTCCGCATTCACGAGTTCATCGTAAGAGAGCTTGTTGGAATACTGCTCCCCCAAGATTTTTTGCCTCATCACCGGCAGATTGAACACGTCTAAGAGTTTCTTTGTCGGCATTTTTCAATCTCCTCGGCGATCGTATTTAGCTCTTTGACCGCCTTGAGTTGTGCTTTTATCTCTTCAAAACTATATGCCGGCATCCTGGCAAACTCTGGGATTTCAAATTCTGAAGAGGTTTTCGACATTCCTAGTGGTCTCCTGCTCAATTTTAGCAAAATCCTCGCCTAGTTTCTCGCTTAGCCACTCGGCAATATTGCGAATATAGGCTGGTTCATTTATTATACCACGAAATGGCACAGGCGTCAAGAAAGGTGCATCCGTCTCTAGCAAAATCCTCTCTAGCGGCGGCGTCGGCAAAGTCGAATACGTCGCCAGGCCATTCACCCCCACATAAAAGTCCGTCGTCTCAAGAATCCGCTTCAGAACTTTCTTGCTATCCGTAAATGAATGCACCACTCCGCGCACATTCGGAAAGTTTTCTATCACCGCAAAGAAATCCGAAAACGCATTCCGCACATGAAACGACAGCGGCAAATCATTATCCATGGCAAGCTGCAGCATCTCTTCAAACAGCCTAATCTGTGCATCCCGAAAATACCCCTCGGAATGATAATCTAGTCCAACTTCGCCAATGGCTACAGGGAGATGCTCTTTTGGTAGCACAAAGTCCACTCCACCCGCTTTAGTAGTTTCTTCCGGATGCACGCCGTAAGTCCAATAAACATTCTTATGCGCCGCCGCAAAATCCCTCGCCGCCAGCGAATCCAACGGGTCGGTTCCGATGCAGACGATCTTCTCCACGCCGTTCTTTTGCGCGTTCATAAGCATCGTCTCCGCCTGCTCCTCCGAGAAAAACTGCCTATCGTGCAAATGACAATGCGAATCAATTAGCACGGTTCTCTCGCTTCCGCTTAATTGGATCAAGCTGCCGCTTGCGAAGCCGCAAGGATTTCGGCGTCACCTCTAGGAGCTCATCGTCTAGCAAGAAATCCAGGCACTGTTCCAGCGAAAGTTGAGTGTATGGCGTCAGTTGAATCGCGCCGTCCGAAGCATGCGTCCGCATATTGGTGAGCTGTTTTTCGCGACAAACATTGATATCCAGATCTTCTTTCTTATTGGAAAGTCCCACAATCATCCCCTGATAGACTGGCACCTGCGGCGGTATATATAACACGCCCCGCGCCTGCGCGCCATCTAGCGCATAGGCCGTAGAAACGCCAGACTCGGAGGCAATCAGCGCCCCATTTCTCTCTGGACGATATTTTCCCTCCACCGGCCGATATCCAGACGGAATCGAAGACATGATCACCGTACCTTTGGTAGCAGTCAATAGATTGTTGCGTAGCCCGATTAGAGCCGCCGTCGAAATCTCATACACAAACCGCGTTGCGCCGGTTGTTGTAAGCTCTTGAGATTTTAGTTCAGCCTTACGCACGCCCAACTCTTGAGATACTGCACCTACAAACTCCGGTGCCACTTCTATCGTCAGAGATTCAATCGGCTCCGATTTCACGCCGTCAATCTCACGATATACCACTTCCGGCCGCCCCGCCTCTAGCTCGTAGCCTTCGCGCCTCATTGTTTCAATCAAAACCGAAAGATGCAGCTCTCCCCGCCCAGAAACTTTATAACCCAGCCCATCCGGCTGCAGCTTCAAAGCAATATTTGTTTCTAGTTCTTTCTCAAGCCGCTCCGCAATCTGCCGCGAAGTCGTAAACTCACCCTCGCGCCCCTTTAGTGGCGACGTATTTGGCCCAATATAAATAGACAGCGTTGGTGCCTCCAGCTCGATTGTCGGTAGCGCCTCCGGATTATCACCCGTCGCAATCGTATCGCCAATGTTTGCCTCGGAAACTCCGGTAATAGCCACAATATCGCCAGCAATCGCTTCTTGTACCTCTTCCCTACCTAAACCTTTATAAATAAACAAGTTTTCAATCTTAGCATTCTTTATAGTATTTTCGTGCAAAATCTTCACACTTTGACCCTTTTTCAGCCGACCGCGGAAGATTTTCCCGATGCAATACTTCCCAAGATAATTATCTGCCGCGAGCGCCGCCACCAGAAGTTGCGCGTTCGAAGCATCCGCATCCACCGAAGGCGCCGGAATATCATTAATAATAGCGTCAAAAATCACGTGGAGATCATCGTCAAGCTCCGTCGTTTTTCCAGCCCGCCCCTCTCGCGCGATCGCATAATATACCGGATAATTCAGCTGTGACTCGTCCGTAGCAAGTTCCAGGAACAAACTCTCCACTTCGCCTAGCACTTCTTCAATACGCGCCGCCGACTTGTCGATCTTATTAATCACCACCACCGGCTTCAGCCCCAGCGACAGCGCTTTCGACAGCACGAACTTTGTCTGCGGCATCGGCCCTTCCTGCGCATCCACAATCAGGAGTACGCCATCCGCCATGTTGAGCGTTCTTTCTACCTCTCCAGAAAAATCCGCGTGTCCCGGCGTATCAATAATATTAATCTTATAGCCATCATAATACACGCAAGTCTGCTTCGCGGTAATTGTAATCCCTCGCTCGTGCTCCTGATCCATAGAATCCATGATCAGAGTCTGCTGCATTTCCGCCTGATTATCCCGAAAAGTATGCGACTGCTTCAAAAGCCCATCCACCAGCGTAGTCTTGCCGTGGTCGACGTGCGCAATAATCGCTACATTGCGAATTAAATCTTTATTCAAAATCATAACGACAATTATACCATAATTTCGAAATAAAAACAACCAGTTTTCACTGGCTGTTTTTATGCGTTCTTGTCTAGCGTTTGAAGAGTCTTTTATCAATCATAATCACCAGCACCGAAGCCACCGCCACGGCAGAAATCAACGCCATCATCTTCACGCTCATTGACGCCGACATCATTTCGGTCGTTTCACCAGTGTCTGGGGTTGCCACTGTCCGCGAGGCAATCGCGTAGTTCGAGAAGCTCGAAGTCATGAACGAAATCGTATTCGTTTCCGCATCGTAAATCGTCTCAATAATTTCATAAGTCCCATCATGTTTTTCGTGCACAATCACAATCTCATTTCCGTCCACGCCATCTTCAAGCTGCAAAGTAATCATCGCAGGCTCGTTCAAATCGCTAATCCGTTCGTTCCAAGAATCCTCATCTGTTCCCGTGCAAGTCTCCGCCCCACGACAAGTCATATTGTAAAGCGAAATATCCAAGTAATTCTTTATCTCATAATCTCCTGCCGCCTCTTCGAACGCCGCAATGTTGTCATCACTTAGCTCCACGTCCGCGACATCAAGCCTCGCCGAACCATGTGTCAAAGTCGTTTGGTCGTCGCCAAGCTCAATCGAACCGCTCGTCACCAAATCCGTTTTCGCATTCACCGTGTCTTCTACCGGCACCACATCAGCCACGAAATATGCTGCCCCGCCCGGCACCTCAAACGTAAACTCCCCCACACCATTTTCCGAAGTCGTGAGCTCGCTCATATTCACGTTCATCACTTGATATCCATAATCTGGCACAATCCGCATAGTGATAAACGCCCCCGCCGGAATCACCAGCGATCCGTCATCGTAATCTTCGTTCCCAGCGTAAAACTCCACATATGGTACGCTACAATCTTCATCTTCCAGACTACAACTATTCACATCATCCGGATTATTGGCCGACCACCATTTGCAAGTTCCAGTATCCACATTACAAGCATAATTTACCCCGCCAACTTCGTAGAAAATCTCCACGAGCGTCAACGACGCGTTCCCGATATAATCCCTCCCTGGAATCTTATCGCCATTCTCATCTAGGATATATTCGCAAACTACCTCATCATTCTCGTCAAAGAAACAATTCCGCTCCCACTTTTGCGCTGGGTCCGCCGTCCAAAGGAAGTTCCCAATAAACTGGTCTTCATTTCTCTCTACATCCACGCTGATCTCGTAAACATCATTTTTGGCGACATTCTCAATCGTAAAACTCACAATCTGCCCAGCATAATGATCTAGATAGTCTACCTTATCGCTATAATCAACATAATCCGACACATTATAGGCTGTACCATTAATCGTAATCGCCCCATTAAACTTAAGATGCCATAGCGTCGCAAACATGAAATCTACCGTCGTATCTTCATTATCGCTATCATACCAATAAGTCGCTTCGCTATAATCCTCACCTTCCACAGCGTCCTCCGGCATCATCTGATAAAGCCACCCATCATTGATCGCAAACGTTGTCTCCGTATAGTCGCCCTCGCCACTCAGCCTAATCGTCGCTTCGGTATTCCCCGGAGCCGGCCCCGGCTCATCACTGAATACAAAATCCATATCATACGTCTCATTGGCCTGCATATTTTCTATCGCGTGAGTATTATTTACTAGCTCCACTTCATACCCACCGACATACAGCCGCGCATTAGCCGTAGCCGTGAGTGTAACCGCCTCATCCTTCGTATAAATAATCAACATCTCCCCAACATGGTCGCCAAAGTTCCAGTTCTGGTCAAGCTCCACCGTCGGTTGCTCCGTAAACCCAGTCACTGCTACCTCGCCGCCCTCGTAGGCAAAAGTATAATTCAATCCATCATTCGCAAAAGCCGTCGCTCCACGCATCAAAATCCGCGCATATTCTTCCTGATTGTCAATCGCGCTCGCCCTTAGCATCGGCACGAGATTTGCCGCTACGAGCATCATAACAGCGCAAACGCTTACAATCCGCTTCATCATTTTACCCATCATATCTCCTATTACTTATAAAACCATTATAGCATTATAAAACCCACATTTCAAGCACTTTTTCGCCATCATAACCCATCCCGATAACAGATATAAAATTGACAAAAATCCCAAAGTGTGCTATAATGAAAAGATATGGCACAAAACAAACATCCAAAATACGGCTTCTATGAACCAGAACGTTGTTGGGTTGGTGAGACCCACAAAATTTGCTATAGCACCAAAGAAGAAGCCGAGCTCGCTGCCCGCGTCGCCGAATACGATCATCATATGACCACCAAACTAGGCGTCTATAAATGCGAATACGGCGACCACTGGCATCTCACCGCCGCATAAACTACATTCTTCCAGTATCCGGCGCTTTTGGCACAAACTCCAACTCTGGTTCATCAAGCGTCTCAATCACCACATCAACCATTTCTCCCCTTCGCGTCTCACTCAATGCTACCAGCCGCAAAGTATTTTCGCGCCCACGCTCCAGGTCGCCCACAATCACAAAATCATCCTCACATATCCCTAAAATCGCTTCATTCAAAATCACTAGTGCCCGCCCGCCGCTACTTTCAAATTCCACGCGCACATTGTCGCCATCATCCACCACGCGCGTCACTTCAATTTCTGGCACATCTTCATCACCATATCCCCAGTCCTCCACTCTCGGCAGAGAGTCGTACCGCGCCACTATATAATCAGTCAAAGATATTTCATCCACGCCAATCACCGCCACGCGCCCATCCGTCCGCTCGGTCATTTCCTCGTAATACGAAACTACATCGCCACGCGTTATTACGTAAATATTCACCGGATCAATCATTTTTGAAAGCGCCACTACTTGATCGAGCGTTGTTCCGTCCAAATCCGGATTGTGATAAGAAGCGTCAGTCAATATCACGAGCGATTTTGTTGCTCCCACTCGCCACTCTAGCTCGTTCATCGCTGTTAGTGCTGCATTTAAATCCGACTCTGGCCAATCACCACCATCCTTGATGTTCTCTGCCCGAACCGCATTTAACTTACTTTCAAATATCTCATAGGTACAATCATCAAAACCACAATGTAAGTTCGGATAATAGCCCTGCCTCACATCTTTAAAATCATAGAGTGCCACTCGCCCGCCGGCATCAAGCGTCTCTTTTGCAAGCCGTAGGGCTTCTTTTATATATTTATTAATTATATTCTCCATCGACCCGGTAGAATCAATCAGAAACACCGTATCATGTGCAGACACATATTGTCCCTCCACATCAAACGTATCCGCGATTTTGTTCACGATGACCTTCCCGACATCATCATAAATATGCTCAGATACATACGCCGTGTGGCTAGATACACTAAAATACGACGAGCAAAAAATATCATATTTATTGCACCAAGTCCCCAGCTTTTTGCTATATCCTTCTGGCTGATACGGCTGGTAACTCCCAAGCAGCCCTTCATACGCATAGCAATCTGGTACATACGCACGGTATTCTGACAAATTTTCGTTCTTGCACGCCGCCGGAATCGCGCCAGTTTTCAAATAATTTTTCCCCACGCCAAAGAGCGACGACCCAAACCACGCCTTCCCCTCCGGCAGGTAGATTTTCGGATCTCCTATCGTTGCCGCAAAGATAATCTTGTCTGGATTCAGGCTATGTATCGCCCTGGAAACCACCATCGCACCTTGCGAATATCCTGCAATCACGTATTTTGTCTCCGCACACGTCCCGCCGTTAATCTCCGCCATCAAATTCCTCACTCCAGTATCCACGCTTTTTCCAAATTCGTAACTATCGCCCGCCCCCGCGTAGGTCCCAACCAGAACGTCGAGCGCGCCGATTCCAATCGCCGGATAGTCCAGGTCCAAAAACTCATACGTCACCCCATCAAAAGTCATTTTGTTTTCAATCTCATTTTTGAACGCCAAATAATTTTGGTCCGTCCATCTCTCCCCTCCGCTCCCCCGCGCAAAAATAATTTTCACATCCGGGCAGCTCGCCGCACTTACCGCCGGCGCTTTCATTGTGCATATTGCTGCCGCCGTGAGCATAATTACCGCGGCAAGAACCCTCACTTTTGGTTTGATAATTTTGCGTAATTTTTTTGGCATAAAATCCTCCATTTAATTAGTGCTGTATTATAGTCACATTTCACTAAAAAAATCAACCCCCCACCCAAAAATTGTAAAATAACAGGGGCGACAGAACCTCCTATTTTCTCGTGGGATATGCTATAATTAATAAAACTGGAGGAGTTATGAACGAAAAACAACGTCGGTGGGATGAATACTTCATGAAAATTGCCGAGACCGTGGCAGAAAAGTCTAAAGACCCATCGTCCAAAATGGGCTGCGTGATTGTGGACCAAAACAAACGCGTCGTATCGCTTGGCTATAACGGCATGATCCAGGGTGCCGACGAGTCCAAAATGACCTTAAAGGAACGCCCGATGAAATACTATTTTGCCATTCACTCCGAAATGAACGCCGTCTTGTTCGCGCACCAAGATTTGTCTGGTTGCACAATTTATAACCGCGTCGCCACTTGCGAAAATTGTCTCAAGTATTGTCTGCAGGCCGGCATCACGCGTTTTGTTTATAAGGAGCTTCGCGTCCGCTCTCATTCCACCGATCCTAAGAAATCCATGACCAACATCGAGACCGACGAAGCCGTAATCCGTCTGCTCGCATCTATGCCTCACGTAGAAACCCTAAATCTCACAAACGGCAAGACCTATATCGAAGATATTCTCGATTCCTATCCAAAAGAGTCTGCCGAATATTCCCGCCTCGCCAAATGGCTTCCTGCCAAATCCTAAAACCTTTGTTATAACATCATTAACGGAAAGATCCTAAATTTTTATGTTTTTGTGTATAATTTGTGTAAAAAGCTAGGGCCGGCTACTGTTCTTCAATATCAATATGCAAGTTCAAATCCTCCTCCGTTGGCATCTGCTCCATAATGTCTTCTGGCAATAGTTTGCCCGTCTCAAACGTACTGACTCCTATAGGCTTATTAATATCCTGTAGAGAATACTGTGCAGTAAACCCATCCTTATCACGACATAAAATTAGCCCAATAGATGGTCCATCTTCTGGAGTTTTTACGAAGTCATTTACTGCGGACAAGTAGAAATTCATCTTCCCGGCAAACTCCGGCTCAAACTTTCCAGCCTTTAGCTCCACCACGATATACCTTTTCAGCCTAGTATGATAGAATAATAGATCAATGAAATAATCTTCCTTCCCTACCGTCACTTTATATTGATTCCCCACAAAGCTCCACCCCTTGCCAAGCTCCAGCAAAATATCTCGTATTCTCTCAACCATCGCCCTTTCCAGCTCCTGCTCTTTATACTTCTCTCGCAGAGTCAAAAAGTCAAAAATATACGGATCTTTAAACGTCTGCTCCGCAAGAACGCTATCCTCCGGCGCCAAAGTCCTAGTGAAGTTATGCGTCTCCGCTCCGACTCGTTTATGATACTCATTTCGTATTTGCTCCTCCAGCCTACTCCTGCTCCAGCCGTTTTCTATAGCGGCCTCCGCATATATTTTACGCACCCCCAGGTCCTTAATCTTTTGAATCAACAGCATATTATGCCACCATGGTAATTTGGCAGCAAGCTGCTGCCAAAATATATCATTCTCATATTCATCATAAAACAGCTTCATGCTTCTCAAATTCCTATCAGAGAATCCTTTCAGATCAGGAAATTCGAGCGTCAATTCTGTAGAAACATTTTTGATAAAACTATTCCCATACTTACTATTCTTCGCCAGTATCTTCCCAATCCTAAAATACATCATTATCAAATTACTATTCACCTGCTGCATCGTCCGGTACTGTGTAGTCCGTATTTCGTTCTTAATTCCCACCACAACACTAATAAAATCACTTTTGCTTATTTTATCCATAGCACTCCTTTTAAATTAATGGAGAATTATAGTCACATTTTACTCAAAAAATCAACCCCCCACCCCAAAAATCATATTCTACCTCTGTAAAACCGCCCAGGCTTAAAGAAAACTAATTACAAAATCCTACCACTCAATCGGTTCCATCCCATGTTCAATCAAAAACTCATTACATCTCGAAAAATGATGGTTCCCAAAAAATCCATTGTGTGCCGATAGTGGCGACGGATGCGCAGACTCTAGAATCAAATGCCGCGAAGCATCAATCAGCCCCTTTTTGCCGCGCGCATCTCGTCCCCAAAGCAGAAACACCAAGTGCGGCCGCACACCAGACAAATACGAAATCGTCGCCGTTGTAAAAGTCTCCCAACCTTTGCCGCGATGCGACCCAGCCCGATGCGCCTCCACCGTTAGAACAGTATTGAGCAGCAGCACTCCCTGTTTTTGCCACGCACGCAAACTCCCAGACAAAAGAGCATGATGTCCAATATCCGCGTCAATTTCCTTGTAAATATTCACGAGCGACGGCGGAATCGGCTGCGAACTAGGCACCGAAAACGCCAGCCCCTCCGCCGCCCCAGGCGTATGATACGGGTCCTGGCCCAAAATCACCACCTTTACATCGTTTAAATCCGTTGTGAACGCCGAAAACACCAACTCCTTCCGCGGAAAGACCGTTTTATGCTCATACTCTTCATGCAAAAACGCCGCCAGCTCCTTAAAATATGGTTTCTCAAACTCCCCCGCCAAAAACTCCTTCCAACTCTCATGCATATAATAATTATAACATGGCAGGTCTCACCGAACGTGATATAATATATATCATATGGCAAAGTTATATTTTCGTTACGGAGCAATGGGGTGCGGCAAAACTATGCAGCTTCTGCAAGTTGCGTTCAATTACGAGGAACGCGGCCACAAAGTCTGCGTTATCAAACCAAAAACTGACACCAAAAACGGTACCAAACTCTTAACTCGCATCGGCCCAGAACGCGAAACTGATTTCTGTTTTTCAAAAAGTACGAATTTGTATGATAAAATCTCCGCGGAGTATAAAAATGTAAGCTGCATTTTGGTCGACGAAGCCCAGTTTCTCACCCCTGTTCAGGTCGATCAGCTCATGCAAATCACGATTGAGTATGATATTCCAGTGATGGCGTATGGTCTGAGATTGAATTTTCGCCGCGAGGACGATGGCTTCGAAGGTGCCACGCGGCTTCTCCAAATCGCCCACGACATTGAAGAGCTCAAAACCATTTGCACTTGCGGTCACAAAGCCACCTACAACGCCAGATTCATGAATGGCAAATTTATTTCCGATGGCCCTGGCGTCCTGATTGACGGTTCCGATGCCAAGATCGAATATCGCGCCATTTGTCCAAAATGCTACGATAAATATCTAAAGGAGCAGATGGCAAATGAGGATGCTAGAGATAATCATCCAGCAAAGTCCGCCCAGAAAGGAGTCAAATAATGTACATCGTCATTGAAGGCCAAGATGGTACTGGCAAATCCACCCAGGCTCGCAAACTCGCCGAATATTACGAAAAACAAGGCAAGGAGGTAGTCGTAATGGATGAGCCGGACGGCAATCTTCCGCAAGCCCACGACATTCATGACATCCTCCTTACGAAAGGCTACGACCTAGAGCCACTTACTAATGTATTACTATTTACCGCCTCCCGCTCCGAACTTTGGCGCAAAATTGCCGAGCCTACTTTGCGGCGCGGCGGCATTGTTATTTCTGCGCGCAATTTCTACTCTACCCTTGCTTACCAAGGCTACGGTGAAGGTGTCTCTCGTAGCAAAATTATCAAAATCACCAAAGAGGCATTGCCGGATAGGTATTGTCATCCAGATAAAAGTTTTATCTTGACCGTATCTGACAAAACTCGCCTAGAGCGCCAAGGAGACCGTGGTAAAGCCGCTGAAACTTTCGAGGCAAGACTAGGCGATTTCCAGCAAAAAGTCAACGCCGCTTACCCAAAAATCGCCAAAGATTTCAATATTCCCATCATTGACGCCTCCGGCACCATCGACGAAGTCTTCAATCTAATTCTCCGCGAATTGTGAGTTGTATAATTCCGCGTAAAACCCGCCGCGTTTTAAAAGCGTCGCGTGATTTCCGGATTCCACAATCTGCCCATCGCGCATCACCAGAATCAAATCCGCATTTCGGATTGTCGATAGCCGGTGCGCAATCACAAACGACGTTCTCCCGGCGGTAATTTTCTCGAACGAATCCTGGATCAGCTGCTCCGTCCGCGTATCCACGTTTGAAGTTGCCTCGTCCAAAATCATCATCGGCGGATTCGCCACCATCGCTCGTGCAATCGTGAGCAGCTGCTTCTCTCCAGCCGAAACGTTATCCGAATCCTCCGAAATCGCCGTCTTGTATCCGTGCGGCAGTGCCTCTATAATATGCTCAATATTACAAAACTTCGCCGCTTTTTTAATGTCAGAAAGCGAGGCATCCTTCCGCCCATAGCGCAAATTCTCCTCCACCGATCCAGAAAACAGCCAAGTATCCTGTAGTACCATCCCAAAAAGTCCACGCACATCGCTTCGTTTCATTGTATTGATCGGCACTCCATCCACCACGATATCGCCAGAATCCGGCTCATAAAATCGCATCAAGAGATTTATAATCGTGGTTTTGCCAGCGCCAGTCGGCCCCACAATTGCCACGTTCGTCCCCGGCGCAACTTTCACCGAAAAATCCCGAATGATCGGATGCTCGCCGTCATAGCTAAAGTTCACATTTCGAAACTCCACTTCACCACGCACATTCTGAAGCACCGCCGCCGGCTCAAGATCCGGTAGCTCCTCCGGCTCCGCCAAAAACTCAAAAATCCTCTCGCTTGCCGCGAGCAGCGCCTGCACCGTCGCCGTAGTCGAAGCAATCTCCGTAATCGGCCGATTAAACCGCGACACATACTGGATAAACGCCTGTACACCGCCAATCGTCAGCGCGCCATCAATCACAAACTTCCCGCCCAAAATACAAATCGCAATGTATCCAAGATTCGTAAAAATATGCGTCACCGGAAACGACAGCGAAGAAAACACTTGTGCCCTCGTCGCCGCCTTGGCGAGTTTTGCATTCGTGGTATCAAAACTGTTCGTTGCCGCCCCCTCAAACGAATTCGACTTGATAATGATTAGCCCCGCATAATCTTCCTCAATTTTGCTATTCAAAACCCCAAGCGTATTTTGCTGCTCGCGGAAATATTCCTGCGCAAAATTCGTAATCTTCCCCACCACCAAAACCGAAATCGGCACCACCACGAACGAAACTAAAGACAGCGGCACAGATATCGAAAGCATCATCACCATCACGCCCACCAAGATCGTGAATGACAGCGAAATATCCGCAATCTCCTGCGACATCGACGTCGTCAGGACGTCCACATCGTTCGTCATCCTAGAGAGCGTGTCGCCATATTTATGCTTATCAAAATACGAAATCGGCAGCCGCGCAATTTTCGCCAGAATCTTTTCACGCAAATCCTTCGTGTAATGCGCCGACACCACCGCTAGCACAAACGCCTGCGCGTAATTCAAAATCGCCGACACTAAAAAGAGAATCACCACGGTAATCGCTTTGCTAGAAATCGCATTCCAATCAATTCCCGCATCAAAAGTCGCCACCGCAATGTTTGTCATATCACCCAGCAGTTTCGGGATAAAAATCCCCACCACCGCCGACGAAGCCGCTAGCACAATCGAGAAAAATATCGAAACCCAGTACGGCCGAATCGAATGCAAAAACTCATGCCAAGCCTTCCGCGAATTCTTGACTTTTACTTCTGCCCCACCATGATTATGCGGCCCCATTCATCTCCTTTCTATATTCCTCATCCGAGAGTTGTGACTTCACGATCGACTGATAAACTTTACAAGCTCGAAGTAGTTCTTTATGCGTTCCTTTCCCCACCATCTTCCCTTTGTCCAGCACTATGATCTGGTCTGCATCCTTAATCGTCGAAACTCTTTGCGCCACAATCAAGACCACCGCATCCTCCACGATCGGCTTAAGCGCCGCGCGCAGCTTCGCATCAGTTTTCATATCTAGCGCCGAGAACGCATCGTCAAACACAAAGATATCCGGTTTTTTGCAAATCGCCCGCGCGATCGAAAGCCTTTGTCTTTGTCCACCAGAAACATTCGTTCCGCCCTGCGCAATATGAGCGTCGTACCCGCCCGGCAGTTTTTCGATAAACTTCGCCGCCTGCGCCACTTCCGCCGCTTTTTGCACTTGCTCGTCCGTCGCATTTGGCGCGCCAAACTTAATATTCGACTTCACCGTCCCAGCAAACAACACGCCTCTCTGCGGCACCAACCCAATTCTCGCCATCAAATCATCTTGCGAATAATCCCGAATATTCAGCCCGTCAATCAAAATCTCCCCGCTCGTCGCTTCGTAAAACCTCGGCACCAGATTAATTAGCGTAGATTTTCCCGACCCAGTCGAGCCAATAAACGCCGTTGTTTTTCCTGCCTCCGCCTTAAACGAAATATCGTCTAGTACTTTCTCCGCCGCGTCCGGATATGCAAAGCTCACCTTAGAAAACTCCACCGACGCTTTTTTCTCCGGCACGCCCCGCGTTTTCTTCACAAAATGTACTTTCGGATTCACTTTCAGAACCTCATTAATCCTCCCCGCCGACACATTCGCCCTCGGAATCATGATGAAAAATAGCGACAGCATCAAGAACGACATCATCACAAACGTCACGTATTCGGAAAACGCCGTCATATTTCCAAGATAAGCAAAATCCTGGTTGAGCAGCGAAATCCCAATCCACGAGCAAAGCAACGTCGTGCCATTAAATATGATATTAATCAGCGGGTTCTGTAGCTCCAATACCCGATCCACAAAAATCATCAGCCGCGTCAATTCTTCATTCGTGCGCGAAAACTTTTTCTGCTCGATTTTCTCATTATTAAACGCCCGAATCACTTTTAGTCCAGTCAGATTCTCGCGCGTAATTAAAGTCACGCGATCAATCAGCTTCTGGAAAATTTTAAACTTCGGCCCCACAATCGCCATGATTATCACCACCGAAATCACCACCGCCGTGATCCCCACCACGATAATCCAACTCATTTCCGGCGCCGTTTGCACCGCCATCACGAGTCCCAGCACACAAAACAGCGGCGCACGCAGAAGCATCGACAGCATCATCGTTACTACCATTTGCACTTGGTTCACATCGTTCGTCGTCCGCGTAATCAAACTCGCCGTGCTATAATCTTTAATATCCGCCAGATTAAAAGTCAAAACTTTCCGAAACACCGCCGCGCGCAAATCACGCGAAAAATACGCCCCCACTTTTGCCGAAAAATAGCTCGCAATAAACGCCGTCACCGCTGATAGGAGCGCAAGCCCCAGCATAAAAAGCCCATCTTTCCATACCGTATCCATCTGCCCCGGCACAATGCCATTATTGATAATATCCGCCATCAGCGCCGGTAGTTGCAACGTCGCATAAACTTGCCCACCAGTGGCAATCACCAATATCAAGACCTGCCACCAATATGGCTTCAAATACCGAAATAACTTAAACATATATACTATTATACACTATTTTTCCGCACAAATCGCATTTTTGAGATCAACCACAAGTCCAGTCGCAAGCAGGTAATGCTCTAGCGAGTCATATCGTCCGTCATTATATTTCCCCGTCGCAATTTCCGTCGCCGCTTCCACCCCCACGTACCGATAATGCCAGGTCTCAAATAGCCCCGTCGAACCATTTTCATCTACATTCAGTGGCTCGCTCATCGAGCCACCCGCCCATTCCTCCGGGAACCGATCAATAAACCCATACCGATACGAATTCGCCTTTAGCCATTGCCACTCCGGATGCGCCGCATAATCATCCGTATCAAGTTCCGTACCATAAGCCGTATCAATCAAATCACAAGTCAGCCCCGTGTGATGATCACTCTCGCCCGTTGCCGCGCAAAGCCGCCCGCAAGAAGTTCCTTTCATTCTAAAACAAGACCGCGTCCCCATCGTATGTCCAGGATTTTCCGCCGTGTAGGCTGCAAGCATTTCGTCAAGATGCTTTGCCGCTTCCTCGTCCATCAAATTATCGCCATTAGACGCTTTGAACTCCAAAATACCGTACGTTGCCGACACCGAAATCAGCTCCTCTTTCCGCGCCGCAATAAAATCATACTCCACCTTGAAATTCGGATTCACGAGCATGAGATAACCATACTTTTTCGTACAATTTTCTGTCGGTGCTTCCGTAACAGGGGTAAGATTAGCCAAAAAATCGCCCAAAGAATTCGTACTCGCATCATACTCCTCATCTTTTTCATCATACTCCGCGTCAAATGAATCATACTCCGCGTCCGAAATCTCATCGCCAGCACTTTCACTAGTACCATCATCAGCCTTCTTCCAGCCAAAAAGATGCAGGAATCTTTCTACAAAACTCGGCTCGGCATTATATTCCCCAGCCTCCACAGGCACGGCCACATTCTCTCCCGCCAGCGTCAACTTTAGCACCCCATCCTTTCCATCCATCAAAAGCTCCACATTGCTATCCATATTTTCCCAAGTCACCGCTCCCGCCATGTCGGAAGATGTAATCTCCACTTTTCCAGTCCACCAGCTATCATAATACCCTACCACGTCGCCAGCCGCCACGAGCGGTGTTTCCGTAATCACTTCTTGCGCAGATTCAACAATTGAAAGCGAATCACTAAACGATTTTTCTCTCGTCGGCGCATTGAGAAGCGCCACCGTCACCACGCGCTCTTTCTCCATGTAGCCAGACACCAAACAATACCCAGACGGCTCGCCAATAAACCCAGTCTTCACGCCAATAATACCTTTCTCGCCGAGCAGTTTATTCGTGTTTTCTAGTGTCCCCGCCACCGGCACGTCGGCCGATTTAAGCCCCACAATTTCTCTAAGCACCGGATTCTCTAGCACCTTCGCACCGATCCGCGCCAAATCCTCTGGCGTACTTGTTGTGCTCTCATCAAAACCGCTCGCATCCACGCCGATCGTCGTGTCTACTATTCCCCACTCGGACAACTTTTCCGTTGCGTACTCGCGATAGTTATCAAGCGACCCAAAAGCCCAAATCGCCAACGTATCCGCCATGTTGTTGGACGACGGCAAAAACACACTAGAAAGCGCATCGTATTCCGAAATCTCTTCGCCAGTTTTCACGCGCGAATTTGAACCGCCATTTTTCACGTACCACAAATAACGACCATAGTCATCCTCAGAAATCGTAATCGTCTCGCCTTTTTCGCCGAGTGAAAACGGTTTTTCTTCCATCACCATCAGCCCCAGAATCATCTTTGCCGTACTAGCCGTGGGGCGCACTTTTGGCTCCATGAAATCCGCACCGGCTACCACTTCGCCATCCACTGCCACCGCCCAGGCCGCCTCGCTGATTCCATTTAGCGTCTCTAGGCTCTTCGCTTCCGGCAACTTATACGTCGTTACCACTAAAAGCTCCGCCTTTTGATTGACTAGCCCCACCGTCACAAAAGTCAAAAACGCCACCAAAATCCCAGTGCATGCAGCAACAATTCCAAACTTCACTGGATGCATCTTAATGCGTTTTCGGCTAATGAAGTTTTTTCGTATCATGCTTTTTCTCCCAGTGCATTCTTAGATAGATTAGCGGCCCCACCAGGATATATACATAATACGAGAAGAATCTCCACGTTAGCATCGCCCAGAAAATATACCCTTGCGAAAGCGCCGAAAACACCACATAGAAAGTCCCCTCTGCCGCGCCAGCATTGCCCGGCGTTGGCACAAAATACACGGCGCTCGTCACCGCGAGAGTCGTCGTAAAGCATTCAAAAAATCCCACGTTCCCGCCAAATGCTAGAAGTACGAAAAATGGAATCGCCGCCATCAGCGCCTGATAACACGCCGACAAAATAATCGTCTGAAAAAACAATCCGCGCGTTTTCAGAATCATTTTCACCGACTTGGCATATTCGGTTACTTCCGACTCGATTTTTTTCAGCGCATCCTCGCGATTTTTCACAACCCGGATTTTTGCCAGCACTTTTGTCAAAAACTGCAAAAACTGCGTCGTTTGCTTCGGGAAAAAGCTAATTCCCGCAATCATCACTGGCCAAAATGCGTAGAAAAGTAGTCCCACCCATGCTAGCGTCATCAGCGCCGGATTCTTCATTGTAATTCCGCTGATTAAAAACGCCGTAATCGCCACCACGAGAAACCCGATCTGTCCAGCCACCATTCCGAAAATCGGAATCGACGTAGCATGCCCAGCCGCGAGGCCACTATTCTTCCGCATATAATAAATCTGGAACGGCTGCCCACCAATCGCCGCCGGCGTCACATTGTCGTAATACTTCCCTAGCATCACCACCCGCCACGCGATCTTCCAAACTTCCGGCAAAGTATGCCGTTCGTCGCGCGATTCAGACCTTATAATCATCAGCACGTATTTCAGCACGTTCGCCAAAGTCGCCAGCATAAACACGAGGATCGCTGGCAAAAGTAGCCACCATTTCAGCTCGACTTCCTTAAGATTCGCCGCCGATTCCGAGCCACCAAACTCATTAATCGCGGTAGCCGCAATCACCACCACATTAAGTAGCACGAACGCCAAAATCCCGACAGGCTTTTTCCAGGATTTTTTTGCCATTACCGTCTCGCCGCTTTAATATTTGGATATTCGTCAACCAAAACCCGAATGCATCCCGCCACCGGCACCGCGATAATTGCACCAAGCAGTCCAAACATGTACATCCCGATCACGATCGCTACGAGAATTGCCACCGCTGGCAGATTTAATGCGTCGCCCTGAATCTTCGGCGCGATTACATTGTTCTCCACTTGCGCATATACAATATATGCCACCGCAAACACCACCGCCGCAATCGGACTACTAAAGAGCAGAATCAACGTCACAATCGTCCCGCCGATAAACTGCCCAAACATCGGAATGAGGTAAAACAACATCGTCGTCATCCCCATCGGAATCGCGAGGCTCGATGGCACCGGCGTAAAGAGCGAAATCAAAAACACCAGCAATGCGCTTGCACAGCCATCAATCGCCGCCACAATTACTTGTCGCGAAACGTAAGTCGAAACTACATTCGCCATTCTGGAAAACACGCGCTTTGCCACCGCCACTGGTTTTTTGTCTTCCTCGGCCGCGCCCATATTTTTCCAAAATCCATTTGCAAGCGCCGGCCCTTCGAGTAGAAAGAGCAGCGTCAGCACTAAAACCAGCACGACTTTCATCACCACTCCCGCAATACTACTTACGCTAGAAAGCAAGCTATTCCCCAGCACGCCCAAGATGTCGTTCGAAAGGTTTGTTACTGCGCTAGTAATCTCCGAATGCAAATCCGAAATCCCAATCGATTGCCCAAAGCTATTCACTCCATCCCAGCCGCCAAAAGTCTTCTCAAACGTCTCCGGGAAGTTCTGCACGAATTTAGTCGTTTCATTCACCACTACTGGCCCTACAACCGCCACAATTGTGCCAATGACAAGTACTACGATGAGATACGCCAGCACCGCCGACAACGTCTGGTGCTTTTTCTGCTTCCCGAAAATCCTGCCGAGAAACCCATTGACTTTCCGGACCAGCGGCTTTAGCGCCAAAGCCAAGAAAATCGACGCCCCCACTATGACCAACCCGTCTATCGCTGAATACAAGAACAGCGCTACCAATACTATCCCTAGTGGCACCAGCCAAAACTTAATGAAAGTCCTTAAATCCGTCTCGATCACTTTAGACATAAACCTCCTTCATATTCTCATTATAACACAAAAAACTACCATTTTGAACAATTTCGCTCCGTCACATCCGTCATCAGCGCATTTGCAATACCGCAGCAAAATATGGTATAATATAAGAATGTTAGTTTCGGACTATAATTACGATTTGCCAGAAGCAAGAATTGCCAAGTACCCGCCAAAAGAGCGCGGCACGACTAGGCTCCTGGTGCTTCATAAGGACACTGGGAAGTTGGAAGACTCCTACTACAGAAACCTCGATGATTTTCTAAATCCTGGCGACGTTTTGATTCTGAACGACACGCGCGTGATGAAGTCGCGGCTCTTTTGTACCCTGCCTGACGGCCGTCCGCGCGAGCTTGTAGTGCTTGAAAAACACGGCACCGAAAAACCGCGCGTCATGTATCGCGGCAAGCTCCACGAGGGCGACGTTTTAAACATACTCGATCGTACTAAGCCAAATAACAGGGGAGAAAAAAATCTTACTATTTCATGCATTTTAGGAAACGGCATCGCCGAAGTTGAATCCGAGTACGATTTGAACGCTCTCGCCGAGGAGTTTGGTAGCGTTCCGCTTCCGCCGTATCTTCATCGCGATGCTGACGAAAGCGACACCAAGCGCTACCAGACCGTCTGGGCCAAAAACATGGGTTCCGCCGCCGCGCCGACTGCCAGCCTCAATATGACTGAAGACCTTTTGCACCGCCTAGAGCAAAAAGGCGTTATCATTCGCTATCTCACACTTCACGTCGGTCTTGGCACTTTCCTTCCCATCCGTTCGGACAAAGTAGAAGAGCACAAAATGCATTCCGAGTGGTTCCATATTCCAGATGATACCATCGAGGCTATCACGAAAGTTAAGGCATCGGCGGCAGGCTCTGTCAATAAAAGGGTCGTAGCGCTCGGCACCACGGTTGCTCGTACGCTAGAATACTATGCAAAGACTGGCAAAACCACTGGCGAAGACGATATCTTTATTTATCCCGGCTACGACTTCAAGCTCGTCGATGCGCTGATTACTAATTTCCATGCGCCAAAATCCACCGTCCTCATGCTTGCAGCGGCCTTTACCGGCTGGGATAATTTGCATAACGCCTACGATCACGCTGTCGCTACCAATTATAATTTTCTAAGTTACGGAGACTCAATGTTTATATGTTAAAATTTGACGTTACCAAAAAATCCGGCCTTGCTCGCGTCGGCGTAATTCATACTCCACACGGCGACATCCACACTCCAGCCTTCGTTGGTGCCGCTACGCGTGCCACTGTCAAGGCTCTCACCATGAAAGAGATGAACGATCTCGGCAGCCAAGCCATTCTTGCCAACACTTACCATCTAGTTCTTCGTCCTGGCACCGAGCTTATCAAAAAAGCCGGAGGCCTCGCCGAATTTAGCTCCTGGCACAAACCTACCTTTACTGATTCCGGTGGCTTTCAGATTTTTTCCCTGCCAAATGTCAAAATCTCTGAAGCGGGCGTCAAATTCAAATCCCACATCGATGGCGCCAGCCTAGAGCTTTCACCCGAAACATCCATGCAGGCGCAGTGGAATATCGGTGCGGATATCCATATGGCTTTTGACCATCTCGCCAAGTCGGAAAATCGTCACGACATGGAGAAGGCGATGGAACGCACCCATGCCTGGCTCAAGCGTTGCAAAAAAGAACACGATCGCCTCGCCGCGGCCGCCAAGATAAACGGCGAAAATGAACAGTACCTGTATGCAGTTGTCCAGGGCGGTACATTTAACGACCTTCGCGCCGAATCTGCACGTTTTTGCGCTGACGTCGATCCTGATGGTTTTGGCATTGGCGGCGTTTTTACGGCCGACGGCATGGCCGAAATGCTAAAAACCGTCAATAGTATTTTACCAGAAAACAAACCTCGCCATCTCCTTGGTATGGGCGAAGAACCGATTGATCTTTTTGACGGCGCCGAAAACGGTTGCGACACCTTTGATTGCGTTGGCCCCACTCGTATGGCCAGAAACGGTTCACTCTATACCCTGGATGGCCGTATCAATATCAAAAACGCCAAGTTCCGCGAAGATTTTACTCCGCTCATGGCAGATTGCGACTGCGAGTGTTGTAAAAATTACACCAGGGCCTACCTTCATCATCTCTTCAAAACCGACGAAATCACCGCCAAAGTACTCGCTTCTATCCACAACGAGCGTTTTGTCGTAAGGACTGTAGACAACATCCGCGCCGCCATCATGAACGATACTTTTTTTGAGTATAAAAAATCCTTCCTCACCCGTTACTACCACAAATAATTACAAATAGCTCCAAACCGTGCCGTTTGACGTGTCTTTCACTATGATGCCTTGCTTTAGCAGCAAATCTCGCAACTCGTCAGACTTCGCGTAATCTTTTGCTTCGCGTGCGGCCTCGCGCTCACGAATCAAGTTATAGGCCTCGTCCGGCAAATTTGGCGTATCTTCGATCAACCGTAGCCCAAACAAATCATTAATCTTTTTCCAATCGCTGAAAGTAAGCTCAGAATTGTCAATCAAGGCACACGCTTCCGCAGCGTTGAGGTTGTTTGATACAGCCGCCAGGATTGCGTCAAAGTTCCCCGATTCCTTGCCTTCGTCATGCAGATAGCATTCCGAAACTCGCGCCCGCCAATTCGCTCGCCGGTTACGCGCCGCTTCAAGCGACCGGAAAGTAAAGTTCCTGGTGCCTTGATAATGCCCAGAAAGCAGCCACATTTTGTAATCCATCGGGTCAAAACCCCGTTCCACCAAATCTTCTAACGTATAGACATTTCCTAGGGATTTCGAGATCTTCTGCCCATCAATCGTAATGAAATCACAATGTAGCCAGTATTTTGCCAGCTCGTGACCATACGCTGCGTAAGTCTGCGCAATTTCGTTGGTATGATGTACCGGCACGTGATCAATCCCACCAGTATGGATGTCGATTGGCTCACCCAGCGTTTCGTGAATAATCGTCGAACATTCTAGATGCCAACCCGGATATCCCGGCCGACCCAAATAGTCCCAACGCATCGCGTGTTTTTCGCCAGGCTTGATAAATTTCCACACCGCAAAATCCGACGCGCTAAGCTTCTCGCTCGAAAACCCAACTCTTGCGCCAGCCTGGAGGCCAGCTAAATCTAGATGCGCGAACTTAGCATAATCGGCAAATTTTGATGTATCAAAATACACGCCATCTTCGGTTTCATACGCAAAACCATTCTGAGTCATTAAATCCACCGCCTGCTTGTCCTCTTCAATATAATCAGTCGCCCTAGCTAGTACATCTGCCGGCAAAAACTCCATCGCCTTGTAATTATTCAAATACACATTAATATAATAATCTGCGATTTCAAATGGAGTTTTGCCTTCGCGCGCCGCGCCTTTTTCGAGTTTATCCTCACCTTCATCGCCATCAGAAACCAAATGTCCCACATCCGTCAAATTCAGCACGCGTTTTACTTTATAACCATTTGCCTTGAGGGTACGCACGAGCAAATCCCAGTAGGTATAAGCAGCATAATTTCCAATATGCGGAAAACTATATACCGTCGGCCCGCAGGTATAGATTTTTACCACATCACCAAGTGGCTTGAACTCTTCTAGTTTTTTGCTGGCCGTATTATATAGTTTCATTGATTTCCTCCTCCAGGATTTCGCGTATTTTATTGTATTTTTCGCGGGACATTCCGTGGCGCCCCACCGTTTTGATCGCCGACAAGTATTTTTTGTTTTCGCGGACTACTTTCGGGATATTCCGAGGTGCGATGATTTGGTCAAGTTCCCCGTAAATCAGCATCGCCGGCGTTTTTAGTTCACTCAGCACTTTGTAGTTTTTGCGATTGCACACGATATTTTTCATAAAGTTCTGATACGATTTTTCTTTAGTAATGCCATGCACTTTGACTTTCACCGCATCGTTAAAAGCTTTTAGCGCCACTTCAAATGCTGGGTTGTCCAAATCATCCTCAGTGTAAACCGGTGGCGACACCAAAATCAGTTTTTTCACTTTCTTTTTGTGAGTATCCGCATAGCGTGTTGTAATCAAAGTCCCCATTGAATGCCCGACTAGAATTAGTGGCGTATTCAGATTTAGTTTTTCTATTGACCTATGGAGTGCATCCAGTTGTTCTTTGAAATTATATTCCAGACGATCATTCTTGTACGATTTGCCTGCGCCAAGCAGATCAAAAGTCACAAATCTTATATCCTTAAGAGAACGCGTACCTTCTAGATACTTCAGGGCGTTACTGAAAGTCGCAGAGTTTGATGCAATCCCATGAATCAGTACAACCGTAAGCACTGGCTTTCCCGAAACACAAAAATCGTGAGTTTTCTTTAGCTCTAAAGGTTGATTCAAAAGATCATACTTCAGGCTATACATTTTCCGCCTCCAGCTGCGGTACGATTCTCACGAGATCACGGACCACTTCTTCATAATTTGTGTCGTAAGTCCTAAACCCAGCCGCATAGGCATGCCCGCCGCCACCAAAATACGCAGCGATTTTTTCCGCAATTGGCGCACCATTACTGCATCGAATTTTTCCAGTCACTTTTCCGTCCGGATAAGTTTTGACTGCTACTGCCACTTTTACGCCTTCCACCAGTCTCAGCTCTTCTAAAATCAGTACATTTGGATTATACTCGTCCGAATACTCCTGGATATCATTCCACGGAATATGTACAGTTGCCAGCTCTCCATCCAACGAGTAATCAATGCGTTTAATAAGATCCGCTTTGTAGTCAAGAATACGTGGCGACTTTTTCATGTATTCGCGACGCGCCTCCTCAAGCTCAGCAATCGCTGCGCCGCGCCGCGTGAGATCCGCAAAAATCTCATACGTCCGCGCCGTCACAGACGAACTCGTGAGCCCCAGCGTGTCGGACATAATCGCCTGCATAATCGCCTCCGCTGCCGGCTTCGTGATATCTATTCCTTGCTCTGTCGCAATTTCATAAATCAATTCTGCCGATGCCGATCTCGTCTCGATAATGCTCTCATGCGGAAAATCCAAGTCATCTTCAGTCTCGTGGTGATCAATCACAAATACCGGCGCTGAATATAGGCGGTTTCTAATCGCTGTATCTTCAAGCAACTTAGACAGCAGCACCGTCGCCGCTGTATCTACAATAATATAACCATCCGCGCGGTAATCAAATTCGTCCGTCACCCTCGACCAATCCGCAAAATAATGCAGATATCTCGGAATGTCAATCGGACAATACATCGAAACCTCAATATTGTCAAGCAAATAATCCAGCGCAATCGCGCTGCCAAGAGAATCCCCATCCGGGTTCTCCGCTTGAATTACACAAATTGTCTTTTTGTCCTTTATAAACTCCGAAAACTTCTGATACATATAATATATTATATCATAAGTTTACGACTCTTGATAAGATAGTCGCACCCCGAAAACACCGTTAGCGCCACTACTATATATAATAATACTGTATTTATCACGCCAAAAACCTCGTTTCCGATAATTACGTTCATTAAAATCAAAGTAATCGTAATCATCTGCACCATTGTTTTTAGTTTACCATATTTTGATGCCGCAATTGTAATCCGATTTTTTGCAGCCAGCATCCGAACCCCATCCACAATGAAATCTCGCACCAGAATAATCGCAAAAACCCACACCGGCACGCGCCCCAGCACTACGAGCGCGAGAAAAGTTAAATTTACCAGCATTTTGTCTGCCAGCGGATCCAAAAACTCACCGAGCGTCGTCACTTGCTTATTCTTGCGCGCTAGCCGCCCATCCACAAAATCCGTTATGCTCGCCAAAACGAAACAAAGTATCGTAATAATCTGTGCTGTTAGATTGTTCATAAAAATACAAATCATCAGCGGAGCTATCAGGACAATCCGAAGTATAGTCAAAATCGTCGGCAAATTGAGCGTTTTCATACGATATCTCTTCTGTGCTCAACTTTCCAAGCTCGGATTTTTGCAAATTTCGCCGCCAACACGTCCGTGGACCATTTGTCTCCCAGCATCACGGTTTCTGATGGTTTGAACTTATAGTCCTCCATTGCCGCAGTCAGTTTTGTAGATAAAGGTTTCTTCGCCCACCATACGCAATCAATTTCAAGTGGCTCGCAAAACTTCTGCATCATTTTTTTACGTCCATTATTGGAAATAATCACCACCTTCACCCCGGCCTTTTTGCATTCCATAATCCAATCAATCAGCTCGTCCGCCGGCTCTTTTTCTGAATGCAGCCGGAGCGTATTGTCTAGATCGCAAAGTAGCAGCTTCACCCCCGCTTTTTTCAAAATCTCCGGCGTAACATCTTCAAATCTTTCGAACTTTTTGTCTGCGTGCAATAAAATCATATAACTATCATACCATAAAACTTATTATTAATAGTATAGTTGTGCTAAAAGCCGTAGAGTCAATTCTATCCAAATATCCGCCATGTCCCTCCGACCCGCCAATAAGAACCTCGATCCCGCGAAACATTTTGTTTTTAATCAAAATCTCGTTTGAATCCTTCACATCAAAGCGACGCTTCAAAAAGCTCTCATATAGATCACCAATCAGCGCCAAAGGTCCGCACAAAAGATACATCCAATCCGTGCTAGAAGTTCCCCTCGCCGCCATTAGAATTGCCACCATTCCTATGGCCATCAGAAGTCCGCAAAAAGTCCCTTCCCAAGTTTTGTTTTTAGAAATATGTGGGAATGGTCGCGACTTCTTGAAAAACTTCCCGCCAATCATTTTCCCAAACAAATATGCAAAAATATCATACCCCGGCACGCCCAAAATAATATACCAAAAATTCGAGACGTCAGTTTTCGCCACAAAAATCGTGCTACAAATCAAAAACGTAATTTCAAAAATCACCAAAATGCACTTTTCTGCCGAGAAACCTTTTTTAAAGAAACTCAGAAGCTCGATCGCCGCAATCAAAGCAAACAACCCAAAAATGATTTTAAACGGAATCGAGTCAAAAACGTACAATGAAACTATCGATACGGCAAACATCATCGTTCCAACTAAAACTCGCACCTTGAAGTTCTTGTCCATAAATTAATTATATCATATGTTATAATTGTTATATGCTCGAATTTACAGTCAACAAAATCAAAAAACTCGTTCGCACCGTGGATATGTATCTTGAGCGCAGTAAATATGGCTACATCGAAAAATTACCGAAAGATTTCGAATATCCCGAAGGTGGTCTTTACGACGTCGTTTATGATTCTGCGCAAAAATGGGCGCGTGGCATTGCTATCAGCTATTATTCTACCGAAATCACCTATAAAGAGCTCATCAAAAAAATCGATCGCACCGCTCGCGCTCTCAAAGCCATCGGCGTCAATAAAGGCGATCGCGTCACGGTCTGTATGCCAAACACGCCCGAAGCGGTCTATATGTTTTACGCTATCAATGAGGTCGGTGCCGTCGCTAATATGATTCATCCGCTTTCTTCCGAAAAAGAAATCGAAGAATACGTAAACCGCGCCGACTCCAAAGTTATGTTTTGTATCGACATCGCTTATCCCAAGGTTGAAAGCATCATCAAAAACACCAATCTAGAACATGTGGTGGTTATTTCTGCGACGCGTTCGATGGATCTTTTTCTCCGCGCCATTTATAAACTCACCAAAGGCCGCAAAAATCACGTCAAAAAATCCCAAACCATCACAACTTGGGATCGGTTCCTTTATGGCGCATCGAAGTTTATCGGCAATCCGCATGTTCGCGTGAACGCAAACGATCCGGCCGTGATTCTCTATTCTGGCGGCACCACCGGCAAGCCAAAAGGTGTCGTTTTGACCAATCTCAATTTCAACTCGCAGGCTCTCGGTGCCAAATATCTCGTGCCAGAACTTTTGAAAGCCCGCTATTCAATGCTTTGTTTTCTGCCAAACTTTCATGCTTTTGGTCTTGGCGTTTGTATGCATATTCCGCTCTATTGCGGCATGCGGCTTGTGCTTATTCCGCAGTTTAATGCCAAAAAACTGAGAGGCTACATCAAAAAATACAAAATCAACATTCTGGTTGGCGTACCAACCGTTTACGATTATTTCATGAAACTCAAATTCGGTCCGCGCGATTTGAAGCGCATCAAGGGCGCAGTTTCTGGTGGCGATATGGTTAGCCAGTCAATGAAAACTCAGCTCAACGATTTCTTTGCCGCCCACGGCTCAAAAGCCATGCTCCACAATGGTTATGGCCTCACCGAGGCTGCCGGCGGTATGATTTTCTCGCCGGCCAGCATCGCTAAAGGCGAAGGCGTGATTGGTTTTCCGTTGCCAGACAGTGAAGCCATCATTGTCGATCCAAAAACCCTAAAGCCAGTTCCGCTTGGCGAGCCAGGCGAGATTTTGGTGCGGGGCCTTACCGTGATGAAAGAATATCTTGGCGATCCCAAAGAAACCGCCGCTACTTTTGTGATGGTTGGCCGCAAAAAATATCTTCGCACCGGCGACATTGGCTATCTTGATGATCGCGGCATCGTTTATTTCAAAGGCCGCTTAAAACGTATGATTATCACGAACGGCTACAATGTTTATCCATCCAACATCGAGGAAGTCACTTTGAAGTCTAAACTTGTTTCAAAATGTGCCTGCATCGGCGTGCCAGACAAACTTCGCGGCGAAATCGTCAAAGTATTCATTATTCCAAAAGACAATGCTTCCGAGCGCGCCATCAAAAAAGATCTCGCGAAAATCTACAAACAATATCTCGCCAAATACGAAACCCCGCGTGCATATAGTTTTGTGGACGATTTCCCAAAGACCAAACTCGGCAAAATTGATTATCTGAAGCTAAACAAATAGGCGGGTGACGCGCGGAAGTGGATCACCACTATAATTTGGTTCGATTTTCAAGCGCCGCACTCAGCGTAATTTGATCCGCATATGTTAGATCTACGCCCAGCGGCAATCCTCTCGCTAGCCGTGTTAGCTTGAGCTCCGGTTTTTTCTCATGCAAAACTTTCTCAAGCAGAAGCGCCGTCGATTCCCCCTCCACCGACGGATTCGTTGCGATAATCACTTCTGATACATCGTCAGCATCTAGCCGTTCCACCAACTCGCGTATATGCAACTGATCCGGCGTAATCCCATCAATCGGCGAAATCGCCCCACCCAGCACATGATAAACGCCCTTAAACCCGCGTGTCGCTTCTATCGCGTAAATATCTAGCGGTTCTTCCACTACTAGCACGGTGCTTTTGTCGCGCGTTGGGTCAGAATACAGCGGTGAGACTTCTTCGTCCGCGTCAATGAGGGCAAAAGTTACCGGGCAGGATTTTACTCCAGAATGCAAAGAAGAGAGCGCCGCACTGATTTCTTCGGCCACTTTGGGGTTTGCACGAAAAAGATAGTACGCATAGCGTTCCGCCGTTTTTTGACCCACACCCGGAAGCATTCCGAGCGCATCAATCACACTCACGAGAGCTTTTGGCAACATTACATTCCTAGACCAGAAAGTCCGCCCATCAAAGGTTTCATCTTGTCAGTTGCAATTTCTTGCGCCTTCGCAAAACCATCACGCATGCAGTTCTCTATCCAGCGCTCCAACTCGTGAATGTCATTAAGATCTACTTTATCTGGATCAATCGTGACCTTCTTCACTTTGAGCTCGCCATTAATCTGCACTACCACTGCGCCATCGCCGGCTTCTACTTCTACAATTTCGTTTTTTAACTCTTTTTGAGCCTTGCGGAGCTGATTTAATAGCTTCATTTGGTCTATAGTCTGTCCCATTTTATTCTCCCTTTACAGTATATAAATATATTATATCAGATTTTTCCTTCATCGGCGAGGTAATAATCTGCAAAAGTTGATAATTCGTATTGCCAGTGCCGCCATGGAGCACCGCCAACTTCTCCGGCGTTTCTTCCAGGCTTTCCACCACAGCAATATTCGTTGACTTTTCGAGGATTTTGTAAAAATCATCATGCTCATTGACAAGCAAAGTCTCATCGGTCAAATTGTCACGAATAATCGCAAGATCATAATTAAACTCATTTGCTACGCTTGGATTATATCTGTATCCATAAACATACTGGAGCAAACTCGGCACAATCATGATCCCAAACAAAATCGAAAGTGGCACCACTGCCGCCACGCGTGCGTAGGGATTTTCCGGGAAAAGTCCGTACCATTTCTCCAGCAAGTATTTCAGCCCATGCGCCACTAAAATCGAGAGCGGCAAAATAAAGAAAATCACCGCGCTAGGATTAAACGCCGTGATAATTAAAGTAAACACAAGCAAAAGCGACGCGATGGAATTACGCGATGCAAAGAAACCTTTGGTCGTAGAAAATAGCCCAATGAGAGCCAGCGCCAAAACCGGTAAGCTCAAAAGCGGCGCCAAAAATACCGAAGCAATCTCATCTCGCCATGAAAACACCGGCGAAAGCCCCGCGCCAATATTGCCCAGCATCTCATTCGCATTAAACCCTCGCGCAAACAGCAGTTCCATAATCGTATCCGGATGATTGGCTATATTCATAATTAGCGCCGCGATGCCACCAATAATCATTATCCCCACGATTGCAAGCGGCAATTTTGGCAAACTCTTCACCACAAACCTTAAATGCGGCTGCAAAAACACGAACAGCACACAAAATACCGCAAAGTACAACATATATGGCGTAAAAATTGCAAAAAGCAGCGCAATCGCAAAAAGAAACGAGTACAGCGGCTTTGGTTTTTTCTCGCCCTGGATTTTTGAGCCGAGCCAAAGCAAAAGCGTCGGCCAAAACAAAATCATAATGAGCGGCGTCCCCGAACCCGCCAAAAACAAAAATGGCGTCGAAAGCACCACCAAGCACGATGCAAGTAGCGACACGTTACTCTTGAACCAACGATTGAGTAGTAGTATTAGAAGTAGCCCTAGAAAAAGCCCGATAATAATGCTCGGCAGCTTGATAGCATAAGGCGTCAGCCCAAATACCATAATGGAAATCTTTTGTAGCACCCGATATGGCAGATCCACCAAGTCGCCTTCAAGCGGCGCATCGTAACTGAGCGCGTACGAACTCACCGCCGACTCCATTTCTGCATCAGACAAGCCATACTGCGCAAAAAGCGGCAAAACAAATAGCAGACTCACAAACGCAATTCCAAGCAAAATATACCCAATCACAAATCTATGACGATATAAAAACAACTTAGAAACTACAATTTTCTTCATACTACCATTATATCATAAAACTTATTCTTCACGAGTCTTATCAAGCGACATAAACCGCAATAACTCCGGATGGAAGTATAGCTCAATTTTGCCAATCGCCCCGTGGCGGTGCTTTGCAATCAAAAGTTCCGTAATATGAGTCTCTTCGTAATTGTCATCATTTTGACGGTAATAATCCGGACGATGTAAAAACATCACAAGGTCCGCGTCCTGCTCGATAGAGCCAGACTCACGAAGATCAGACAACACCGGCCGCGGGTCATCACGCCCTGTCACGTTACGCGAAAGCTGCGCCAGAGCAATCACCGGAATCTCTAGTTCGCGCGCCAAAATCTTCAGGCCTCGAGAAATCTCCGTCACTTCCTGCACGCGATTGCCCTTGTACCGATCCGAACCCTGAATCAACTGGAGATAGTCCACAATCACAATTCCAATATCGTGATCATGCATCGCGCGCCGTGCCTTGTTTCTAAGATCCATAATCGTCATCGAGCTCGTATCGTCAATATAAATCGGCAGCTCGTCCATTTCAGCCAACGCATCGCCAATTTTGTTAAACTCTTCTTCACTCAGATTACCAGTACGCATTTTCCAGTTATCTACGCCCGACACGTCAGAAATCATCCGGTCCACAATTTCATTCGCCGCCATCTCCATCGAAAAGAACAACACGCCTTTTTTATTCATACTGGCAATATTATAAGTCAGGTTTTGTGCGAAAGTAGTTTTACCCATCGCTGGGCGCGCGCCGATAATCACGAGATCGCCTTTCTGAAAACCCGCAGTCTTTTTGTCAAGATCACGAAACCCAGTCTTGAGACCACGCAAAGCACCTTTGTTTTTCTGCAGCTCTTCAATCCTATCAAACGCATCCGCAAGCAGCTCATTCATGGCCACATAGTCACTCTTCACGACCTTGTCGGAAACCTCAAAAAGCTCTTTTTCTGCTGCGCCAACCAAAGTCTTGACATCCGCATCGTCTTCGTAAGCCTTATTGATAATCTCCGTTCCCGCACTAATCAATCGCCGACGCGTAGCGGCTTTTTCGACAATCTCAGCGTAAGACTTCGCATGTGCCACCGTTGGCACAAAAGTAGAAAGTTCCGTAAGGTATGGCGCTCCGCCAACGTCTTTGAGTTTCTTCTGCGTTTTGAGCTCTGCCGTCAAAGTGAGGAGATCGATCCCGCGATGCGAATCATATAGATTCATCATCGCCTCAAAAATAATCCGATGCCGCTCTTCATAAAAATCTTTTGTTTGCACAATCGTAATGATGTCCGGAAAAATGTTCTCCGAAATCATAATTGCACCAAGAAGCGACTTTTCCGCCACAATATCTTGTGGTGGCACGCGGCCGCTTGTTTTAGAATGGGTTTTCTCCTCCATCGTTTTGTACCTCACCTCCCATTATAGCAGACATTTTGGAAATCAGCGTATCTTTTTCACGATTTGGATTGTCTCCTACTTCATGAACAACCACCTTTAGCCCATGGGCCGCCTCCACGAGAATCTTGCGATTATTATCTCGGCCCAGAATCGTCTGCGTGATTTTACGCTTCGGATAAATGTTTAATGTCCCATTGCTCACATCATGATCTACAAGTTTTAACTGCCCCGCAATCCCATCATTCAACCTCATCACATTCCCAAAAAACTCTTCCCATGAAAACTGAGAGCCATCGCTCTGGCTTATGGCAGCCGAAGTGGCAACGTCCCGACTCGGGGTGTCATCGAGTGACTCAGCAGATGCTTTTTCTCGCATTTTGAGATTCGTTGACGAGGAACGTATATTCCTGACGGCACCGAGAGGTTCGCCCGAAGGGCGGTTCTCTCGGCTGCCCAGCGTATGACGTTCCGAGGAAACGAGTCCGCGAGAAAAAGTATCTGCCAGGTCACATAAAGCCACCAACAATCTCGCTTCCGCATACGGCGCCTTCACCTCAGGCAACTTCGCAAGAAGAGGCATTAGTTCCGGCTTCGGCGTATCTATAATGGCGGTAATCATTTCCTCCGCCAGCGTTTCCGCCTTTATCCCCGACGACAACAAATCCTTAAGTTCCGTTGTAATTTTTACAACATCTCTCTGAATATACGCCTCAAGAAGCGTTGTAATTTTTACATCACTAGGCAGCCCCATTGCAGAAATCACCAGCTCTTTTGTAATCTCTTCGCTAGACAAAGTAGAAATCTGATCGAGTAGCGACAAAGAGTCCCGAAACGACCCTCCCCCACGTTTCACCACCACAGCCAAGGCCTCATCAGTAATCTTTATCCCCTCTTTGTCGCAAATTCCCTTTAGGTGCGCATGCATCGTCCCTGCGTCTGCCAGCTTAAAAGTATAAGTCTGCGCCCGCGACGTAATCGTTACCGGCACCTTATAGGCATCAGTCGTCGCCATGATGAAAATGACGTGTTCTGGCGGCTCCTCTAGAGTTTTGAGAAGCGCATTAAAAGCCTCCTTGGTCAGCATATGCACTTCGTCGATAATATACACTTTGTACTTGCCGGCCGTCGGCGCAATTGCCACCTTTTCACGCAGCTCCCGGATATTATCAATCCCGCGGTTCGACGCCCCATCAATCTCAATGATATCTACGTAATCGTCTTCGATCTGGTACGGGAAACCATTTACTTCATGTGCCAAAATCCTCGCCACGCTCGTTTTTCCGCATCCTCTCGGCCCTACAAAAAGATACGCATGATTCACCTTTCCTGCCTGAATAGCCTTACTAATCGGTGTAGTCACCTGTTCCTGCCCGACAACTTCGTCCAACCGAACCGGCCTATATTTCCTATACAAACTCTTCATACTAGAGTGCCGCTTCTACTGCGGCCCAAGTAGCCTCGTCATTGTTGGCTGGAATCGTCACAGATACCTGCGACCCTTCACGGAGATGAAAATACGTTACCGAAGCGTACAAAATCTGGTATTCTTTCCCTGCCACTTCAACAAAATACTTATCATCATGATGCGTGAGCGTGCCAATCACGGTCTTGCGCTCCACCGGCCCAATCTGCTTGTACATAAACTTGCCATCATCAGTAATTGTGAGCTTCATGATATCGCCCTCAACGAGCTTCGACTTCGAAGCATAGTTTGCCGGCACCGGATAATTCTTGCCATCCGGCCCAATCATAATTTGGCCATCGAAAATCCCTTCAATAATCTTGCCATCTGGGCTAGATACTACAGATTCTCTCGGAGCTGCAATCGTTTCTCCATCGCCCAAAATAGATACCAAAAGCTCCTTTGCCGCTGCCAAACTCGTCTCAGCGTCACTAATTAACCCCCGCAGTCTTTTTATTTGTTTTTCTGGTATTTCAGACATCACCTCGCGTCCTGTCTATATATAGTATTAATATTATATTATACCAACCTCACCAAAAAGTCAATAATTATTTCGCAAAGTTTTCCACCAAATTAACACCGACCAGGACAAAAGTATTGTAAAAATTACATTAGCTCTCTTCCCACCTACCTACGTGCTTTGTCCCATCATAAATCATCGTTGGAATGCTCTTAATGTTCAGCTCGCCCTCCACGAGTTGTTTATTCTCGGTAATCTTATCGGTTGTCTCTGGATAATCCACAATCTTGCGAAGCTCCGCCAGCCCATCTTCGTTAAAACCGGCCTCCGTAATCCACGTTTCTAGCTGCTTTACCGCCGCCTCGTGGTCAAATACGTCATTAAACATCGTCTGATAAGACGTCCCAGCATAAGGATCACTCTCGCTGTTGCCTTCGTAGCGGTCTATAAAGATATGGTCCAGAATCTCCACGGCCATCCCAGCGCGCAGCTGCTCCACCGCAAAGAGATATCGTACTATAATTTCCGAGTTCGCAAACTTATATACGCCATCTTCGTCCTGAATCGCATATGGCACAATACGCACATCATACTGATCAAAGAACCCAGCCGCTTTCTGATTCCGATACGAAACCATACACACCGAACACCCCGGATCCATAATATCCACCGCCAGCGGTTTTTCCGCATTCGTCGCCGTATTCACACTAATATAATTAAAATCGTAATCTTCCGCATTATAACTCCGGAACTTATCTGGAATCGCCGCAAAGATTTCGCCCCATTCCTCAAACCACCGGCCAGTCGCCTCAAAGACATTGGTCGGCTCCGACGCGTTGATGGAGCAAACCTCAGATCCCATCCCGCAAGCCTCTGGCTTAGAAACATTACAGCTCCCAAGCGCCCAGAGTGCCAATACCGACTTCACCGCTGTAAGCACCGCCCAGACTGCCACCACCACAATCACTATCGATAACACCTCAATCGTCACCGAGAGCGGCTTCACCCATTTCGGATGTTTCACAATCACGCGCGAGAGAATTGTATTTTTGACATCATCCTTAAACCCAGTCTCGCACTTCTGCAGCCGCACCTTCTTCCAGAGACAGCCCCAGGCTTTTTTAAACATTTTCCAGTAACTTTTCCCCACTTGTGGCTTGAAAATCGAAATGATTGCCACAAAAACGCCAATTAAGGCCAAAATTATAAACGCAGCTATACACACCATAATAAATCTATTTTACCACTAGCCTAATATTTTGCCAAGCACTTTTTTGACTTTTTCAATGTCTTCTGGACGATTATGCAGCCCCAGCGAGAACCGCATCAGCGGCGGCAGCCCCAGCACATGGTCCAGATAATAATGCACGCAAAAATACCCAGTCCGCGCCATAATGTTTTCGCGAGAAAGCGCCTCACCCAGAAGATGCGAATCCAGCCCCTCAACATAAAACGACATCGTCGGGTTTGATTCGTTATTTACAAGATGCACTTTCTCCGATGTCTTCAAAAACTCATAGAGTTCAGTATAATTCTTCTCCAGGTTTTTCCACGCTGATTTTGGCAGCTTCATGAGCCAATCTAGCGCCGCACCTAGCCCGATAATCTCACCCCAGGCCTGGAGCCCAGATTCAAACCGCGTAAACCGATGCTCCTTGTTTTCTGCCGAGAGCTTATAAGACTCACGCTCCACATCATCCACCATTCCTCCCCCCAGCCAATACGAAAGAAGCATCTTCTCGAGCTCATCTCTCCACACAATCACACCTAGAGATGGCGCGTACAGCTTGTGCGCGGAGAAACAAATCGCATCCACTTCCACCCCGGCCAGCACATCCACCGAATGTGCCATCGCCTGCGCCGCATCAATAATCAAAATCCCACCAGCCTTATGCACCGCCTTGCAAAGTTCCGGCAAATTCGCTAGCTTCCGCCCATCAAAGTTAGACGCGCAGTTTATCACCACTATCGCATCGGAAAAATCATACGCGCCCACATCTATCGTCCCATCATCATTTCGCGCCATTACCTCGCGCGGCAGCCCTGTCCGCTCCGAAAACGCCATCGTCGCAAGAAACGGCGAATTATGCTCAATCTCGCTCGTCATCACCTTCTCAAACTTCCCCGCGTCAATCTGCGACAAAATCAGATTAATCCCAAAGGTCGTATTAAGCGTAAAAGACACGGTATATTTTCGCGCCGAAAGCTTCAAATATTTCAGCACCTTTTCGCGCGTCGCCTCTACCAAAGCATCCGTCTCACGCCCCCATTTGTACTTCACACGCTCGCCGCAAGAATTATGCTCCGTATAGTATTTATTGAGCGCTTCTATCACCGGCCGCGGCCTAAGACTCTGGCACGCCCCGTCTAGATACACCTCCCCCTCACCTAAATAGTCAAAATCTTCCATAGCCCCATTATAGCACATCTTGTAATTTTTCGCATAGTGTGATATAATAAGAAGAGTTACCAAAGACAGTGGCGAGGCTTACCTTTAATAATGCCACCGAGGAATTTCTTGTGATATTTGGTGACGCTATTTAACAATTAGCTAGTTCAAATATCAAATAACCAAAGGAACTTTTTATGGCAATTTCAAAAGATAAAAAGAACACGTTGGTTGCTGATCTCACTGCGCTGCTTTCTGACTCCAAGATGGTCGTCTATGCGAAATACCAGGGATTGACCGTGGCAGAGCTCCAGGAGCTTCGCAAAATGGCTCGTGAGGCTGGCGTAAAAATCAAGGTGGTAAAGAACCGGCTCGTCAAGGTCGCGATGAAAGAAATCGCTGCCTATAAAGACACCGATGCTTCCAACTTGACCGGACAGCTCCTTTACGCGCTTGGTACCGATGAGGACTTTGACGCTGCGAAGGTTTTGACCAAATTCGCCAAAACTCACGACAAAATGGAGCTCGTGGGTGGCTTTAACGGCGAAGGCGCTGCGCTTTCTACCGAAGAAGTCAAGACTCTCGGCTCGCTCCCAACCAAGAACGAACTCATCGCCCAGGTGGTGGATACACTTCTATCTGGTATCAATGGTATCGTTTCTGGTCTTGAGAACAAGCCAGAAAAATCGGATACAGCAACCGAATAATTACTGAAAGGAAAATAATATGGCAACTGATATCAAAAAACTGGCCGAAGAGCTCGTCAATATGACCGTGCTTGAGGTCAATGAACTTAAAACCGTTTTGAAAGACGAATATGGCATCGAGCCTGTCGCCGCTGTAGCTGTCGCTGCTGCCGGTGACGCTGGTGCTGCTGACGAAGGCAAGTCTGAGTACGATGTCGTCCTGAAGGACGCTGGCGCTCAGAAGATCGCTGTCATCAAGGCTGTGAAGGAAGCTACCGGTCTCGGTCTTGGCGAAGCCAAGGCTATTGTCGATGGCGCTCCTGCTACCGTCAAGGAAAAGGTCGCCAAGGCAGACGCCGAAGCGATGAAGAAAGCCCTCGAAGAGGCTGGCGCAACCGTAGAGCTCGCCTAATCTTCACGAGACTAGCTAATTGTAAAAACACCCCCAGCCTTACGCTGAGGGGTTGTTTTATGTCTAGATATCAGCTCGCATTCCGTGCCGTCACCATAAACTGCGCCAGCGCGCCAATCCCCGCCGTCCCCACCAGTATCGGCCAATAAAACACTGTGCGATCTATCTCTGCCACAAAGAAGAACAGCGCCATAGTCAGGATATACGCCCCGATCAGCGAGGTTGTTAAAATCGTCGCCGGTTTCATCATCTTCACCGCAAGCGCCCCCAGTATCACCCCCACCACGCCGCCAATCGCCAGCGTCATCCACTCCGTTCCAAAATATTGCACTGTCACCACCATCGTCGCCGCAAAAGTCAGCAAAGACACGCAAATCTTCTCAATCGTAAACCCAAGCATCGCAAGTAGCAGCCCGCCCGCAATCGGGAGCAACACCTGCCACAATTGATTCCCCGCAATCTCCGGCACGGCATTATTGATAGTCGGCATGAGAAACCCCATCAGCAGATATCCCACGATAAACCACGCCACAAAAAACCCGATTTTCTTCACCCGATACCCCGCAAAAAGCAGCAGCGCCCCCGCCACCATCAAGATAATTAGTTCCGTTGTATTGAATTGTGTGAGGTCTAGTTCCATATATATCATTATAGCACAAAATTTTCTTGCCAAGAAAAAGCCCTCAGTCGTTTGACCGAGGGCAAGGGTGCTTATTGCTGGTCCTCGAAATCTTCGTAGTTCGGACCTTTGTCCGAAAAAATAATCTTTATGATATCGACGGTCCAGCTTCCGCCAAGAATGGCGGCGCAGAGGAAGAAAACACTAGCGGAAATAATAATAGCAGACATGGGGAATCCTCCTTTTTATATATAAGCATTTTTATGTACGATAAGACTTTTTGCCTTATTAATTACATTATATCACACTTATGCTAAAATGTCAATAATAATATCATAATTACAGGGGTAAAATGACCGCAATTTTTCTGCAAAAAAGTACTTGCAAAGTCTCACAAAATGCGCTAAAATGTAATTATTAACAATCAGCAAATTGTAGTCCGCGGGTTGTTATAATTAAAAGAGATATGCAAATCAATTTTTGACAGTAGTAAAGGCGCCAAGAGGGCCTAGGCTGTCAAATGAGATTTCTCTTTGGCTAACCCGCGGACTACAACCTCGTGGCGCCTTTTCTGTGGATTAGCAAAGTTGCCTCGAGAGTTAACAAAGAGAGGCAAGTAAAAATGCAGGTCATACAAAAAATCAAAGCAAAACTTAACAATTCTCCACGTAGAGTTATTCTGGATACGCGCAAAAAATGCAGCAATAACTCTACGTGCAGGATTATTAATAACAGGACGGGTGACACGCATAGGGAGACCCCCA
>JAFRBW010000008.1 GCA_017404685.1 Candidatus Saccharimonadota bacterium
GGCAGATTTGCAAAAGACGAAAGTAAATATCGACGAAAGAATCAAGCAAATTGAAGCCAAAATCAAGAATCCTGAAAAATTACGCTTGGGCCTAGAAAAGTTTTCGAACTCGCTAAATTCGTGAATTAAGGTTAGAAAAAAGGAGATCTCGTCGAAAAGGACATTTTGGTCAGAAATATGGTTTCGAACCTTGATAAAACAAGGAGACGAGCAAAAATAAAATGTTTACATTTTATTTTTCGAGGCGACGAAGTTTTATCTCAAAGAGAAATTGATGCACAAAAAAGGGTGATTTTTGAGATTAAATCACCATTTAATTTCATCTTCCGCCCTTCGTTTTTCACAGGTTCCCCTGTTGGTGAGCCGGGAGGGACTCGAACCCTCGACACCAAGCTTAAGAGGCTCGTGCTCTAACCAGCTGAGCTACCGGCCCAAATGGGATTTGCTCACCATTAGTTGTGAGGTGCGCGGTCGATAAGACGCCCGCTCACGAGTATTATTATAGCACAAATTGCGCAAGAATGGAAGCATGAGCAATATATTAATTTGCTTGCTCGTTTTTTTAGTAAATCTTCTCTGGTGCTTAAACTGCTTCCGTTTTTATCTCGCCAATGAGCTGGAATGGAATTATGGTCGTATTCTGGAATGCCATTTGTGTTGTTTCTGGTCTTGAGCGACGTAATGGTTTGTTCTAATGTGTCGTAATCATCTTGCGAAATGGAGTAGTTTTCTTTTTGCATCGCGAAGACCGTCGGAGCTTGCGACGCCGAGGCCATATCTGCCGGCGACGACGGCGGTTACTGCGACGACGATGCGCAAAAAGTTTGGCGTAATGTGCTATAATTGTGATTATAGAAAGGAGTTTCAAAATGAATCGAGTTAAACCGATTATTTGGGGAGTGGCAATTGTGGCGCTGGGTGTGATTTTTGGCGGAAATGCGCTAGGGCTTTTTGAGCTGAATGTGTTCTTCCATGGATGGTGGACACTTTTCATCATAGTGCCGAGCGTGATTGGGATTTTTACTGAAAAGGAAAAGTTGGCGAGCTTGTTTATGCTCGCGGTGGGCGTGATCTTGCTTTTGGCGGCGCAAGATGTGTTTTCTTATGACGTGGCGTGGAAAGTGATTCTCGCGATTTTGCTTGTGATTTTTGGCGTGAAAATTATTTTCCAAGGGATTTTTGGTAATACCGACAAGGAAGTTGAGAAGAAAATAAAAAATCTCGGCGGCGAGAAGATGGATTCTCAGATCGCGGTGTTTTCTGGAAGCGAAAGGACTTATAATAACGAGACGTTTGTGGGGTCGAATCTCGTGGCGGTTTTTGGCGGCGTGGATCTTGATTTAACAAACGCGAAAATCTCAAAAGACGCGGTAATCAAGGCGTTTTGTTTGTTTGGTGGGATTGATATTAAGGTGCCGAAGGATGCGCAAGTGAAGATACGGTCTAGGTTTGTTTTTGGTGGTGCGAGTGATGAGCGACATGACAAGGCAGGAAAAGGTGCGCGCGTGATTTATATTGATGCGGCTGGCGGATTTGGCGGTGTGAGCGTGGATGATCGGCCGGATTTTGACGATTAGGATTTTTTGGTGACTTGGTACAAACGTGGACGATTGGCCTTGCTTTTGATATAATGAAATTATGGTAAAGGCAAAAAGGGCATCGAAGCCGAATCGAAAAAAGAAGGCGCGAAAAAAGTTTTTTCAGGTTTATTTGGATGGAAAAGTAAAGTTGCTTACCTATCAAAAAGTAGGAATCGTACTTTTGATTGTGGTGTTGACTGGATTTATTGGTTGGGTGTGGGAATTTGCGCTAGCGGAGATTGAAGGACATTTTGCGCATCTTTATATTAAAGGCGGGAATTTGCTGCCGTGGATGAATATTTATGCATATGGGGCGCTAATTATCATGGCGGTGTCGTGGAAACTAAGGAAATATCCGTGGGCGGTGTTTCTGGTATCGACGGTGGCTTGCGGGATTTTGGAGCTTTTTGCGGGATGGATTGTGTACACGGTGGGGAATGGAACGCGGTATTGGGATTATTCTGATTCGTGGTTTGGTTGTGGAAATATCAATGGGTTTGTTTGCCCGGCAAGCGCGGTGGCGTTTGGGATAGGAGCGCTGCTTTTAATGTATTGGCTGCTGCCAAAAGTAGTTTTGATGGCGAAAACGATGACGCGACGAGCGTTCCTTTCGCTTGCGATTACGCTCTTTGTGATTGTAATGGTGGATGATATTACGAACTTGACGCTGAAGAATTTGGGGCTTCCGACGGCGCATGATTTATATCTCAAGATGGGGTGGGTGTATAAATAATATAGCGGTTTTGGATTGCTGGCTTAGGGGTGTGGCTTGCATTTTTGGCGAAAATATTGTATAATTTAAGGGAGAATGCAAATCTGGAACATTAAAAATTTGGTCTATGAAAGGAAGGCGTTTTTTATGAACAATTTTATCCCGATTTTGGTGGTGCCGGCGGTACCATATGGTGGAGGGATAAGATTCCTGCACCGAAAAACTCAGATCGAGCTTGATCAGGAAATGGCGGAACAGGTTTGGAAGTTGCTTGGCTTTGCAAACGGGTACAATGACGTCTCTGAAATTGCGGAGCTTGCGAAGACGCCGAAGGATGAGGCAGAGGAAATATTTGACGAGTTGAGAGATTTGGAGCTGGTGGTGGATGTAAGGGAACAATTCATGCATTTTCACAAAATCAGCAATTATCCGACGGCCTTTGATGCGGGGATTTCGCAGGCGGAAGTGGAAGAGTATACTAGGAGTAAGCGCTTGCCTGTAAAGGCAGGAAAGAGGTATGGATTTTTGAAAGACGAAAAGTCGGCGCTCTATGCTTTGAGGAAAAAACGGCGTTCGTGCCGAAGCTACTCGGAGCAGGCTTTGACTATCGAGCAGATTGGTGGCATTTGTCACTACGGCTATTCTATCAAGGAGCATTCGGTACCGAGTGGTGGGGCGCTCTACCCGCTCAAAATCTATGTGCTGGTGGAGAAAAATCAGATTGGGCTTGACGCTGGTTATTATGAGTACGATGCTGAGGCCGATGAACTGGTTCGTTTTGGTGACGAAGTGGATGAGGAGCAGCTGAAGTATTGTTTTAACCAGGAAGGAATGCCATTTTGCTCTGCGGTGCAAATTGTGATCGCGGCGGATTTGATGCGGCAATCCTATAAATATGCCAATCGCGGGTATCGTTTGACTATGATAGAAGTTGGACACGTGGCGGAGAACGTTTGCCTTTATGCAGCCGAGCAGGGACTTGGCACGTGTGAAATGGGTGGCGTTCTTGACGAAGCCTTGAAAGCCGAGCTGGAGCTTCCGGAAAATGTTTGGCCGATGCTGGTAGTTGCAGTTGGGTATCCGGCCGGAACCGAGACGGAGATGTTTAATAAAATTCGTTACGTTGAAGAAAACGTGGGGGAGGAACATCCTGTAAAGGAAATCTGGACGAAAGAGTTTGGCGAGGACGGAGCGTTCTTTGGTGCGACGACAACTTACGTGGATGGTAATGGCAAGACTCAGTTTGCCGGCGCTACAAGTACGTCTTATGCGGACGCTGTTTTTAAGGCGACGATTGAAGGGCGTGAACGGTGGCTGTCTGCGCAGGTAAGAACGGATTTCTATGGTCCGGCGAGCGCACTTACGGAACAGTGGCTGGACCCGAGATTGATTTTCCCGCTAACTGACGAGCAGGCAGAGAAAGACGGTGCGACCGTGTTTTCCGAAGATTTGCCGATGAGTTGGACGCGTGGAACGAAGTATGATGGCAGCTTGGTTTTGGTGCCATCGGATATCGTCTACTATGGCCAAAAAAATGAACCAAACAGGATATATTTTGGTCATTCGTCTGGCATCGCGGCTTATACGGATTACGATGAAGCAAAAAAGCGGGCGCTCACGGAGCTGATTGAGCGGGATGCTCTGATGCGGAATTGGTATGAACATGAGTCGCCGTACGTGGTGGGCGATAATCATTTGCCGGTTCATGTCAAAAAACGGATGCGCCATTGGGCGAAAAAAGGACGCGATTTGAAGATTCTGCAAATGCCGAGCGATTATGGTTTTGTGTTTGAAGCCGTGATCGTGAGTGACGAGTATCCTGCTTTTGTGAGCGGAGCGGCGGCGACTGTTCAGGGTGGTTTTATCCACGATGCAATCATAAAGGCTTTGCAGGAAGCGGAGAACAATTTGCTTTTGGTTCTATTGAGTCCGGACAGAGTAGAGGTAAGGCCGGAAGAAGTGGTTTCTCCGACTGATCACGGCAGGGTTTACTTTGACGCAGCTAATGCGAGCAAGATAAGCTGGCTCTGGAGCGGGAAGGCTAGGACGGATTTTGTTGAGCCGCGTTATACCGATTACGAACAGCTTTTTTCCATTCTTGAAACTGTGGCGGTGGATATGTCCCAAGAGAACGATTCTTTGAAAGTGGTGAGGGTGTTTAGCCCAAAATTGGTGCCGATTAATTTTGGCTTCAATACGGCGCATTATACCCATCCGGCGCTTTTTGGAAAAGTCCATCCGGACAGTTTGAAAATGCCACACTATTTTGCGTAGACCAGATGAAAGCACGGGAAACTATCCCGTGCTTTTTCATTAAAAAGCCCAGACGAGTGTCTGGGCTGGCGAGGCTTAGTATGTGCAGTCTAAGCCCCGCACGGGTGATCTGATCTCTTGTTCATTTGCTGGCGCCGCAGGGGCCGCCGCCGCCGACGGTATTGCCGCAGCCTCCGCCGCAGCTACCCTGGCAGCCAGAGCCGTTGCCGTTGTTTTTCGAGTGGGCGACAGTGCGTTCGTCGTAGCCGACATGTTTGACATTGAGAATCAAGGTGCTTACCTTCTTTCTGGTAAATATTTTGAACCAGCTAGCTACACCCTGGACGGGTTGCACATAATAGCTGAGCTGGACTTATGTTATATTATACATTGTTTTTGTGAAAAGTCAATATTTGTGGGAGTACGATTTAGTATGATTTTTTGCACCCCTGTAAAAATGCGGAGTATGTTTCTAGTATGTTTTGTGGTATAATGAGTTTACTATTAAGGAGATAATAAAATGTGTGGAATTGTGGGCTACATTGGAAACAAGAACGCGCAGAATTTTTTGATTTCGGGACTAAAAAGGCTAGAGTATCGCGGGTATGATTCGGCGGGAATTGTGACGCTCAACGCGGAAGGTGAGGCGACGCTGCTTCGCGCGAAGGGTAAAATTCTTAATCTCGAAGAGAAGCTGGCGGCGAACAAGCGGGATGATAAAATTGGGATTGGGCATACGCGGTGGGCAACGCATGGTGAGCCTTCGGAAACGAATGCGCATCCGCATCGGGCAGGAAAAATCTATTTGGTGCATAATGGGATTATCGAGAATTACAAAGAGCTAAAGGAAAATCTGAAAGAACATGATTTTAAGTCGCAGACGGATACGGAAGTTTTGGCGGCGCTCATTAATTCATTTTATAAAGATGGGGAATATCCGCTTGCGAATGCAGTGGTGCAGGCGCTCAAACTGGTAAAGGGAACTTATGGGATTGCAGTGGTGTCGTGTCTTTCGCCTGATGAAATTGTGGTGGCGCGAAGCGGATCGCCGCTTGTGATTGGCGTGGGGCATGATGAAACCTTGCTAGCATCGGATGCGTCGGCGCTACTTAGGCACACAAAGCGGGCGATTTATTTGAACGATGGGGAAGTGGCGCTTATTAGAAAAAATAGCGTTGAAATTAAGACGCTTAATGCAGAGCCGGTGTCGGCAAAGGTGGAAGAAATTGAGACGAATATTGCGGCGATTCAGAAAGGTGGATACGAGCATTTTCTTTTGAAAGAGATCATGGAACAGCCGGAGTCGCTCATGGAAACTTTGCGCGGACGCGTGAATGCGAAAGATGGAACGGTGAGGCTAGGCGGGCCGGGGCTTTCGGAAGAGAAGCTAAGGGGAATTAAGCATCTTGTGATTGTGGGATGCGGTACGGCGTATCATGCGGGGCTGCTTGCGGGGTATTATATCGAGCAGTTCACGCCGGAAATTACAGTGGAAACGGTGATTGCGAGTGAATATCGTTATCGGAACGCATATATTCCGAAAGATTCGGTGGCGCTAATCGTGTCACAGTCGGGAGAGACGGCGGATACTTTAGCATGCCTTCGGGAGATTAAGAAACAGGGAATACCGACGATTGGGATTGTGAATGCGATTGGTTCGACGATTGCGCGCGAAGTGGATGGTGGGACTTATGTGCATGTGGGACCGGAGATTTCGGTGGCATCGACGAAAGCATTTACGTCGCAGGCGATTGCGATGGTGATGTTTGGGCTGACGATTGCGCAGGCGAAGGGGGTGAAGTCTAGCATGCTAAGGCCTTATGTGGAAGAAATTGCGAAATTGCCGGAGGCGGTGCGTGAAACTTTGGATAGTACGCATGACATAGTGAAAAATGTGGCGGAAAAATATGCTGAATATGAGCATGCGATTTATCTGGGGCGGGATACGGCGTATCCGACGGCGATGGAGGGGGCGTTGAAGCTCAAGGAGATTGCTTATGTGGATGCGAATGCGTATGCGTTTGGGGAATTGAAACATGGGCCGCTAGCTTTGGTGGACGATAGATTCTTTGAGATGGCGCTTCTTCCGGAGGGGGAACTTTATGAAAAAGCGGTGTCGAATGTGCAGGAAGTGCTGGCGCGAGGAGGGCATATTGTGGCGGTGACAAATGTGGAAGATTTTGATTTGCCAGTGGAAAGTGTGATTAAAATCCCGGCGGAGATACGGCTGTTTGCGCCGATTTTGATGAATTTGGTGTCGCAGCTTTTTGCGTATTATGCGACGGTGGCGAAAGGCTTGAACGTGGATCAGCCGAGAAATCTGGCAAAATCCGTGACTGTAGAATAAACTGTTACACATGATGGGTCCCACTATCACCGTTACCCATCATGTGTTATAATTATATTATGCGGAAAAAGTCGGATTTTATTCTGAGACTATGCCTTATTGTGGGGGATGCGGTGGCGCTGATATTTTCGTTTGCGTTTGCGTATTTTGTGCGCGTGCATGTGGATCCGCGGCCGTATGTGTTTGAATCGCAGCTTTTTGAGTTTACGATGACGATAATTTGGCTGGTGCCGATCATGCTGGTGATTCTGGCGGCGCTGGGATTGTACAAAAAATCGGTGTTCTTAGGAAAATCGCGTTTGCCGGAAAGGGGGAGATTGGTGCTCGCGGCGGTGTTATCGGTGGCGGCGCTGATTGTGTACGATTTTTTCAAGGGCGATAATTTGTTTCCGGTACGCGTGATGGCTGTGATGGCGATGGTGTTTTCGTTTGCTTTTTTGCTTTTTGAACGAATCGTGATTCGGTTTTTGATTCGGCAGATTTTTAAGAAAGATTATGCGACGAAACGGGCGATAATAATCGGGAATAGTAAAAATACGGGATATCTTGCGGATTATATTTCGGCGCAACCGGAGGCGGGGTATCGTGTGGCGGGGATTGTGGCGAGTCGGAAATATATCCCGGAGGATTTGCGGAAGCATCAGTATTCGTCGCTCAAGGATGCGTTGAAAAAATGTCGGGCGGATGTGGTGTTTCAGACGGATGAAAAATCGACGGAATATGTGTATCGGCAGGCGATAAACAAGCATCTAATGTATTATTTTGTGCCGAGCGAAACGTCGCTATCGTCGCATTTTGGCGAGATGGAGCTAATTGGGAATATTCCGGCGGTGTCGGTAAGACTTACGCCGCTTTCTGGTGGATGGGCGGCGTTTAAGAGAGCATTTGATATTGTGTTTTCTTTGGTGGCTTTGGTGTTTGTGGCGATTCCGATGATGATTACTTGGGTGATTTTGAAGCTTTCGGATGTGAAAGCGCCGGCGATTTATAAGGATGAAAGGCTAACGCAATATAATCGGAGGTTTAAGTGCTATAAGTTTCGGTCGATGAAGCCGGAGTATAGCGGGATGACGGCGGAAGAGGCGTTCATTAAAATGGGGAAGCCGGAGATGATTCGGAAATATCAGAAAAATGGGGATTATCTCAAAAATGATCCGCGGATTACGAAATTTGGGAGATTTATCCGGCGGACTTCGATTGACGAGTTGCCGCAGATGTTTAACATTTTGAGGGGAGACATTTCGTTGATTGGGCCGCGGGCGCTTTTGCCGGGGGAATTACGCGATTATGGTGATAGGTCGTTGATTTTGTCGGTGAAATCGGGTTTGACGGGATTTGCGCAGGTTTCGGGGCGGAGAGATATTTCGTTTGATGAGAGAAGAGCGCTGGATATTTATTATGTGATGAATTGGTCGCTGATGCTGGATACGCAGATTTTCTTTAAGACGATTGCGTCGGTATTAAGGCGAGATGGGGCGAAATGAAAGTTGCGTTGGTATGTGATTGGCTGACAAATGTGGGCGGGGCGGAAAAGGTGCTTCTCAAATTCCACCATCTGTATCCGCAGGCGCCGATTTATACGTCGAAATATTCGCGGAAGGGAATATCATGGTTTGATGATGCGGATGTGAGGACGGGGTGGCTACAGATTTTTCCGGCGGGGATGCGGAGGTTTTTGGGAGTTTTTCGTGAAAGATGGTTTCGGAAACTTGATCTTACGGAATACGATTTGGTGATTTCGGTGACGGGGGCAGAGGCGAAAGCGGTGCAGCGGTTAAAGCCGGGGGCGAAACATATTTCATATTGTCACGTGCCGACGCAATACTACTGGCAAATGTATGATGAGTATGTGGAGAATCCGGGGTTTGGCGTGCTGAATCCGCTGGTGAGAGTGTGTTTTAGGGCTTTGGTGAAGCCTTTAAGGCGGCGGGATTTTGAGGCGGCTCAAAGGGTAGACCAGTTTGTGACGATATCGGAATATGCGAGGGGGTTGATTCTTAAGTATTATAAGCGGGATGCTATTATAGTGCATCCGCCGGTGGAGTTGGATGTGTTTTCAAAAGGTAGAAAATCGTCACCATATGCTTACTATATTGTCACTTCGCGACAGGTGACTTGGAAGCGGCTGGACCTTGCGGTGAAAGCGTGTCTTAAGATGGGGCGACGGCTAGTGGTGATTGGTGATGGGCCGGAGCATAAGAACTTAGTGAAAATGGCGGGTGGGTCAGAATTGATTGAGTTTGTGCCGACACTTGAGCGTGAGGAGCTGGCGAAATATTTGCAAGGAGCGAAGGGATATATTTTCCCAAGTCTTGAACCGTTTGGGATTGCGCCAGTGGAGGCTCTCGCGGCGGGATGCCCGGTGATTGCTTTTTGCGAGGGGGGCGCGCTGGATTATGTAGCGGATGGGAAGAACGGAGTGCTTTTTGAGAAACAGACGGTGAAAAGCCTAGTGGAGGGAATTACGAGATTTGAGAAGATAAAGTTTGATGAGCGGGTTGTGGAAAAGTCTGTGGAAAACTTTGGGCAGGAAAGATTTGATAAGGAAATTAGAAAGGTGGTGAATGAAGCGACTCGGTGAAATCTTTCGGTGGATGGTGATTTTCTGGCCGGTGGCGCTTTACTTTTCGTATTTCCCTGTGATTTCGCTTGGGAGTGATGAAAGTATGAATTTTGAATTATCGGTCCCCTTGATTTATCTGGTGATTTTTGATGTGGTGGGGGTGATTGTGATGTTACGCGAGAAGAAAATGGCGGTTTTGTGGCAGAAATGGTGGTGGGCGCTCTTTCCTGTTTTTGCGACGATGTCGGTCTTGTGGTCTTCTAATATGGTGAGAGGGGTTTTGACTGCGGCGGTTTTGTGGCTGATATATTTTGCGGTGGTTTTTATTGTGAGTCTCAAAAAACAGATTGTGGATGAAAAGTTTTTTGGGAGGTTTTTCCAGGTGTTTTTTGGAATGACGATAGCGGTATGCTTTTGGTGTGTTTTGCAATGTATCTTGGATGCGATGGGCGTGTCGCGAGAATACACTTTGATGTGTCAGGGATGCACGAGTTATAGTTTTGGGTTTCCGCATCCGAATGGGTTTGCGATAGAACCGCAATTTATGGGAAATTTGTTGCTTGCGCCATTGGTATGTATGGGATGGCTAATGGTGGTATTCCGAAAGGGTCCTGCCAGCTGCTGTCCTCCCCCAAAATTTTTGCTGTCGCAAAATATTTTGGGGGTCCCCCTCCGCAGCCGTCACCCGTTCGTGTCGTCAACTAAGATGACCATCCTGTTTTTCATCGTCACTACAACACTTTTCTTGACGTTTTCGCGGGGGGCGATTTATGCGTTTATTGTTGCGATGATTTTTATGGCGATTGTTTTCATCAAAAACTGTAAAAAAATATTGCTGCTTTTTTCAATGATAATCGGTTCTTTCCTGCTGGCGTTAAATTGCCAAGGGATTTTGGCGCAAGTTTCGCCGACGGATGATACGTATTTTACTGGAATTACGAAAGTTTTGAATCATCTGTCGCTTGGGACGGTGGATGTGAGTGCGATGTCTTCGGCGTTTGATGGGTATGTGGAGGAATCCACGACGACGCGGATGATGCTAACAGAAGCGGGGCTAAAAACTTGGGCTATGAATCCGCAAACGATTGTTTTTGGTGTGGGACTAGGCGGTGCTGGGAATGCGATGTATCATGCGGGATTTACTGATTCCCCGAAAGAAATTGTGCAAAATGAGTATGTGACGGTGTTGCTCGAAACTGGACTTATTGGGGCGATTCTCTGCTTGGCGCTAGTGGTGATGGTGATAAAAGCGGTGCTGAAATTGTCGCATGGTATGTCGGTGATTTTGACGCTTTTTGTGGCGTATGGAGTGTCGCTACTTTTCTTCTCTGGTCTTACGAATGCGATGCAGATTTATCTTTTGCCGGCAATATTGGTGGTGGCGCTGCCAGAAAAATTGGAAAAAGTTGTACAAGTATGATTTTGTAATTCGTGGGTATGATTTTTGTCACCCCTGGAAAAATGGGGGAGTATGATTTTTCGGAGTGAGAGGATGATTTTAGAGGGGCTTTTTGAAGAAATTGGTGTCGTAGATTTCGGCGCCGCGGGCTTCGTAGAATTTCCAGGCGGCTTCGCGGCCGGTGCCGGAAGTGAAATTGAGTTCGGTGCAGCCGTGAGCTTTGGCCCAGGAAAGCATGGCTTCCCAAAGTTCGCTGCCAACGCCTTGGCCGCGGCAGGATGCGTCAGTGACGAAATCTTCGAGGTAGGCAATTTTTCTGACAATTGGTCCCATGATGATGGAAAGAGTGGCGATGCCTTGGATTTTGCCGGAATCGTCGATAGCGAGGAGCATATCGTGATAGGGGGAAGCGATGAGTTCGTCGAACCATTCGCGCGGGATTTCGCCGCGATCTTTGCCGGAACGAGAAAGTTGAATTAAGAGTTCCCTGACGCGGGTGGCGATTTCGGGGGTGTATTTTGTGAGGGGCTTTACAATCATAAGATTTCTCCTAATTTTAGTTTTAATGCTTCGGCGAGGGCGGTGATTTTGGATTCATCGTCGCCCCACATGGTGATGCGGATGAGATCTTCGGTGCCGGAAGGGCGGACGAGGAGACGGCCGGAGACATCAGAGAGTTTGTTGTTATATTCTAGGAGTAGGTTTTTGGCGGCGGCGGAAGATTTGAGATTGTCTTTTTGGGACTTTGTGGCTGGGAGATTTACCATGACTTGGGGGAGTTTTGTCATGATGTTTGCGAGTTTATCGAGCGGAGTCTTGGTGGTGGCGATGATTTTGGCGAGCATAAGGGAAGTGAGGATGCCATCGCCGGTAGGCTCGCCTGGCAAGATGATGTGGCCGGACTGTTCCCCGCCGAGACTGATGTTTTGCTCGCGCATAGCGGCGGCAACATTGGAATCGCCAACGGCAGTGATTTCGGTCTTTATATTTGCGGCGGTTGCCCAGTTGAGGAGGCCTTGATTAGCCATAACGGTGACGGCGATTTTGTCAAGATTTAAGTAATGCGCGATGATGGCGATGATTTCGTCGCCATCGACAACTTGGCCGTTTTGGGCGACAAGGAGACAACGGTCGCCATCGCCATCGTAAGCGATGCCGAAATCGAGATGGTTTTCTGTGACGAGATTTTGGAGAGGTTCGAGATGGGTGGAGCCACAATTATGATTGATGGATTGGTTGTAGCTTGCATCGGCATTAATGAGAGTGACTTTGGCGCCGAGATCTTTGAAAACGGATTGATTGATGACGGAAGTAGCGCCGTTTGCGCAATCCATACCGATGTGGAGATTTGAGAGATCGATGTTCTTGATATAAGATTTGAGGTGACTTTTGTAAAGTGCGATGGCTTCGTTATGCAAATCTTCGCGGTCGGTAGGGGAAATGAGGCTGATGGTCTTTCCTTCTACGATGGCGGATTCAATGGCCTCGCAACCTTTTTCGCTGAGTTTTTGGCCGGAAGATAAGCCGCGTTCAAAAATCTTGATGCCGTTATCGGTGTAGGGATTGTGCGAGGCGGTGACGTCAATGGCGAAGTCGAAGCCCATTTCGTAGAAGCAGTAATTGATGGCTGGAGTGGGGAGAATGCCGACGGAAGAGTATTCGATACCGAGAGACTCTAACGCTTGGCTTAGATCTTGCAGAATCCACTCGGTGGATTCGCGGGTGTCGCCGCCGATAAGGACTTTTTTGTCGGTGCCGGCGTAATCGGCAAGGCCAACGATGATGGAGTTGATAAAATCGGGTGTGAATTTGTCTGCGGATTGGCGGATGCCGTCGGTGCCAAAGTATTTCATTTATTTCCTTTCGTGTAATTTTTTAATGACGTCGATTGTGAGAATGGTGTCTTCGATGGAGCTGCCGCGGGAGAGATCGGCGAGCGGGCGGATGAAACCTTGGATGATAGGGCCAGCGATAGTCCAGCCGCCAAGGTGCTCTAGGGATTTATAGAGGATGTTTCCGGAATTAAGATCTGGGGTGATGAGAATGTTGGCACGGCCGGCGACGGGTGAATTTGGGATTTTCTTGGTGGCGACGGTTGGATTGATGGCGGCGTCAAGTTGCATTTCGCCATCGATGAGCCAGTCTGGGTGGTTTCTATGAATTTGGTCGAGACAGAAGTGGTATTTCTCTAGGTCGGGATTTTTGCCGCCGGAACCTTTGGTGGAGTAAGAAAGGAGCGCGATGATGGGTGTGGTGCCGAAGTATTTTTCGTGGGTCTTGGCGGTGTCTTCGATAATGGTGTAGAGTTGTTCTTTCGTTGGGAGTTTGTTGACGCCGCCATCGGCGATGGTGAGGAACTTGTCGCCTTTTTTGCAGATAAAACAACTGGAGAAAAATGGGGAAGCAAGCGGGATGTTGTTTTTGTAGGCGAGAAGGACGTCACGCGAGGAATAGTCTAGGCCGGAAATCATGGAGTCAGCTTGATTCTCTGCTACGAGCTTGGCGGCGAAATTGATATCTTTGGCACTAAAAAACTCAATGCTTGGAAAGGATTTTATGCTTTCTTCTACGATTGAGTTTTTTAGTTCGGGTATAACGACTTTCATAGGCTAATTATAACACAAATAATGGGTCGTGCCGTTCTCTTCCCCCCCCCAAATTTTTTTCTGACGAAAATATTTTGGGGGGTTACCTTCGAGCATCACCTGTTACTTGTCGACTACTTCGCCTTCGGCTGGCTCGTCATCGGACTTGTTGTCGGACTTTGGAGCGTCTTTTGATGCCTCTTGGTACATCTTGGCGCCGATTGGCATAATCTTGTCGGAAAGTTCCTTGGCGGCTTTTTCGAGAGAGTCTTTGTCGGCGGATTCGTCGGCTAATGTCTTTTTGGCTTCCTCGACAGCTTTCTTGATGGTTTCCTTGTCTTCGTCAGAAATCTTATCTTTGTACTCGTCTGGCATTTTTTCGGCTTGATAGATGGCAGTTTCGAGACGATTTCTGGCATCGACGGAGTCGCGCTTTTTCTTGTCTTCTTCGGCGTGGAGCTCGGCTTCTTTTTGAGCTTTTTCGATGTCTTCTTTAGACATATTGCCGGAGTTTTGAATCGTGATGGATTGCTCTTTGCCGGTGCCTTTGTCCTTTGCGGTGACATTTAGGATACCGTTAGCGTCGAGATTGAAAGTAACTTCGATCTGAGGAACGCCGCGCGGAGCTGGAGTGATGCCATCGAGAATGAAACGGCCGAGAGATTTGTTGTCGGCAGCGAATTCGCGCTCGCCTTGGAGAACGTGGATCTCTACTTGCGGCTGATTGTCGGAAGCGGTAGAGAAAACTTCGGACTTGGAAGTAGGAATGGTGGTGTTGCGGTTGATAAGTGGAGTACGAACGCCGCCCATGGTCTCGATACCGAGAGTGAGCGGGGTGACATCGAGGAGAAGAACATCCTTCACGTCGCCTTGGAGTACGCCGCCTTGGATGGCCGCACCGACAGCTACGACTTCGTCCGGGTTAACGCCCTGCATCGGGTCTTTCTTGAAAATGTTTTTGACTTTTTCGACAACAGCTGGCATACGAGTCATACCGCCGACCATGACGATTTCGTCGATGTCGTTGGTACTGAGTTTTGCGTCTTTTAGAGCTTTCTCAACTGGGCTGGCAAGACGATCGAGCAGAGGAGCAACAAGCTCTTCGAGTTTGGCGCGAGTAAGGGTGAACTCGAAATGCTTTGGACCATCGGCATCGGCGGAAAGGAATGGAAGATTGATGTCGGTGGAAGTGGAGCTGCTGAGCTCCTTCTTGGCTTTTTCGGCTTCGTCTTTGACGCGCTGCATAGCGGCGGCGTCGTTTCTGATGTCGATGCCGGAATCTTTTTTGAATTCATCGACGAGGAAGTTGACGATGATGTTGTCAAAGTCTTCACCGCCGAGATGTGTGTCGCCGTTTGTGGACATTACTTCGAAGACGCCATCGCCGAGCTCAAGGATGCTAACATCAAAAGTGCCACCACCGAGGTCGAAAACGACGATTTTTTCGTCTTTTTTGGACTCGAGGCCATAAGCCAAGGCTGCGGCGGTAGGTTCGTTAATGATACGCTTGACTTCTAGGCCAGCGATTTTGCCGGCGTCCTTGGTGGCTTGGCGCTGAGAATCATCGAAATAAGCCGGGACGGTGATGATGGCTTCGGTGACTTTTTCGCCGAGGAAAGCTTCGGCGTCGGCCTTGATTTTGCTAAGAACCATGGCGCTGATTTCTTCTGGCGTGTATTCTTTGCCATCCATTTCTACGGCAACACCATGGCCTTTTTTGACGATTTTGTATGGGCTGATTTCGAGGTCGCGCTGAACTTCGGCATCGTCAAACTTGCGGCCGATGAGACGCTTGATGCCATAAATAGTGTTTTTTGGATTGGTGACGCGTTGGCGCTGGGCGACTTTACCAACGAGGCGCTCGCCTTTTTTGGTGACGGCAACTACCGATGGGGTAGTGCGGTCGCCTTCGGCGTTAGTGATAACTTCTGGTTTGCCGGCAACCATGTAAGCGAATGCTGAGTTGGTAGTGCCGAGATCAATTCCGATGATTTTTGACATAATTTTACTCCTTTTCTAGCACTCGTAGTGTGAGAGTGCTAATCTACTCTCTATTGTAGCAAACTAGCACTCCTTTGTCAAGAGTGCTAGAACTGGGGTGGAGCTTAATTTTGATTAGAGTTTTTCGGATTTTTCGGATTTTTTGTCTTTAAGGCGGTTGAGGCGGTTCATGCCTTTGATAATCATGAAGATGACCCAAGCGATAATGAGGAATTGGAGAACGTTCTGGAGGAAGGCGCCGTAGCGGATTTCGGCGGCTTCGCCGGTGCCGATCCAGCGGGGGATGGTGAGGGTGAGGTTGGTGAAATCGACGCCGCCGCAGATGAGGCCGACAATTGGCATGATGAGATCATTGACGAGGGAATTGACTATGGCGGTGAAAGCGCCGCCTACGGCAACACCTACGGCGAGATCGACGACGGAGCCGCGATTGATGAATTCGATGAATTCTTTTCTGAAACCGCCGCTTTTTTCTTTGACGGATTTGGCTTTTTCTTTGATGTCTTTAACTTTAGTTTTATCCATAATTATCCTTTCATTTGGTTTCTGAGAAATCGTTAAACTTGTCGTAAAGATTGCTCAGACTAGAATAAGAGTCACCGAGGACGGATTTTAATGATGTGTCTTCGGTGGCGTTATAGATGGCGGATTCTTCGCCAAGGAGGAGGGAGATCTCGTAGGCCATTTTGCGGGCATAGATGCGATCTAGGATGCCGTTGATTTTGGCGCTTTTAAGATCGGATTCGAGAGAGTCGCGGTTTAAATCGGCCTCGCTTTTTAGGCCGGCGGGGACGCTACCGTTATCGTAACCGTAAACGGCGGTGAGATAGGAGGTGAGATCGCGGCTGGTGTTTGACAAAATAGAGGAGAGGGAAGCGGAGGAGGAACGGAGGTCGGAAGACTTGACGCTAGGCTGGAAGTCGGAAATGATGGTGGATGTGTTGTCTAGGTGGAGCTTTAGGGCGATGGCTTGGTCTTTGAGGCTGGTACTACCGGAAGTGAGGATTGAACCGAAAATTAGTATGACAATGGTAAGCCCGGTGAGAATGCCGATGATTTTGACGGCGGGAGTTTTTAGGAAAGTGCCTTTTGATTTTTTGGCGGGGCGGGAGTTTAATGAGATTTGTTTAAGATATTCTTTGTTATCCATGATATAATAATTATAGCATGTATGAGGCGAAGGAGGAAATTAAATCTCGGCTGGCGATTGAAGATGTGGTGGGCCAGTATGTGGAGCTGAAAAGGGCTGGTCGGAATCTGAAAGGGCATTCGCCCTGGGGTGTTGATAAAACGCCGAGTTTTATGGTGTCGCCGGAGAAGGGGATTTGGCATGATTTTTCGGCGAATAAGGGGGGTGATATTTTTACTTTCGTGATGGAAGTGGAGGGGATTACTTTTCGGGAGGCGATGGAGAAATTGGCGGCGCAAGCGGGGGTGGATCTTACGAGATATACTGGTGGTGATCCGCAAGTAACGAAGCGGAAATTGCGAGCAAAAGAGGCGCTGGAATTAGCGGCGAAGTATTATCAGGCGTGCTTGGTGCGAAATAAAAATGTGTGTGAATATGTGTTTTACAAGCGGAACTTGAATCGGAAAACGGTGGCGGAGTTTCGGATTGGATATTCGCCGGTATCGGGGAAGGCGTTAATTGAAGTTTTGAAGAAACGAGGTTTTACGGAACAAGAGCTGGATAATGCGGGGCTTCTTAATCGGTTTAAATCGGATATGTTTCGCGACCGGATGATGGTGCCGTTTATTGATACGGGTGGAAATGTGATCGGGTTTACGGCGCGGGTGATTGGAAAAGGTGAACCGAAATACCTGAATACGCAGGAGACGATTTTGTTTAATAAATCACGGTTTGTGTTTGGACTTTTTAATGCGAAGGAAGCGATAAGGCAGAGCGGATTTGTGGTGATTGTGGAAGGGAATATGGATGTGATATCTTCGCATCAAGCGGGGGTGAAGGAGGCAGTGGCGACAAGTGGGACGGCGATGACGGAGCAGCATCTCAAAATGTTGTCGAGGCTGACTTCAGATATTCGGCTGGCGTATGATGGCGATGCGGCGGGGGTGAAGGCAACGGAGCGAGCGATTATGCTGGCAGGGGACCTTGGGATTGATATTACGGTGATTTCTAATTATCATGGGGCGAAAGATCCGGATGAATTGATCCAGAAAGATCCTTTGCTTTGGCAAAAGGCGGTGAAAGAGCGGGTGCCGGCGGTGGAATGGTTGCTTACGAAATATGAAGAAAATTTGAATCTGAGATTTGCGCCGGATAAGAAAAAGTATTCGGATGTGGCGCTGAAACTTTTGTCTTATGTGAAAGACGAAGTGGAACGGGCGAGTTATGAGGAGAAAGTGGCGCGAAAATTGGGAGTGGAGGTGGCAATTTTGCGCGAAAAAGGCGATCGGTTGACGCAGAAAATTGAGGAAGAAGCGGCGAAGAGATTTCTGAAAAAACCAAAGACGGAGGCGAAGCCGGATCACATAAAGAAGCTGGAAGATACGCTGCTCGCTCTCAAAATCTATGGTGGAATTACGAAGACGCAAATTGCGCTAGACGTGCCGGAGGATGAAACGAGGCTGGATGAGCTAGAGATGATTTTTGCGAGCGAGCAGGAGGCTAGCGGGGGGGCTGATTATGAAAAAATTGCGGCGGAACTTTGGCAAAGATACGAAACTGAAGTGAACAAGCAGAAGATTTTTGAGCTTAATGCGAAACTTGCGGAGATGGATGATGACGATCCGGAATATGAAAAAGTTTTGATGGAAATTCGGGACTTGCAAAATCCGATAAAATAGTCTATACTTAGATGTAATGAGCTCGAATGATGATATTTTGAACGTGAAGGATTTGGCATTTGATTTTGATGAGCCAGAGACTGACGATCTTGAAAACGAAGAAGAATTTAGTGACGAAGATCTCGCGATTACGGCTGAGAACGTGGATGCGTTTGCGGACGATTCGGTGAGGTTGTATCTTCGCGAGATTGGAAAGATACCGCTACTTAGCCCGGAAGAAGAAGCGGATCTAGCGGCTCGCATCGTGAAAGGCGATAAGGAAGCCAAGAAAAAGATGGTGGAGTCTAACATGCGGCTGGTGGTGTCGATTGCGAAGCGATATGGTGGGCGAGGGCTAGATTTTTTGGATTTGATTCAGGAAGGAAATACGGGACTTCTTCGCGCGGTGGAGAAATTTGATCCGGGGAAAGGGTTTAAGTTTTCTACTTATGCAACTTGGTGGGTAAGGCAGGCGATTACGCGGGCGATTGCGGACCAGGCGCGGACGATTCGGATTCCGGTGCATATGGTGGAGACGATTAATAAGGTGCTACGGACGACCCGGAAGCTCACGACGGAGCTAAATCGCGAGCCGACTAATGAGGAAATTGCGGAAGAGCTGGGGCTGGATCCTGAGAAGATTGATTATGTGATGCGGATTAAGCAGGATATTGCGTCTTTGGATGCATCGGTGGGGCGTGAAGGTGATGACGAGGATTCGGTGCTGGGGGATTTTGTGGAAGACGAAGAGCGAGATTCGCCAGAGGAATCAGCAGCGAACCAGATTCTTAAAGAGCAACTTTCGGAGATTATTGCGACGCTGACGGATCGCGAACAGAAGATTATCCGGCTGCGGTTTGGGATTGGTGGTGGAAGGCCGCACACGCTTGAGGAAGTGGGCAATGAGTTTGATGTGACGAGAGAGCGGATTCGTCAGATTGAGGCGAAGGCGCTGTCGAAGTTGCGTAAGAATAAGGATACAAAAAAGTTGCACGAATATCTAAAATAGGAGTTATATATGAAAAAGGTTATTGCGGCGATTATGTCATTAGTATTAAGCTTCACGGCGGTGGTGCCGGTGAGTGCTGAGAGCGGTGCGAGCGCCGTGAGTAGCACTATGCCAGTTGATGCTGCATTGGTGGTGGACTCGGCGGAGACTTTTGCGGTAAATACTGCGATTATTCAAGGATGTAATAGTGATGATGGCGAGAAGAATATCAAGTGCGTCCTGAAGATCGTGCTGGATGTTTTGACTGTGGCGCTTGGTGTGGTGGCGTCAATTGGTATTGCGGTTTCTGGTATTCAGTATCTTACTGCTGGCGGCAATGAGGAGAGAACGCGGAAGTCGAAGCGGCGGATTTTTGAGATTGTGATTGGAATTGTAGCATATCTTTTGATTTATGCGGCGCTTAATTGGTTAATTCCGGATTTTCAGGGAGTTTAGCCGATTTTATGCAAAGATTACTCGTGGTTTACAACCCGAATTCATCACAATATGTGCATGTGAAGGCTGAAGTTTTGGCACGAGTGAATGAACTTGCTGGAACGATGGTGGGAAAGTTTGCGATTTCTAAAATTGGGTTTGATGCAAATGTGAAGAAACTCGCGCGAGTGATTTGCGATGGGGATGTGGTGATGGCGGCGGGTGGAGATGCGACGGCGGCGATTACGGCGAATGCGATACTTCATTCCGATAAGAAAGTGGAGTTTATGGTTTTGCCATATGGGAACTTTAATGATCTAGCGAGGACATTGGGATATAGCGGGCGGGGATTGAGTGTTTCTGGGCGGGTCCTGCCGCTCTCTTCCCCCAAAATTTTTTCTGAAGAAAAAAGTTTTGGGGATCCCCCTTCGAGCGTCGCCCGCCCGAAGCCTATTTCCCGTTCATTCTATCCTCTCGAGATTTACGTTGATGGGGAGTTTTGGCGGTATGCGACGTGCTACGTAACGATTGGGATGACGGCGGAGGCGGTGCCGATTTTTGATGATCCGAAAATTCGGAAAAAGATGCAAGAAGGGCACAAAAGTTCTTGGCGGTCGTATTTGCAACTTGTGAAATGGTATTTTAAGAATCGGAGGAAGAAAGAGTTTTTGCCGAGGTTTTCTTTGAATGGAGTTTTGCAGAAAAAAGGTATGAGTGACTATGCGGCGGTGAATGGGAAATCGATGAGCAGAGTGATGAAAGGTGGAGAAGATTATTTGAAGAAAAAAGAGTTTCGGTCGATGACGGAGAAGACGGTGTCGTTTTTGAGACTTTTTGTGTTGATGGCGAAAAGTATTTTGGTGCGAGTGCCGGGGCATGAAACGAATGGCGATGTTTTGGAATTTGTAGAGCCGGCGACGGTGAGTCTGCAGGCGGAGGGGGAATATCAGACTTTTGAAAATGTCAAGAAGATTGAAGTGAGGAAAGGAAAAAAATGTCTGAAGGTGATAGAAAATCGTTAGAAAAAATTGTGGCCTATATGAAGGCGCATTGGCCGAGCCGGGTGAAAGACGAATGGCAAGTGGATCTAAGTGAATATCCTGAAATTGCGAAGAGAGTCGTGGCGGATTTTACAAATGGCAAGACGCGTGGGCAGATGTTTGTGAGAATCGCGGGACTTTCTGGTTCTGGTAAAACGACGCAACTTTTGCCGGCAACGGAGGCGTATTTTGAGGCGCGAGAGCTCTCGCCGGTCTTAGTGGCGGCGCGGAGATTTGTGGAATACCATCCGCATTATACGGAGATTTTGGATTTTTATGGAGAGGAAAATGTGCGGAAGATGACGGATGAGTTTAGCACGATTATGATGTTTTTGGTGTTAGTGGCTTTGATCCGGGCGGGATATGATATATTGCTGGATGTGACGCTGCTCGATCCGGCTATAGAGGGGCTTTTGATGGAAATGCTTGTAGAACAAAAATATGAGATATTGATGTTGATGATTGCAGTGTCGCCGGAGATTACGGAGAAACACCTTGGCAGTAGAAGTTGGCGGCATACGCGCGAGACGGAGCTGGAGTTTATTCGCGCGACAAAGGAGGCTCTGAGGTTTTATGCGGAAAAGTATGGTGATAAACGAATTGTGCTATGGAATACGTATGATACTTTGCCGATTTATGATGGCGCGATGAAAAATGCGGTTTCTACGTTTGAAAAGTATTCGGGGATTACGGAGGCGCCGGAGCATGATGAAGATTTGCTAAGGGAAGCGAAGATTAGATATTTAAGGAAAATGTGATGGCGTTTCGTAATGATCAAGTTTCTGAAAAAGAAACGGAAAAGATTTTGGAACTTGCGCGGGAGGCGCTTAAGGTAGAGGGGGATTTTGTGGAGTTTGGATGCTACGATGGCGATACATCGCTGGCGCTCGCATCTGAGATTGTTTCTGGGCGGGCCTTGTTGTCATCTTCGAATGTTTTTCGGCCGAAATTATATCTCTACGATTCGTTTGAAGGATTGCCGGAGAAGACGAACGAGGATGCGTCGGAAGTGGGGAGAGATTTTGTGAAGGGGGTGTTAAAAGTTTCTAGACGCGATGTGAAGGCAAGATTTCTTCGGGCGGGGTTGCCGGTACCGGTGATAAAGAAAGCGTGGTTTTCGGATTTGACGGATGCGGATGTGCCGGAGAAGATTGCTTTTGCGTTTTTAGATGGGGATTTGTACGAATCAATTAGAGATAGTCTGAAATTGGTCGAGAAGCACTTAGTGCCAGGGGCGATAATGGTGGTGCATGATTATGCGAATCCGGCGTTGCCTGGGGTGGCGAAGGCGGTAGATGAGTGGTTGCTATATAAAAATCTGAAGACGGCGTTTTGTCAGTCGATGATAGTGTTATATCTGTGATATAATAATGGTATGGCAATTGAGAGGTTAGTAGAGCCGACGATGGCTCAAGGAGATGCGGAAGAAGAGCGGATCGAGGTATCGTTAAGGCCGACGAGTTTTCGGGAGTATATTGGGCAGGAACATCTGAAAAATAATATGAAGCTTGCGATTGACGCGGTGAAAAAGCGTAATGATGGTTCGACTTTGGACCATGTGCTACTTTATGGGCCGCCGGGGCTTGGCAAAACGACGATGGCGGGAGTGATTGCGCATGAACTGGGCGCGTCGCTACGGGTTACTTCGGGGCCGGCGATTGAGCGGGCGGGGGATTTGGCGTCAATTCTGACGAATTTGAAAGATGGCGATGTGCTGTTTATCGATGAGATTCATCGTTTGAGACGAGCGGTGGAAGAAGTGCTTTATTCGGCGATGGAGGATTATAAGCTGGATATTGTGATTGGTAAAGGGCCGGCGGCTAGGAGCGTAAGGCTGGATTTGCCACATTTTACGGTGATTGGCGCAACGACGAGGACTGGATCTTTAGCGGGGCCGCTTCGGGATAGGTTTGGGATAATTCATCGGCTGGAGTATTACAAAGAGCCGGAGATTGAGCAGATTATCACGCGGACGGCAGGGATTCTCAATACGGTGATTGAGCCGGAGGCGACGGAGCTGCTTGCGACGCGGTCGCGGCTGACGCCGAGGATTGCGAATCGGTTGTTTAAGCGGGTGCGGGATTTTGCGGATGTGAATGGCGACGGAATTGTGGATAAGAAAACAGCAGAAAAGTCGCTTGAGATGATGGAGACTGACTATCTGGGGCTGGATCCAGCGGATAGAAATATGTTGAAGTTAATGTGGGAGAACTATGGCGATAGGCCGGTGGGGTTAACGACGATTGCGGCGCTGACTGGGGATGAGGCGACGACAATTGAGGATTTTTATGAGCCGTATCTTTTGCAGCTGGGGCTGTTGGCGCGGACGCCAAAGGGGCGCGTGGTGACAGAAAAAGGACGTAAGCATTTACAAAATGATAAGAATATGATATAATGGTAAAAAGGAGCCAAAATGGATAAAGCTTTAGCAAAGGTGCGACACGAGAGAAGTAAAAAAGATTTTCCGTTTCTGAAACTTGATGAAGACGAATACGTGGAATTTGCGTTTTCGCGGGCAAGAGTGTGTCTCGCGATGATTTTTGGTGGAGTGGCACTTTCGTTGATACTGCTCCTTCTTACGTTTTTGGTGGTGATAGCCGGGCAGCCGGAACTAGATGAAAGCGGCAGGAAATTCTGGTATATTATCTTGATGGTGCTGGTAGTGATGGCGATTTTGATTGGACTAACTGCACTTTTGATTTATCGCGGGAATAAATTATTCATTACGAATAAGCATGTAATTCAGATGATAATGAAAACGCCGGTCGCGACAAGTATGAATATGATTGATCTTTCATCGATTGAGGATGCGAGTTTTCAGCAGAATGGAATTACGCAGAAGATGTTTCATTATGGGACGTTGAGGCTTTCTACGGTGGGTGATGAGACGACTTATACTTTTGAGTATGCGGATGTGTCGCAAAATGAGTTGAAAGAGATTTCGAAATTGGTGACGGAAGCGAAAAAAGCTACTAAAAAGGACGCGTAGGATAGCAGAAACAGCTTTAACGGGATTTGTTGGTTTTTTCGTAGGTGCCTTCTTTTTCGAGACGGGCAGAGAGGGTGTACTCTTTGCAGCGACCTTGTTCGCAGTTGGCTGGTTGGTAGTAATAGTCACTTTTGCCATCGCCAAGTGGGTTACCAGATGGATCGGTGAAGAGCTCTGGCGCGACGGACGATAAGTTTTGCGCTGAGATGGATTCTGGATAATAGTTGTTTTTGAGGTAAAAATCGTTTTCCAGGGAATAGTACATGGCGTTGATGGCGGTTTTTCTGATATTGTCGCGATTCATGGCGTCAAGATTAAACTTTTGGACGACGAGAAGCGTGGTAAGGAGTGCAAAAAAGGTGACTAGAATAGCAGTTTCGAGGAGCGTAAAGCCTGTTTTTGATTTCATACTTTTATTATAGCACAAAATGTGATATAATAATATAAGGAGTGGTACCGTAGCTCAGATGGTTAGAGCGTGGGACTCATAAGCCCAAGGTCACTGGTTCGATCCCAGTCGGTACTACCATTTTGGTATGAGTGCCCGTAGCTCAGCTGGATAGAGCGTCAGGTTCCGGACCTGAAGGTCGCACGTTCGAATCGTGTCGGGCATACCAGTTCCAGTGGAGTAAGCGGCCGATTCGTTCTTCGAATCGAATCGTGTCGGGCATACCAGCTCCAGTGGAGTAAGTGGCCGATTCGTTCTTCGAATCGAATCGTGTCGGGCATACCAGGTTAAGAATTAGATAATGAAAAAGGGTGTTTTGAAATTAAAAATAGGACTCAGCTTTCTAGGGCTGGGGTTTTTGGTTGCGGCGATAACTGTAGCGGTGACACCGTGGTCAGTATTCAATGTAAATTCTTATACTGGTATTAGAGATAGCAGATTTTATATTACTGGTGATTACGATAAAAGTAGTAAAACATATCAGGATGCGGTTTACAAAAAGCTTACAAGTGGAGATGAGCATGAAGATGCAGACGATGAGCCAAGCGAGGCAGCGAAAGAAGCCATGGGCGTTGAAAAAAATGTTTCCAATGCTCACTCTGGCGAAATAAAATCGGATACCAGCTCCAGGATGTCGGGAATTGTAATTGCAGAAGCGGATGGCTCGCCATATACTCGAAGTGATTATGGAACGGGTTGGGACGTGTCAGGATTGGATTGTAGTATTCGAGCGACGATTTTAAAGCAGACTTCTACTATAGAAGTGCAGACTGCAAGTAATGGCTGTACGGTGACGTATGGGTCATGGGTGGATCCGTATTCCGGTGCGACTTTGACTGGAAATCCATATCAAGGTGATGGAACGGCAAACGATCTCGATATTGACCACATAATTCCTCTAAAATACGTTAATGCGCACGGCGGTTATAGTTGGAACTCAAATGCCAAAGTAGCATATGGTAAGAGTGTTACGGCGATGGATAATGGGGTGTATTTGGCAGTTTCGGCTTCGGAAAATCGGAAGAAAAGTGATTCTGGTCCGGCTGATTATTATCCGAGCAATCCAGATTTTTATTGTGAATATTCGAAAAGATGGCGTGATGTAGCGCGAATTTATAATATTAGTATGTCGGAGCGTGATTATAATAAAGTGCAAGGAGTGTTGGTAGAATGCGGGATAAATTAGCAACAATTTCAAAATGGTATGTCTTGGCACTTTTGGTTGTTTGTCCACCAGTGGGTTTTTATTTTGCAATGAAATACTATGCTGGTTGGGTAAAAAAGAACATATGGTTTACGGTTTTGGTGGGATTATATTTTGTAGTGATGGTAGTTGGAGTAGTACTAGTGGGGCTAGGGAGGTAGTATGAAGAATGAAGATTTTAAGAAAAAGTATGTGGAATTACGTAACAAATATTACGTAAAATGTGATGTTGAAAAGTATGATGCTACAAAAAAAGTAAAGCAGGAACTGGACGCTATAATAGGTGTTATAAGAGAGCAACTTTTGGCAGCACAAAAAAGATATTTTGTGAGTAGTTTTGGTAATGCAAAACTTTACCTTGACAGAATTGAACTAAATGGAAAAAAGATTAATTTTGAGAATTCATATAGAATTGAGCCAACCATAGAAAAACGGGCCGTGGTAGTAGGATACTATAAGAATGGTAATCCGCGAACGAAGACAATGCCTTTTGCGTTCGTGCAGATTATCTCTAAAGATACACAGATGAGTTTTCAGACGGGCAATACGATTACGGAAGCTAGAGTGGCAGCTTTGCAGCTTGAGCAAAAAATTTTGGAGGGGATGCCCCTAAAGAAGGAACTCGATAAAGAATGTGCTAAATATAAGAAACAGATTTCTGAGTTGGAAAAAGAAAGAGCTGATAAGCTAGAGAAACTTGAGAAAAAGTTTGCAGGAGAAAAGCAAAAAAGTAAAAAAGAGATGGAAGAATTTTTGGCGGGTGGAAATAGTGAGCAACTAGGATTCCTCTATCATACATCGCGGACGATACTACTTTTTGTATTGTCGATAATTTGGGTAGCAGTAATTGGGTTGGCAGTGCGAGGATATTTGAATGCGGTGCAGACATTTTTGCAAGTTAATTTTGGCTACAAAATAGAGGCACCGGAAAGTGTAAATTTTGATTGCAATATGCGGTTTGATGAGGAGAAGCATGTTTTTCGTTGCGATAGCAAAGCTTATACTGGACATGTAGCAATGACAAAAGAGTCCAATTTGAGTGTGGGTGGCGAGTGGCATACGGTGAATGGAGATGGTGGTTTTGAGCGATATGTGCCGGAGCTGGTTATCCCAACTACGGTTTGGGCGGTGGCTGAGCCAGATTTTGAAAAAGTGACTAGTGAGTATGGCGATTATTGGGATATGGTGAGGATATATAATAATTACTTAAATAGCATAGTATTGGAACGGCCGGTGGTGGTAACTTGGAATTTTAGTGAGGATGATGTGGCATTGATGCAAGAAAAGTGGCAGGAATGGAAGACGGAGCAGGAGCAAAAAGTAGCAGAAAGAATTGAAGCGGAGGAAAAGGCGGCGGAAGAAGCGCGTATCAAGGCGGCGGAAGAAGCGCGCATCAAGGCGGAGGAAGAAGCGCGTGCGAAAGCTGAGGCGGAGGCAAAGGCGAAGGCGGAAGAAGAGGCAAGAAAAGCGGCGGAAGAAAAGGAAAAACGACAAGCTAGTTCTTCTGGGTCTTCTAGTTCTGCTAGCTCTTCTGGGTCTTCTGGTTCTTCGGGTGGTGGATATTCTAGTAGCGAAACTGATGTTGACGGGTATTGTAAAGATGGCACAAAAGTGCATGGTAATCCTCATGCACGGGGCAAGGCGAACGTTTGCTATGGTCATGGTGGTTGGGTAGGAAATTAGTTGACAATAAAGATAATACGAGGGCTTAGGCTATATTATGTAAACAATTTGAGCTTGCTCGAACCGACTTAGGACAGATGAAAAAAGGCCTTAAAGAAGGCTTAATTTCAGAGTGGTACACCCGGAGGGACTCGAACCCACGACCCTCTGTTCCGAAGACAGATGCTCTAATCCACTGAGCTACGGGTGCACGTAATCATATTATAACACGAAGGGTGGGGGTTGTAAAATTTTTGCATTCGTGGTACACTCCGGGCATGCAAAAAATTGGGATTTTGTGGAGTAAAGTACATCAATCGTGGTGCGTGGTGGGATTTTCTGTAGGTGTGATTTTGGGAGTGATTCTTGGGCTGATTTTACGGATAAACTATTTTGCATCGGGGTGGTTTTTGGTGCTCGCCGGGTTTTTGCTGGTATTTTCGTATGTGCGACCCCTGTTTGCGATGATGATTTTGGCGGTATTAGCGGGTTTTTTAGTAAGTTTTTTCAGGGTGAGTGCGGAATTGTTTTCGCAGGATTATGTGGCGCAAATGTATGAAAAGACGGTGATGGTGGTGGGAAAAGTGGCGGGAGATCCGGAAATTGATGAAGGAAGCATGAAGGTGAAAGTGGCGGAACTGACGTTTGGTGAAAATTGCGAAATGGAAGAGTGCGTGAATGTGCGGGGAAGTATTTACGTGTCGGTTTCGCAAAATGTGGAGATTGTGCGGGGCGATATTGTGAGTCTATATGGTAAAATGAGCGAGGGATTTGGGACTTATGTGGGGTATATGTATCGGCCGAAGGTGGTGGCGGTGAAGCGGCCGGAGCCGGGAGATTTGATTCTAGCGATGCGGATCTTTTTTGCGGAGAGAGTGAGAGGGCTTTTGCCGGAAACGGAAGCGAAGCTGGGACTATCGTATCTTTTGGGGATGAAATCTGGACTGCCGGATGAACTAAGCGAGCAACTCAGGGTGGTGGGACTTACACATATCGTGGTGGCAAGCGGTACGCATCTTGCGATTTTGGTGGAAGTGGCAAAAAAGATTTTTGGGAAAGCGTCGAGATTTGCGGGACTTTTGTTTTCGGTGCTTTTTATATTGTTTTTTATGAGCATGGTGGGGTGGACGCCGTCGATTTTAAGGGCGGGGGTGATGAGTATTCTGACGCTGGTTTCGTGGTATGTGGGAAGAAAAATCGCGCCGTGGCGGATAATTTTGATGGTGGCGGCGGGGACGCTAATTTTGAACCCGATGTTTGTGATTGATTTGGGGTGGCTTTTATCGTTTTCGTCGTTTATTGGGATTATGATGCTTTCGCCGCGGCTCAAAAAGTTTTTCTACGGGACGGGGAAGCCGGGGTTTATTGCGGAGCTTGTGATTACGACGATTGCGGCGATGGTGATGACGCTGCCGGTGGTGCTGTTTTATTATGGGCAAGTGTCGCTCATATCGGTGGTGGCAAATCTTTTGATTCTGCCGACATTGTCTATTGCGATGGGACTGACGTTTTTTACTGGGGTTTTGGCGGGAGTGCCGCTTCTTGAGACGGCGGTGGCGTTTCTCGCTACGAAACTGCTAGACTATCACATTGCGGTGGTGGGGTGGTTTGGCGGGATGACGCAGTTTCTGGTAAAGATTGAGCCGTATCAAGCGTGGGTGTTTTTGATATATGGGGCGGTGGCGATTGGACTTTTAGTGGGAAAAGTGGTAAAATTAAGGGAAGTTAAGAACAAATTGGAGTAATTTTATGTCAGGACATAGTAAATGGGCGACGACCAAGCGGCAGAAGGCGGTGGTGGATGCCAAAAGAGGAGCGCTTTTTACCAAGATTGGAAATCAGATTGCGATTGCGGCGCGGGCGGGGATTGATCCGGCGATGAATCCGTCGCTTGCGATGGTGCTTGAAAAGGCGCGGCTTGCGAATATGCCGAAAGCGAATATTGAGCGGGCGATTGCGCGGGTGGCAGATAAATCGGCGGCGGCTTTGATTGAAGAAGTCTATGAGGCGTATGGGCCGGGGGGCGTTGGGATTGTGATTGAAGTAGCGACGGATAATAAAAACCGGACGATGCCAGAAGTGCGGCATACGCTTGACAAAAACGGTGGTCGGATGGCGGAGCCTGGGAGTGTGATGTTCCAGTTTGCGCGGAAAGGCGTGATTGAGATTTCTGAGCGGGGCGACGAGGCGATGATGGCGGCGCTTGATGCTGGAGCGGAGGACGTATCGGACGAGGAAGAAAGCACGGTGATTTATACGGCGGCGTCGGATCTCATGAAGGTGCGGCAGGCGCTAGTGGACGGCGGTCTTACCGTCACGTCGGCAGAGCTACAGTATGTGCCGAATTCGTATGTGCCGGTGGAGGGCGAAAACGCGGAGAAGCTAGAAAAATTGCTCTCGGCAATTGATGATCTTGATGATGTGGTGAATACCTATACGAATGCCGAATAATATGATATAATAATTGGTGGAAGGGTGGCCGAGTGGTTTAAGGCACTGGTCTTGAAAACCAGCATACGCAAGTATCGCAAGTTCGAATCTTGTCCCTTCCGCCAAAAAAATAAGCCCAGATCGGGCTTGATTTTTTAGCGGCCGTTTTTGAGGCGCGGGTGTTTGCGCTTGTCGCTGTGTTTGTGATTATTATTGCGATTCTGTTTTGCAACAGGGCGCATTGTGAATTTTCTTGCCATAGGTTTATTTTAGCACAAATGTGGAAAAAATGGAACTGCTTGTGCTATAATGGTAGTATGGACGAGTGGGAAATACAACAGAAACGACGTGAAAATGAAGAAAAAGCGACAGAAGGCAGGGCTTTGATTTTGGGACTGCCGTATCTTGATACGAGAGAATTTGAAAATGATGTGGTGCTGGTGACTGGGCTGATTGATGTAGATGAGATGCATCGGGATTATATTATTCCGCTGCATAAGGGCGGGGCGGAGGAGCATTATCAGTTTATGGTGACGTCGCAGACGCCGAGGTCGCTGATCCAAAAAATGCGGCAAGAATACATGGAAAAAGGCGAAAAGGTGGATTTCTTCTTGATTTCTGGGTCGGCGTATAAGGTGTTTATGCTAAGGTATGACCCGCCGAAGGAAGTTGTCTATGATGATATTAAGATTGCGGGCGAAGGGGATTCGGAGACGATTGCGGCGGTATCGAAAACGCTAGATCAAGTTTCTACGGAGAAAGTCTTTGATTTTTTGATTGATCAGGCGGACAAACTGGGGGCTTCGGATATTCACATTGAGAATATGCGGGGCGAGATACGGATACGGATGCGGGTGGATGGGATTTTGCATCCGGTGGCGGTGATTGATAAAGATAGATATCGGATTTTTATGGGGGAGTTGTCGTCGCGGGCTAATGTCTCGACAGCGTCGAACAAACCACAATCTGGGCATATGCAGAAGGAAATTACACGGGATGGAGCGTCGCATCTGCTTAATATTCGCGTGGAGACGATTCCGACGATGTACGGGCAGGATGCGGTGCTACGGTTGTTTAATTTTGACGAGTCGCTCCTTAACCTGGACCTTCTGGGGCTTTCGGCAGACGAAAAAAGTGAGATTGATGATGTGATTTCACATCCGAGAGGGCTGGTCCTTATGGTGGGGCCGACCGGGTCGGGGAAATCTACGACGCTTTATTCTATGCTCAATGCGCTGAATACGTCGGATCGGAAGATTATCACGCTGGAGGATCCGATTGAATATGGGATTACGGGGATTTCGCAGATTCCGATTAATACGAATGAGGGTGGGTCGTTTGCGGAAGGTCTGAGGTCGGTGCTTCGGCTTGATCCGGATGTGGTGATGGTGGGGGAGATTCGTGATGCGGATACGGCCAAGACGGCGATTCAAGCGTCAATCACGGGGCATTTGGTGCTGTCGTCGTTTCATGCGAATTCTACTAGCGCGGCTTTTTCTAGGATGATTGACCTGATTGGTGTGAATCCGATTTTTGCGTCGTCGATTCGGTTGATTGTGGCGCAGAGGCTGGTAAGGAAATTGGCGCCGTCTAAGAAAGCGCGGCGAGCGACGGAGGCGGAGGCGAGATACATCCGGGAAGTTCTAAAGGACGTGGATCCGAAGTGGCTGAAGGGGATTCGGGTGGCGGTGCCGCGGGAAAATGAGATGCGCGATGCGCCGCGTGGTAATGAGGCGCGTAATGTGCCGCGAGGCAATGAGACGCGTAATGTGCCGGTGAGTGGGATTGTAACGCGTTCTACTTCTGCCACGAAACTGGAACGGGCTGTTGGTCAAGTGGTAGAACGTACAGCTGAGCGGGAAACAGAAGAGTTTGATTTTAACAATATTGTGCTGTATGATCCGGTGGTGACGGACGAGGATCCGTTTGGGTATCGCGGGCGGACGGTGATAATGGAGCAGCTGATTGTGAACGAGGATATCGCGAAGTTTATTCGTGGGGATGTGGCGGACATAAATACTACCGCGATTGAGGCGGCGGCGAAGGCGCATGGGATGTTAACGCTGGAGCAGAAGGGGGTATTAGCAGCGCTTCGTGGGGAAACGACGATTGAGGAAGTGTCGAGAGTGATATAGGTTGGAGGCTTGGCGGCCGCAATGCAAGGTTTTTTCTTTGCGGTGCTTTTCGATGCGTCTGTGGCTCCACCAGCAACTCATTTTTGAAGCTTGGACTTGGTAGCCGCAATGCAAGGGTTTTTTCTTTGCGGTGTTGCTCGCGCGCCATGTTAATTATTACAACGTTTCACTCAATCCTCGCCTCGATCAAGTTGTCTCGCCCTTTGGGCTTGCAACTTTACTCGTCTCGGATGAGGAAAAGTTGTAAAATTAACTTGGGCTGGCAACATGCAAAGAAAAAACCTTTGCATTGTGACCTACATATCATCATCACCAAGTTGGCCGCCAAATCTGGTTTATGCTTCAAAAATGGGTAGCTGGTGGAGACACATATAATCATCCAGAAAAATCATGCTTCCGGTCTCGGGAATCATACTCTCTGGTTTTGGAATCGTACTTGGCTGGTTTAACAGGGGTGGAGAAAATCATACTCGTAGCTCTTGGGATCATACTCGTAAAAAATCTGGGTTTTCACCCAGATTTTTTGTGTGGTGTTATTTTGCAATTAATGCGGTAAGGCGGGTTTTCCCCTTCGGGGAGAAAGCCTAAGGGAAGACCTAACTCGTACGCATACACCGCACTGGATACCCGAAGTACTTATTGCTGTTGTCGTCAGTGGCCGTATAGCCATTGGAGTACAGGCTATTCGCGGCGCCAACACTGTACCGAGTAGACGTCCACCAGTAGCTGTACGAGCCGACACCGTCCCGGGAGCCGGAGCTGAAGTAGCCGGCAGTAGTTAAGGAGCCATTCGCTTGGAGGTTAGAACGCCATGTAGAGTTACTTACTACACCTGAGTATACTGGGAGGCGCCAACCTTTAGGGCAGACATCGCCTACGGAGTTGGATGTATCGTTAGAACAGCTAGACGTATTGGATGTAGAGTTGGTTCTAGCTGTTGCCGCTGGCCAGTTGTAGTAGTATTCTCCACCAGCTGTAGCCATGTATGGTTTACAATAGTCGTCTACCCAGCCGGAAGAGCCGGTGTTGCTTGGGAGGGTGTAGCTAGAGGTTACGTTAGAGTCGGAAGTGGTGAGGGTAGTGCCACCTGGGAGCTTGAGGTTAGACATCATCCAGAGGGTTTTGGTGCCGTTGAGGGAGAGCATAGCGACTTCGTAGGTATTGCCGGTACGGGAGTCTTTGAGAGTTGTAGTGCTACCGACACTCATGTTGGTGAAATCGGTTGAGCTAAAGTCTTGCATGGTTGGCACGAGAATACACCGTATAGAGTACCCGTAGATGCGATCGCCGTTACCGGACGGATTGACACTCGACGTATTGAGGTACAGGCCGTACATATTGGCGTTACTGTAACGCGTAGACGACCAGTAGCGGCCGCGGCTGCCCTGATTCGTGGGCGTACTATTGTAGAAGCTACCAGCGAAAGCGAAGGCAGCACCGCCATTTGCAATACTTGCATGCATTTTGGCAGGAGTGTTGTAAGAAGAATTATAGTAGAGGGTGGAAAATTCAAATCCAGAACTGCCGGTTGGGAGTCTCCAGCCTGCTGGACAGAGATCATAGGATGCATTGCTGGAGTTAGAGCCTGTGCAGATTGTTCCAGCTGATGCGGCACAGTAGTTATATAGAGTACCATATGGAGCTGCAGCAGTAGTGTCTGCACCATTTAGTGAGATAAGCTCTGCAGAAGTACCGGTGCCAGTGCCACTAGATTTCTTCCAACCGTTGAAGGTGGAGGCGGTGACGGTGTCGCTGAGGTTGGTGTTGCTACTAGTGAGGTCAGTTGTGAGATCGGTGGCGCCGAGGTTAAGGTTTGTCATCATCCAGCAACGACCATCGGCGAGACGTTGGATGGTGTAGGTTTGGTTGTCGCGATTGTCATAGACTAGTTTAGCAGTAGTAGTACAGCTAGAATAGGTGATGTTTTGGATAGCAGTGGAAGTAGTCTTGCCATTAAGGGTTAGTGTGGTTGCACCGGACACGGTGAAGGTGGTGGCAGGAGCGCTAGTACTGCCTACTGAGCCACCAGATGTTGTGCTCCAACTAGAGAAGCCTTGACGAGAGCCATAAGCACCATAGATCGTATAGGAACCTAGAGCGAGTTGGGCTGTAGCATTATTTGCATATGTGGTGCAAGAAGTAGCGGAAGTACAGAGATTAATTCCTGAAGCCGTGTTGGATTTAAAGGTTACGGTGACAGCGCTTGACTTACCGGTGGCGGTGAGAGTGCCTGCGCCTGCACCGGTCAGTGTAACTGTGGTTGGGTTGGTGCCGGTGCTAGAGACTGAAGTGTTGATACCGGCTGTCCAGCTACTGAACTCATAGTTGCTACTAAAGCTCATCGTGGCAGTATATGGTTGGTTGTAGTAGAGCGAAACTGTTGGACTGGAAGCTGTGGCAGTAACTGTGCCGTAAGTGGCGTTCGTGAATGAAACTTGGTTGGCACCAGTATTAAAGGTGACTGTGACATTATATTGGTTTAGCGTTGCGCCTGGAATGATGGTAGCATTGCCTGCTCCGACAGTATAGGTGGTTGATGCGGTGTTATTTGCGACGGAACCAGCGGTGGCAGACCATGTACTTAACGAATAGCCAGTATCTAATGTAGCAACTAGACTATAATCTTTACCATAGATGAGGTTGGATACGTTACAGCCAGAAGTAGAAGTACATTCTGTACCATTTAGCGTAACTTTAGAAACACCAGTGGCTGTCTTGATGGTGGCGGTATATGTGTTAATGTTCCACATAGCCTTTAATGTGACGGAGACATCACCATTGATATCAAAGACAATACTATCTCCAGCGGAGTATTCTGTGCCGGTACAAGTGTCATTTTGGTAAGCAGTAGAGTTTACTGTACCGAGGCACCATTTATTGAAGGTGTGGCCGGTCCAGGTTGGAACGTCTGATGAAAGCGTAACTGTGGTTGTTGATACATTATTTAGAGCACCAGATTGAGTGGCTGGGAGACCAGATGGAGCTGGTGATGTACCTTCTGCAGCGCCGTAGTTATAGTATATGCCATAGGTGGTTGGGTGAGCAGTGGCAGCGAAGGACATAGTAGTAGAGTAGTTTCCGGCGGTAAGGCTACTATCTACTTTTGCACCAACACGAAGATTGGAGGTGACACCATTTGTTTTGGTGTAGATTTCGTCTATCTTAGTGCCATCACTACCAGGAGCGGCAATGTAGGAAGTTGCATCATCTTGAACTAATTTGTAACCCCAACGATTGGTAGTAAAGGAACAAGTGGATGCAGTAGCGGTTGTACAAGTAAATGTACCTGTGTCTGCAAGAGTAGATAATGTACTAGA
>JAFRBW010000001.1 GCA_017404685.1 Candidatus Saccharimonadota bacterium
CTAATGCTGGCGATTGGTGGTTTAATCATCTTGATGGCACTCGTGGTGTTCCCGAATGCAATGGCAAACTTGAACGATACGCAGAGGCGTGAAGATTATGCCCAGCTGGCGACGAATGTGAACCAGTATTCGTCGAGTAACAACGGCAAGATTATTCGCTTGGTGGGGACAAAGGCGAAATTGTCCGACGATGCGTGTAGGACTCTTGATGCTGCGACTTATATTAATTCTACCGGCGAAGATCCAGATGGCTATCCGTACACTTTGATCGCGTGTACATATAAAGGATGGCAGAGTACGCAAAATAGTAAGATTCCAGTTTCCGACAATACTGGAACGGAAGTGTTTCTCGTGATCGGTGCGGACTGTGATGGTGAGAGCGATGATGCGAATGTGACATTCTCGATTCCGGGTGAAAATAATTCCACTAAGGCTTATGCGGTGTTTGGCGGGCTTCAGACTGGAAGTAAAACTTATTGCAATGCTAATATGACGACTAACGATGCTGGTTCTGGCGATACTGACGGCGACGCTTAGAGGCCAAATAAAATATCACTCCCGCGTGGGAGTGATATTTTTTTGTTAGTTTTCGAAGCAATATGGACCGGAACGTTCGGTGCGGACGATGGCGGCGATTTGGCGATTTGATGCGGTCTTGACTGGAGTGGAGCCGTCGCAAGAAGCGCCGATGACAATGTAGATAGGGAAGGATTTGTCTTGCATGGTGACGGTTTTATTAATGTCGTTTTGGAGGCTTGATGCGGTGCAAGGGTTGCCGAGTTCAAGACGTGCAGCGGCGGCGGTGTTTTCGCAGTTCATGACTTCTAAATTGTATGGGTAGCCGGCCGGGTCTTCAAAAGTATCGGTAAAATAATCGCGATAGAAACCGCCCCAGCTGATATTGGAAAAAGACGGGTCTAGTTCTCCGGCGCGATCGTCTAGGACTTTTTGGCCTTCGACGATGACGCGCTTGTTGTCTGCGAGATCTTCTTGCTCGGCTTTGGTTTGGCCGGGAAGATTGCCGCGACTATTGTTTTGCTGATAATCCTGAAGCGTGGAAATAAAGCTAATCATGTCTTCGCGGCGCTCGCTGTCGCGTTCGTTGGCTAGAATGTTTGGCACGATGGCGAAGGTCATTCCAAAAATTAGGCCGGCAATCGCGATGACCAGAGCGACTTCGACCATTGTAAAACCATTGGTATTTGTCTTCATGATATAATTATAACATGATATATAGTGCAATGTTCTATGTTCTTATGACAATATTTGGGGCGATGATGGGCTCGTTTCTTTGCTGTCAGGTGCGAAGGATGCAGGCGCGAGCTGAGGGTGCAAAAAAAATACCGGCAAGGTCGATATGCGAGAAGTGCCGGAGGCAACTTAAATGGTACGAGAATGTGCCGATTGTGTCGTGGCTGGTTTTGCGGGGTAAATGTAGGACGTGCGGGGCTAAGATTGGGCGTGCCGAGATACTTTCGGAAGTGCTCACGGCGGGGGCGTTTCTGATTTTGGCGCTAATGACTCTCAGGCCAGGGATGAATCTAGCTGACATTACGGCGATGGGATGGGGAGTGTTTGCTACAGAATTATTGTTTCTTTCGACACTGATATTTCTCGCGATTTATGATGGGATTTTTGGCGTACTCCCGGTATTCGCACTCGTACTAGCCGGTTTTCTCTCTGTTATTAAAATCATACTCGCGGGTGAAATAAACATACTCGCGCTTTTTAGTGTGGTGGTTTTAGGAGGAGTGTATCTTTTGCTATATGTGGTGAGCCATGGAAAATGGGTGGGGGATGGGGATTATATTTTGGCGGCGGCGATTGGCGCGTGTCTTGCGCAGCCGTTTTACGCGCTTGTGGCGCTGTTTGTGGCAAATTTTGTGGCGTGTGTCACGATGTATCCGGTGGTGAGGAAAAATAAAAATCGGCAGATTTACATGGGGCCGTTTTTGGTTGTGGGATATGTGGTGGCGGCGTTTTTAATGAATTATGGTATAATAAACTTATGATTAGGTTGAAAGGCGATACTCTAATTGAAGTGGCGCTCGCGATTGGGATTTTTTCGATGGTGGCGGTAGCGGTGGTGTCGGTGGTATCTACGAGCACGTCGAGTGCGCAGTCGTCGCTTGAGGCGACGGTGACGCGGGAAGGGATTGACGCGCAGGCGGAGGCGCTAAGGTTTATCCAGTCGTCCTACCTTGCGGGTGGGCAATCGAACTTGACGAAGAATAATAAATATAAGATTTTGTGGGAGGAGATTACTGGTAGGGCGCTCAATTATTATACTTCTGGAACGGAGCTTTATGAGACGGCGATAACTTATATTCCGGCGACTTGTGACAGCTTGTATAGCAAGAATGACTCGGACTATAGCAGTCTTTTTCGGCAGAATGCGTTTATTATTAATACTAAGAACTTGGGGCTTAAAATTGACGATAGTATGAACGCGACGGAAATTCGGAATACGGTGGGGGAGATTGTGGTGGAGGCGGATAAGTCGAGTAATTTGTTTAAGGAGGCGCCGACGTATCCGAGGATTGTGTATGATGATAATGAGGCGTGGTCTAATATAAATGATTTGACGAATATTACGGACGCATCGAAACTGAATAAGGCGATTTCGGTGACGTCGGTGGAGGGGCTCTATGTGGTGGCGGTAAAAGATCCGTGCTCGACGAATGTGGTGGGGGGAACCGGCAGCTCTTCTTTGGCGGATGGGTGCTCGGGGAGTGAGAAGGCGGCGTACTATGATTTTTATATTAGGTCGTGTTGGTATGGGCCAGGGGCGGATAGGCCATCGAGTATTTCTACGGTGATACGATTATATGATCCGGCGGCAGTAAGTTATTAATTATTTCGTTTCACTGTGGAACTTTTCGTGGATTTCTTTTAGGTGGGCGTCGGTGACGTGGGTGTAGATTTGGGTGGTGGAGATGTCGGAATGGCCGAGCATGGATTGGACGGAGCGGAGGTCGGCGCCGTTCATGAGGAGGTCGGTAGCAAAAGAGTGGCGCAGGGTGTGAGGGCTGACGTGCTTGGTGATGCCGGCAAGGCGGGCGTATTTTTCGACGATGCGTTCGACGCTGCGGGCGGTGATGCGGCGGAAATTGCCGGAAGTGTCTGGGTCGCCAGTGTTTTTAGAATTGTTGAGAAAAAGTGGGGCGAGGGAATCGGTGCGAGCATCAAGATAATCGCGAACGCGATCGGCGGCGGATTCGCTGATGAAAATCGGGCGATCTTTAGAACCTTTGCCGCGAACTACGAACTCGCGACGATCCAAATTGATAGAGCCGCGGTCTAGGCCAACGAGCTCGGAAACGCGGAGGCCACCAGAATATAATAGTTCAATAATAGCGCGATCTCTCAGGCCGGATTCGGTGGAAAGATCGATTTCTTCGAGCATATCTTCGACTTCGTCAAAATGGAGGAAGGTGACTTGTTTTCTGGCGACGTGGGGAAGATCGATGAGGGAAGGATCGAGAGATTTGATTTCGCGGCGGGCGAGATATTTCATAAAACCGCGAAGAGCGATGAGATGATAGACCTGAGTAATGGTCTTCAAATCATCGTTTCCGTTTTCCGAACCATAGCGGTTGAGCTTAAGGCGGTACTTGCGGAGAACTTCGCGGTTGATTTCGATGGGTTTAATATCGTTTTTGTCTAAGATTTCGCTCACGATTTCATAGAAGCGCTCGAGATAAAGGCGGTAGTTTTCGATGGTTTTCTTGCTACGGCCGGACTCGATTTCGAGATGTTCGAGAAAATCTTCTATGAGGTCTGAGATATACATAGTTTAATTATAGCACGTTACTTGCAGAACTTGTAAGCGTCGCGGATAATCATAACTTCTTCGTTGGTTGGCTCAACGTAAACCGGAATGGTGGAATCTTCGGCGGTGATGATGCCGCTGGTGATTTCCTTGAAACCGGCGATGGCGTTGTTGACTTCTTCGTTGAGTTTGATGCCGAGCGGGGCGAGGCCCTTGATGATGCTGGCGCGGGTCTCGGCACCGTTTTCTAGAACGCCGGCGGTGAAGGCGATGGCGTCAACTTGGCCGCCAAGTTCCAAATAGTACTCTGCGATGTGGCGGACGATGCGATCGACATACATATCAAGTGCGAGACGAGCGTCCTCGTCACCTTCTTTGATAGCGTTCTCGACGTCGCGGTTGTCGTTGTGACCGCAAATGCCGAGGAGACCGGACTGTTTGTTTAGAGCGGTGTCGATTTCGGCGTAAGTCATGCCGGATTCGTCAATCATGTATTTGACGATGGATGGGTCAATGGAACCAGAGCGGGTGCCCATCATGAGACCATCGAGTGGAGTGAGGCCCATGGTGGTGTCGTAGCTTTTGCCCTCTTTTACGGCAGTGATGCTGGCGCCAGAACCGACGTGGCAGACAATCAAATTGATGTTTTCCTTGCCGAGTTTTTTCTGCATTACTTCGGTGATGTATTTGTGGCTAGTGCCATGGAAACCGTATTTCCTGACGCCGTATTTTTTGTACCATTCCATTGGAACAGGATACATATATTGGACTTTTGGAATGGTCTGGTGGAAGGCGGTATCGAAAACTGCAACCTGGACGGCTTCTGGGAGAGCCTCCTCCATGGCTTTGATGCCGGCGATGTTGCCAGGATGATGAAGCGGAGCGAATTTGGTGAACTCTTTGATGTCTTTCATGACTTCATCGGTAATAATGACGGAATCGGCGTATTTTTCGCCACCATGGACAACGCGATGACCGACGGCGCGGATTTCATTGAGGTCTTTGACGGCGCCGTAATTCACTAGCTCTTCTAGCATGATTTTGACGGCGGCGGCGTGATCTTTGATTTCTTTTTTAACCTCGGTTTTTTTGCCTTCGTGCTTGATGGTGTAGAAACTATCAGGGGCTCCGATTTTTTCGACATAACCGCCGATGACGGAAATTTCCGCTGGCATTTCGTAAAGCTGGAACTTCAAGGATGAGGAACCGGCGTTGACACAAAGTACTTTCATATTTTCTCCATTTGTTATATTAGCAACTTGTATTATGGTATATTATATCACAGATTAAATAAAAACTAAGCCCCGAAGGACTTATTTTGGTGCGGGTACAGGGAGTCGGACCCTGATCTCATCCTTGGGAAGGATACATAATAGCCGCTATACGATACCCGCAGCTAAGTTTATTATACCACAAGTTTGGATTTTCGTCTATTCTGAATCGGTGGTTTTGATGAATTCGTTGACGGCGTCGTTTTCGCGTAATTCTGCAAGCCTGATGTTAAATTCGGTAAATGGGACTTTGATGGAGACGAAGTTGACTTCGGTGTCTGATTTCTCGATAAGTTTTACGAAGTAATAGCCATCGCCGTTAATTGAGACGAAACGGCCGGATTGTTCTCCTGGCTCTAGCTTGGATGCTTCGGCGGCGCGCCCGCCATCGATGTTTTGGTTTGATACCATGCCGCCGGTTTCCTGGTATTCGATTTGATCGCCTAATGCGTCTGCTACGCTTGAATAATTTCCGTTGTTTTCGGCTAGTAGTGTTTCTACTCTGGATGCTATTTGGCTGGCGTTTTCGTCGATCGCCATTTCGACCTTTGCGCGAAGTAGTGTGAGATAAATCATTCGCTCGTATTCGTCTTTGGTGAGGCCAAAGTTTTCTTCGATGATTTTCATGAAACCAGCTTCGCTGCGCTCTGTGCCGCCAATTGATAAATGCTTATTAAACTCGGATGCGATTTCTTCGCTGGTGACGGTGAGGCCGAATTCTTTGGCGAGCTTCATGGCGTAGGTGTATTCTTCGGCTTCGGTGAGGGCGGCTCGTTTGTATTCTGTGCGGAGAGTCTCGATGTCGCCTTCCGTGACGCTTTGTCCGGATTGGCGTTCGATGGAGGTTATGCCGCTTCTATAAAACATCAGGTAATCTGAAAAGAGGACGTTTTCGCCATCGATTTGTGCTACTGGTACTGGGAGGATTTTGGTGATGCGAAATAGCATTTCTCCAGTTTCGCCAAATTGATACAATGCTAGCCAGCCACTGGTGACTAAGATTGCAATTGTTACTACGGCGATTAAGATAGTGTTGATGACTACGCGATGCTTGGTCCATTGCAACGGGTACTTAAATTTACGGCCTCTTGCTAGGACTTCTTCGCGACGTTCTTCGACCTTTTCTTGTTCGGTTTTTTTATCGTCTTTCTTTCGTTGCAACTTCATGATATAATATATTATAACACAATATGGCTCCGTAGCTCAATGGATAGAGCGGTTCCGTCCTAAGGAAAAGGTTGTGCGTTCGACTCGCACCGGAGTCACCAAATATCAAGACAACGTTTTGGATATTTGGTGAGAGGTAGCGAGGGAGATGAAGTCTTACTCGCACCGGAGTCACCGAAATGTTGCAAAATGTCGGAGTGATGTGTTATGGATAATATAAGAATAAAAATAACAGAATTAGTCAAAGAATTATATGGATTTGATTTTGAGCCGGAAGTGACGATGGCGCCGGAAAATATTGAGGCGGATTATTCGTCTAACGCGCCGCTCAAACTGGCGAAAGAATTGCACAGGGCACCGATGCAAATTGCGGAAGAACTAAAAGAGAAGTTGAATGCAGAAGTGTCCGCTCCGGGGTTTTTGAATTTTAAAGTGACGAATGAATATTTAAGCGAAGTGATAAACGACTTAGACGCAGGTTTTTTGAAAAATATATCATCGGATGCATATTCTGGTAAGACGGTGATTTGCGAGTTTTCTGATCCGAATCCATTCAAGGTGCTACACGTGGGGCATCTTTATACTTCGATTGTGGGCGATGCGATCTCGCGGCTTTTTGAGTATGCTGGCGCTAAAGTAGTGCGAGCAAATTTTGGCGGCGATGTGGGGCTACACGTGGCGAAAACTTTGTACGTTTTGCTGAATAGGCCGGATGATTTTACGATTCTTGATATTGCTAAGTGCTACGTGGAAGGAACCGCGGCGTATGATGACGATGAAACGGCGCACGCGGAGATTACGAAGATAAATAAGGAAATATATCAGATAAATGCGAATAATATCCATGGTACGAAGCTGGCGGATTATTATTGGAGGGGGCGGGAATTATCGTATGATTATTTTAGGGATTTTTACGCTTCGATTGGGCTAGAGTTTGATAAGTATTATCCGGAATCGACCGTGGCAGGACTGGGGCTTGAGACTGTAAAGAAAGAACTTGCGGCGGGGGTTTATGAAATGAGTGATGGGGCGGTGGTGTTTCGTGGTGATAAGTTTGGGTTGCATACGAGAGTATTTATTAACAAGGAAGGTGTGCCGACTTATGAAGCGAAAGATGTGGGGCTGATTTTTACGAAGTGGGATGATTATCATTTTGATAAGTCGGTGGTGATTACTGGTAGCGAGCAGGCGGACTATATGAAGGTGGTGCTAAAATCGATTGAGCAGTATGCGCCGGATTTGGTGGAGAAGACTTCGCATCTTATGCACGGATTGGTAAAGTTGCCTGGCAATGTGAAAATGTCGTCTAGGAAAGGTAACTTTTTGAAGGCGGTGGATGTAATTGAAATGGTGCAAGATGCGCTTAAGGAAGAGTACGATTCTTCGGATGCGAAAGTTTCGATGGCGGCGACAAAGTATGCGTTTATTAAGTACAAGATGGGTGGGGATATCGTGTTTGATCCGAAAGAATCGGTGAAAATGACAGGAAACTCTGGGCCGTATCTTTTGTATTCGGCGGTGAGAGCGAAGAAGATTCTGAAGAATAGTAAAAATAAAGCGGTGGCGAGTGGATATGTATATAATGCATATGAGCGTAATTTGATAAAAAAGATTATAGAATACAAAGACATACTGAAGGAAGCTGTGGCTGAAATGGCGCCACACAAAGTAGCGATGTATCTATATGAATTAGCGCAAGAGTTCTCGCGGTTTTATGAAAATTGTCAAGTGGCGGGAAGCGATGAGGAAGCGGAGCGGATGAAGCTAGTAAAAGTGTATCTTGATACGATGGTGCATGGGCTGAATATTCTCGGAATTGAAGTGCCGGAGGAGATGTAATGAAAAAAGCGAAACTACTTTGGGTGGATTTAGAGATGACGGGGCTTTCGCCGGAAAGAGATCGGATTTTAGAAGTGGCGGCGATTGCGACGGATATGCGGATGAACGAAATCGCTAGGTTTGAAGCCGTAGTGAAGGTGGACCCTAAGCTCATGAAAGAGCGGATGGTGGGGGAGTTTTGGGATAAAAACGACAAATCGCGGCAGGATTTGATGGCGCAAAATGAAAATGGTGAAGACGTGAAAGTGGTGGAACAGAAACTACTGGAATTTGTGAAAAAGTATTTTGGTAAAGAAGTGTATCTTGCGGGGAATTCGATTCATCAGGATCGGAAGTTTATCGAACGGGAAATGCCGGAACTAGATGCGCGGCTGCATTATCGGATGCTGGATGTGTCGGCTTGGAAGATTTACTTTGAGCATGCGCTCGATAGAAAGTTTAAGAAACCGGAAAATCATCGGGCGATGGATGACATTATCGGGTCGATGGAGGAGCTAAAATGGTATTTGACATTTCTAAAGTAGCTGGAATTGGTGAATATATAGAAAAAGTCGAGAAGGAGAGAACGCTTTATCTAAAAGGTGAGAAGGTGTTTTTGGTGGTGAATAAAAATACTATCGAAGTGCGAACGGACGTGGAGCTGAAAAAACTTTTGATAGAAAAATACGAGTCGGTGATGGAATCGCGGTATTTTGGGCGAGGTGGCGTGGAGATTGTGATCGCGGGAAAACAGCTTAATAATGATGAACTGTGTGACCTTGTGAGGCTGAGTTATAATTTGAGCTAGTGTGATATAATAAAAATATATGGCAAAGGGTGGTAAACTAAAAAAGTTTGTACGGGAACGAAGATTCAGGATTAAAATAAAAACCTGGATGTTGTTTTTGGTTTTGGTGCCACTGCTTTTTCTGGATGCGACGTTGCTTCGGCAAGATCATATTAGGATGACGGAGCTGAGAGATAATGTGATAAACGTGGACGCGGAGATTGAGGGGGCGGAGACTGACGATGAGCTAGAAGCGGTGAATGCGAGACTTGCGGAAGCCTTGACGGAATTAAAAGAGTTTGTGTTTTCTAATATTGTGATAAATATTGTTGAAGAAAATGGTACGTATAACGTGATGTTTGGCACGGGGCCGTTTTATTTGGAACAATCGTACGTAAAAGCGGCGAGTAGGGCGCTAAGTGAGGCGGAGTCGCAACTTACGGATGATAGTAATCCGAACGGGAACATTTACGAGAAAGCGAGCGCGGTGTGTCGACCGCAGGCGATTCAGAATGGGTGGTCTTGGAATTCGTCGCAGTATATTAATTGTATGATGGGGGAGATACAAAAATATCCATCGGCGAATGAAATCCAAGATACGGTGATAGCAAATTTGCCGTCAACGGAACTTTATCGGCGGAATTATGCTTCGCCAGTCTTTGCACCGACTCTCACGGGGTTTATGCTGCTTCTTACGGCTATCATAATAGTGATCATCGTAATGCGGATTATAGGGTTTTTGGTTTTAAGGATTGCGGTTTTATTCTTGTAGGAGGCGGTTTTTCTTAGAAAAATGACGTTTTTGAAGGAAAATTACAAAAAACTCTTGATTTTTTTCTTTTCCAGTTATAAGATAGAGATATATTAACTTAAGGAGGAAGCTTAAATGGCTTACGAACATACCAACGGCAAGGGAGTAAAGTACTACCTTCATAAATCTGAAGTAACTCTTCGCGGCGGCAAGAAGCAGACTATCTATTTCTTCACTAAGGATGCACAAGGCGGCAAGGGTGAAGCGTGCGATCTTCCTAGCGATCGTATGGTTTGTGAGAATCCACGCAACGGATTTTTGACATTGAAGAAGAAATAGTTTTTCGCGAAAAATCGCCATCGTGGTTGGTGGCGGTTTTTTGTTGGAATGCCATAAAAAATGGTAGGGATGCCTGGACTCGAACCAGGGACACTGCGTGTATAAGACGCATGCTCTAACCAACTGAGCTACATCCCCATCGTTTATATTTTATCACAAAAATGATATAATTGTAAGCATGAGCGGGGTGAAGAATAAGTTGAGACAGATAAAATATCGTTTGAAGCATGATTTTTTGTCGATTGAAAATGTGGTGCTGGTGTTTTCGATCGTGATGTGTCTTGTGTGGACGTATCAGTCGATTGTGGCGATGAATCGTAATTGGGAGCTAACGGAGCGGCTGAATACAGATAATAAGACCCTGCAGCTCCTCAAGGTGGAAGTGGAGACGGCGGAGCTTGAGAATGAATACTATGAGTCGGAAGAGTATCAAGAGCTGATGGCGAGGAAATTGCTTGACAAAAAGTTGCCGGGCGAAAATATGGTCAAAATGCCTCAGAATTCGGACGTAGCGAAAAATAAGCATAAAACTGTGGCTGTGACGGTTGAGGAAAACACGAAAGAGTATTCTAATCCGGAAAAGTGGCTGCGTTATTTGTTCCCGTGATATAATAGGTATATGAAGCATAAAGGTTTTACCTTGATTGAAGTGACGTTGTTTTTGGCGCTGACCGGGCTTCTTTTTGTGGGGATTATTTTGGGGACGCAAAACTCGTTGCACCAGCAGAGGTTTTTGGATTCGGTGCAGGGATATGCGGAGTTTCTCCGGGGGATTTATTCGGAGGTTTCCAATACACAGAGTGTGGGGGAAGGGCGAAGTGAAGTGGCGATTTATGGGAAGCTGATTAGCTTTGGGCAGACGTATGATCTTAATGGGGAGAAAATTGAGGATGCTTCGCAGAGGATTTTTGTGTATGATGTGGTGGGGAAGGTGGATTCGACGACGCCGAGCGGAAAGGTGCTAGAGATTTTGGACGGGTTAGATGCGAATGTAGTGGTGAGTTTATATCTAAGTTCGGATGGAAAGAGTTTGATTACGCGGTTGCCGGTGCAAAATGAGGGGAGGGGGCTTTCTATGATTGAGCCGGCAGGGGTGGTGCAAACGTACTTGCCGCGATGGAACGCAACGATTGAGACGGATAACGAAAATTATGTGCCATACACGGGATCGATTTTGATAGTGAGGCATCCAAGGTCGGGGACGATTAATACGTTGGTGTATCCGGGTACGGATGGGATTATTGAAGTGAACAAAACGGTGAAAGAAGCAAATGATGTAATTGCGTCTGGTGGAACGCCGAATGTAAGTACGCTACTAACGGCTAAGCTGAATGAGGAAGATGGTTTTAGAGTGGAGGACGTGGATTTTTGTGTGGATACGGAGGGCATGGAAAATGCCAATAAACCGACGGATACTCCTAGGGAGCGTCGCAACATACGTCTCGTGGCAAATGCGCGAAATGCTTCTGGTGTGGAGATAATCGATCTTAATGATTACGATGATACGGATGATGGACTTAGGAATAAGTGCATGCCTAGGGTTACAGAATAAAAACATTTATGCTATAATAGATATATGCGGAGAAAATCATTTAGGGATGGTTTTACACTAGTGGAGGTAGCGCTTTCGACGGCGTTTGTGGGAGTTTTGTCTATTACGATTGTCTTGATTGTGAATGATACGGTGGCGGCTTATAGAAGAGGGCTGGTATTAAGCCAAGTGAATACAACTGGAATGGATATCGTGGATGATATGAGGACGGCGGTGGCAAACTCATCGTCTAGGTCGGTAGTTGAGGATTGTGTGAAGTTTTATGGCGGGGATACTTCCATAACGACACAATGCGAAGATGATGGCGCGTATAATTTTATCGCGATTACGAAGACCGCTAAGGTGCAGGTGATGGATGATACGTCGAGCGCCAATGATAATGTGCCGGTATTTGGCGCGTTTTGTACGGGAACTTATTCGTACATTTGGAACTCTGGATATTTTGAGTCGGACCAGGCGAGGGTCCTCAACGTGGAGCCGGCAACTTTGACGTACAGGAGTGGTGGAAAACTGGTGACGATTAGTACAACAACGCGCAAGCTGAATGACGGTAGCGTTGTGGATACAAATAAGCCGTTCCGGCTGCTCAAAGTCAAGGATACAAACCGAGCAGTATGCTCGTCGGTGGTGAGGTACGATGCGGCGGCACCGACTAATTGGAAGAATAACTACAAGCTGCCGGCGAATGAAGACATTAGTTCGAACTTTGATATTTCGGCGTATGGTGAGATAAGTGAGGAGCCGGTAGATTTGATTTTGGCGGACAATGAGAATGATTTGGTGATTTATGAACTTCTGGTGGCACGGCCAGCAGAAAGTACAACGCGGCAAAATACATTTTATTCAGTGTCGTTTATTTTGGGGACAATAAATGGTGGGATTAACATTCGGGCGAGTGGACAATCTTGTTCGCCACCGTCTGATTATAAGTACGAAAACTTTGATTATTGTGCGATTAATAAGTTTAATTTTGCAATGCAAGCGAGTGGTGGGCGGAATGGAGAGTGATGAAGAAGTTTAAACAAGGGGCAGCATCGTTTTACATTGTGGCGTTTTCGACGCTGATTTTGGTGATTATCGCGACGAGTTTTGCGACAGTGATTTTATCGGAAGTGACGCGGACGATGAATGATGACTTGTCGCAGTCGGCATATGATTCGGCGCTGGCTGGCGTGGAGGATGCGAAGCTCGCGTATGCGAATTATCGGAGGTGCATAGCGCAGGGGACAGTGGTGCCGAGTGGATATAATCCAGATTATTCTAATCCGGAGGTGACTTGTCGTGATATTGTTTATTGGATGGACGTGGAAGAGCCAAAAAGCTGTGATATGGTGGGGTGGATTTTGGGAAGAATAAAGAAGGGTGAGAGTGAAGAAGTGATGGTAGGCGAAAAGATTGACAGTAATGGTAGTACGATGAATCAGGCTTATACTTGCGTAAAGATTAGCACGGATCTTGCGGATTATCGGGCGAATTTGACAAGTTCTAATCGTACCAAGGTGGTGGCGGCATCGTTTGGCAATAATGGTGCTACGGTAGGAGGAATAACGGCAATAAAAATCCGATGGTACTCGGTGAGAGAGAACGAAGATAAGTTTAATTATCAGAACTTCACGAATAGTAAGGTGACGTTTAAGCCGATCAATTTGGTGGAAGCGGCGACGCCGCCGACGATTTCGGTGTCTTTGATTCAATCCGGCAATAGTTTTTCTCTTAGTGATTTTACGACAGCTCGATTTGGGCAGACGAATCGCGCAACGATGTATCTGGTGCCGACTGCAAGCGCCAGCTACGCGGGGACGGGGCTACATTCTAATAATTATATTGGCATTTATAACAGTAGTCAAAAAGAGAATGTGATTAGTCGTACGCAGGTGGCTGATACGAATACGCAGTCAAAGAATTATCCGTTTGTGGCGTATTGTGATCAAAGAACGACGGAAGATTTTGCGTGTTCAGCGACAATTGAGCTGCCGGATCCGATAGGTGGGAATCGGAGCGATGATTCTTTTATGTTTGTGGTGAATTTGCCTTACGAGCAGCCGGATACAGATTTTTCGATTTCGTTTGTGTGCAATGCGTCGGTGGTTGGGTGTGAGAATGATGGGACGACTGGTTATGCAGTGGCGAGAGTGAAAGGTTCACAGGTGATGATTGACTCGACCGGTAGAGCGAACGATCTGTATCGGCGGGTGGAGACGCGGCTAGAAACTGCGGATACAAGTTTCCCGTATCAGTATTATGCGCTTGAGCTTCTCAATTTCACAAGTGGTACGGAGTTATTCAGAAAAACGATGACGGTGACATCTTCTGATTAGAGACTAGGCTAGGTGACTTAGGTGTTGACAAAAAATATCAAAAGGAGTATAATAAGATGGTACCTTATAGGTTGCAGTATTTGTCGCGGGGTAGAGCAGCCTGGTAGCTCGTTTGGCTCATAACCAAAAGGTCAGTGGTTCAAATCCACTCCCCGCCACCATGTAGTCTTGAAGGTGTAAATTCAAGATAAAAATCTACCTAGATTACCCCCCTAATCTAGGTAGATTTTTGTTGTCTAGGCGGCTTTGTTCTTGAGAATTTTCTTGCAGGCGAGCTTGATAGCTTCGTTGAAACTGCCAGAAATATGTGGGGTGGAAGCGATTTCTAGAGCGGTGAGACGATGACGGACAGCGATAGAGAGTTCTTCGGCCATGAGTGCAGCGTTTGGCGCCATAATGGTGGAGCCGACGATGCGGTTTTTGCTGTCGGTGGTGATTTTGACGAAACCGTATGGGAGATGTTCGATCTTGCTGGCAAGAGAATCTTTCAGATAAACGACAGCGTGTTTGTACTTTTTTGCTTGCTTTCCGAGATCGGACTCATTTTGACCGACGGAAGCGATTTGTGGGTAAGTATCGGTGACGCGAATGAAGCCAGCATAGCTTGGGATGCTCTTTGCGCGACCGGCGAGGTTTTGCGCGAGAATGGTGGCTTGGTATTCGGCGCGCTCGGTGGATGATTTGCCACCAATGCAGTCGCCGATGGCGTAAATGTTTTTGGCGGAAGTTTGGAATGAGCTATTGACGCCGATGCCGACTATTTTGTATTTTACGCCGGCGTTTTCTAGGCCGAGGTCGGTATTTGGCTCGGAACCGGTGGCGAGGACGACGCAATCAACGCGAACCATTCTTTCGGCACCATCGCTGCTGAAAATAACGTGCTTGATGCTGCCTTCTTGCTCGAGGGCAACGACTTTGGCGCCAGTGACGACCATAATGCCGAGTTCGTTTTCAAAATATTCGCGGAGAGATTCGCCGGCTTCTTTGTCTTCGCGCGGGAGAAGGCGAGAGGAACTTTCAATGATGAGACCTTTGGCGCCGAGTTCGGCGTAATCTTCGGCGATTTCGCAACCAGTGGCACCGCCACCGATGATGAAAGCGAATTTTGGCAAGCGACGAACTTTCATCGCGGTGTCTGGAGTGAGATAGTTGACAGTAGAAAGGCCACTGATTTCGCTGGTTTTGAGCTTGGCGCCGGTAGCAAGAATGAACTTTTTTGCAGTGTATTGTTGCTCGCCAACAGCGATGGTGTTTTTGCTTAGAAAATGAGCATAGCCGCTGATGAGCGTAACGCCTTTTTTGACAAGAAGCTGTTCTTCGGCATTGCGGATTTGGGTAGCAACGTAATCTTGATGTGACGCGATGGTGGGAAAATTATAGTGGAGGTTGTCTTCGCTAACTTCTGGATAAGATTTGAACTTCCTATAAGTATGTGCAAAACCAAGGCTGATAGCGTACGGAACGTCGCGCGTGTTGAGGTTGCTGCCGCCAAGCGCGCGGCCCTCTACGAGTGCGATTTGATTTTTTTTATTGCGCGCGAGATTGCGTGCAATAGTGGTGCCAGCAGGACCGCCACCAATAATGATATAGTCGAAATTGTATTTTTTGCCCATCCTATTTTCTGCCTTTATATTATTGTATCATATTTTTCGTAAACATAAGCAAAATCGCGGTTGTATTTTTTGAGTTCTTTTGCGACGAGGCGTTTTAAATCGGCGGCAGTGATGACGGATTTTTCCTTGAGGGATTTTTTGACGGCAGCGAGAGTTTTGGTGATGAAAAGTTCAGCAGAGCCGTCTGGGATGCCAAGGCCTCTAGCGTGGAGTTTTAAGAGTTTTTCGAGTGATTTTTCAGTGGCTTTATCCATGACTAATGATTCCTAAATTAATGAGCGCGAGGGTAAGAGCGAAGAAAGTGAGGCAGAGAATGATGCGGTAGTGGGGTTTTAACTTGATGCGGAGACGTTCGATGTCGGCGAGATTGTAATCGTGGCGGAAGAACCAGCGGATGATGAAAAGCGGGATGATGGTGCAAATGATGGCGATGATGATAACGAGGGCGCGAGGGATGGCGCCGGTGTTTTGCAAAATGATGTTGGCTGCCACGATGATGGGAAGAGTGAAAATGAGCTCAAATACGCCGGTGAAGAAGCCGAGGATGATAGCGTCTTTTTGGGTCTTGATGGCGATGATGCGAGCGATGATGCCGTTCACGATGCGGCGCGGGAGAAAAGTGGCGGTGGTTTTGCCGCGGCGGAAGTAGCAAGTGGCGCTAACGATGGCAAGTGCGAAAGTGATGCCGCCGAGTAGGAAGAAACTGAAAGAAGGATTATTGAAGTTGCCGCCCGTGAAGATCGCATAGACAATGGAATAGACGAGAAGCCAGATGGTGGCCATGAAGATTTCGGTGCCGAGAATGAAGCTGAGGCTGAGGTCGTCGGACTTTTTTCTGCTAAACTTAGCAAGAGCAAAATGATAAAAAATCGCAAAAGTGCCGGGCAGGATTTGTAGAAACAGAAAAATTAGCATAGACAAGATAAGGATAATCACAGGGATGATAGTGGTCATACTTAAATTATATCACGAAATCCTTAGTGGGGGGTTGAAAATTTTTGCAGTTTCTGCTAGGGTTTCTCACATGGAAGATTCTACGTTTTTGATCAAAGCTGTGAACCCGGGCTATACGAGGGATCATAAAAGTAATGTGGGCGAAATAGTGGAGATATATGTAAAAGGAGCAAGTGCAGAAACGCCGGTGGCGCTGGATGGGCTGGCGGTGTATTATGCGAAAAGTGACAATGATGAGGAGGTGAAGATTTTGGAGTTTCCGGTGGGAAGCTTTGCAGCGGGGGAAAGTATTGTTTTGCGGCTGGCGGGAACGGAGGGCGATGTGCACCTTGTGTATGCGAAACAGACGGGGTTGTTTTCTGGGATAAATATGAGCGGGCGGGTGGTCTTGAAACTTGGCGAGGAAGTGGTGGATGCGGTGGAATGGGGCGACAAGAAGGCGTACCCAGCGTTTAAAGCGGCGAATGCGGCGGTGCTGATGCGCGATGTCTCGACTCTAGAGTTTAATGTGACGCCGGAAAGTGAATATGTGCTGGAATTTGTGGCGGAAAATTATCTGGCGCCGGAAACAAAAGTGGATGAGAGTGTGGAGACGGCTGTAAGTTCGCAATGTAAGGGCCTGATTTTTTCGGAAATACTAAGTTATTATGCGGAGACGCAGGACGAACAGTTTATTGAGCTTTATAATTCTACGAGCGAGCAGATGCTGCTTGACGGATGTACGATAAAGTATAAAAATAAGACTTATCCGCTAACAGGGGTAATTAAGGCCGATAATTACTTAGTACGTTGGAGTAAGGATTTTAGCCTGACGAAAAACCCGACGAACTCGAACGTGCTGGAGATTGTGGATACGACTGGCGAGGTGGTGGATAAGTTGGAGTATCCGAATGGGCAGAAGAAGGGTGCGGCGTATGCGATGATTGGATTTGATGGTGCGGGGGAGGAGATTTGGCGGACGACTTACGCGGTGACGCCGGGCGAGCCGAACGTGTACCAGGAATATAAGACTTGCGAGGAGGGGAAAATCATAAATGAGGCGACTGGGAACTGTGTAAAGGTGGCGCTACTCAGTGAAAAGACTTGTGGGGAAGGACAATATTTGAATCCGTTGACGGGGAGATGTAAGAAAATTGCGAGCGAGACGACGGCGACGGAATGTAAGGAAGGTTACGAAAGAAATCCGGACACGGGCCGGTGTCGGAAGATTACGGAAAATACTGGCGCGACTTATGCGATTACGCCGGAGACGTTTGAGGAGAGTTCGACTTTTGTGGGGCTATATGCGGTGATAATTGTGGTGGTGCTCGGGACTTTGTATGTTATATTTGAGTTTCGGAAAGAGATTTTGAAGCTAGTGCATAAAGTTTTTCGATAATTTCTTCGTAAACGCCGTCCCGGGATTTGTTGCCGTTCACGATAGTGAGGAGGTCGTGAGATTTGTAATAATTTAGAACTGGGACTGTTTTTTCCTTGAACTCTTCTATGCGGACGCGGAAAATGTCGAGGTTGGTGTCGTCTTTTCTCTCGCCGCGATCGCCGAGGATTTTGGCGGCTTCGAAGCGACTTTCGGCGTCGGCTTGGGAGATGTTGAGGAGGATGGCGGTCTTGATCTCATGGCCGGATTTTCTGGCGACGGACATGACTTCGTTTTCTTCGCCAGACCAACGGCCGATGGAGGAGAGGATGAGCGGGTAAGGCTTCAAATCTTCGCGCTCGAAATAAGGGAGGACCCATTCGTAAAAGACGTTGGTGGGAATGAGAGTGCCGCTGCTGGAGTAGTCGGTCCCGACTTCGGCTTCTTTTGCACGGATGATGAGGCCGGAGGAAAGGAATTTGGCGCCGAGGGCTTCGGCGAGGCGGATGCCTTGGGTGTCTTTGCCGGACATTGGCAGACCGAAAATGTTGATGGAGCCAGTGCCGAGCCATTTCTTGATGATTGAGATTTTGTTGTCCATGAGATAATTATAGCATACTCCAGGCTGTATGAATCGTACTCAGTGAATTTTGCAGTGGATGAGGAAAAACGTACTTATGGTTTTAAAAATTATGCTACATTAGGGGAGTTTCCACAGGTATTGGCAGTCTTGACATGTGAGTGCTAATTTTGTATAATGTAAGTATGGAAATAACTCCGAGGCAAAAAGCAATTCTAACACAGATAGTTGAGGAATACGCAGAGACGGCGTCGCCGGTGGGCAGCGTGACGATGGCGAAGTTGTTTTCGGTGTCGCCGGCTACGGTGCGGGCGGAGATGGCGCGGCTTGAGATGCTGGGGCTGATTGAACAGCCGCATACTTCGGCAGGGCGGGTGCCTACGGATGCTGGATATAGATTTTATGTGAATAATATGAGCGGTGCGGAGGCCGAAACGCAGAAGGCGATTGAGCGGAGCACGCATGCGCTAGAGGTGCGGGTGAATTCGCAATCGCGATCGGATGCGGCGATTCGTGGGGCGGTGGACTCGTTGGTGGAGCTGACTGGTAATCTGGGGCTTGCTACGATTGGCGGGCAGCTGTATCTTTCTGGAATCTCGCGGCTTTTTACGCAGCCGGAGTTTGTGGATACGCGGCGGGTGCAGGCGGTGGCGAAGTTGCTAGACAATCTGGAGCCGTGGCTACGCGAGGCGGCGCCGGGGGAGCCTTTGAATATCTTTATTGGGCATGAGAATCCGATTGGGAAAAACTCGGAAGTGTCGTTGATTATCTCGAAGTTTCGGTCACCGTTCTCGGATAGGAGCTATATTGGTGTACTTGGGCCGACACGACAAAATTATGCGCGCGTGACGCAGCTGGTAAAATATGCAGGAAAAATGTTGGAGGAGATTTTATGAAAAAGAATGAACAAAACGATGGTAAAATGGTGGAATTACAAGCAAAATATGACGAGCTAGTGGGCGATTTGCAGCGGACGCGGGCGGATTTTGAAAACTACCGCAAGCAGGTGGAAATGCAGAAAGAAAATGAAAAAAACGCCACTAAGCTTGCGACGATTTATAAAATGTTGCCACTTGTTGATGATATTGATAGGGCGATTTCTAACTATGCGGAGCTTGCACCGCTTCAAAAATCGCTGGAGAAGAGCCTGAAAGATTTGGGGCTTTCTAGGATTGATACAAGTGGGGAGTTTGATCCGGATCTTCACGAAGCGGTGATGGCGGAAGGTGATGGTGAGACGGAAAAAATCGCGGAAGTTCTGCGTCCGGGATATTATTATGATGGTGCGGTGCTCCGTCCGGCGATGGTGAAAGTAAAACGAGTCTAAAAAAGTCCTCCGTAGGGTTACTCTGGATACGCGCAAAACTCGAAAACCAATTGGAGAACTATCCCTATTATAACAAAACTTAAGTTAAAAATAAAGTCCTTTTTAGGACTTATTTTGTATGGGTTTGTGGTGCCCGAGACAGGGGTTGAACCTGCACGATATTGCTATCACTAGCACCTGAAGCTAGCGCGTCTGCCAATTCCGCCACTCGGGCACTACATATATTATAACACAAAAGTTATTTTTTGACGATAGTGCCGGTGGCGCCACTTAGAGCGGATTCTAGATTATTGATATTGGTGATGATGCCGGTGCCACCTTTTTTGGCGAAATTAATGACAGCATTGACTTTCGGAAGCATGGAGCCGGCGGCAAAGTAGTTGTATCTTTTTAGGTTTTCTAGCTCTTTTACTGGAATCTGGCGGAGAGGTTGTTGCATTTTGGTGCCGTAGTTGATGAAAACATTGGGGACACCGGTGACGGAGATGAAAATATCGGCTTTTACGAGTTCGGCGAGTTTTTCGGCGGCATAATCTTTGTCGATAACGGCATCGACGCCTTTTAGCTTGCGCAAAACCTTGGTACGATAAACTGGGATGCCGCCACCGCCAGCGGCGATGACGATGACGCCGGATTTGACAAGTTCGATGATGGATTTTTTCTCGATGATGTCAATTGGGAGCGGGGAAGGGACGACTCGGCGCCAACCGCGGCCGGCGTCTTCTTTTACGACCCAACCTTTTTCGCGGGCGAGTTTTATGGCATCGGTGCGGGAGTAAAAAGTACCAATTGGTTTGGTGGGATTTCTGAATGCGGGATCGTTTTTGTCTACCACAACTTGGGAAACGATGGTGGCGACTTTGGCAGTCTTGCCGCGTTCTAGGAAAGCGTTGGTAATGGCTTGGGAAAGCCAGTAACCGATTTGGCCTTGGCTCATGGCGACGGCGGTCTCAAGTGGCATGGCGGGAGCTTTTTTGGTGGCGGCGGTTTCTTCGTGAATCAGGATGTTGCCAACTTGTGGGCCATTGCCGTGGGCGACGATGATTTCGTATTTTTTGGACAAATCAGCGATAACTTCGCCGACTTTTTCAGCAACTTTTTTCTGAGCTTCGGCGGTGGCTTCACCATTTTTTTGGAGGGCATTGCCGCCAAGTGCGATGACGATGCGTTGTTTCATTATAATACCTTTCTTAAAAACTCTTTTACTCTATCGGTGCTGGGGTTTGTGAAAAACGTGGATGGCGGGCCTTCTTCGATGATTTTGCCGCTATCTATAAAGATGACGCGAGTGGCGATTTCTTTGGCAAAATTGATTTCGTGAGTGACGATGATGATGGTCATGCTGCGGTCGGCGAGTTCGTGAATAAGGCTGAGGACGTCGCCGATGGCTTCTGGGTCGAGAGCGGAAGTTGGCTCATCGAAAAGAAGAATTTCTGGATTCATCATCATAGCGCGAATGATGGCGATGCGCTGTTTTTCGCCGCCAGAAAGGCTAGATGGGTAGGCGTGTTCTTTGTGCGAGAGCCCGATGTGTCTTAGGAGCTCATGGGCTTTTTTGATGGCCTCCGGCTCGGTAAGGATTTTGAGAGTGACTGGTGCGAGGGTGAGATTTTCCAAAACAGTAAGATTATTAATGAGATTAAAATGCTGGAAAACCATGCCGATTTTTTGACGGGCTTTTACGATGTTTTTGTCGGTCAGAAGCTCGTCTCTAAAATAAATCTCACCGGCGGTAGGCTCTTCGAGGCGATTGATGGAGCGGAGAAAAGTAGATTTGCCGGAGCCGGAAGGACCGAGGACAACGACTTTTTCGCCTTGGAAGAGGGTGAAATCGATGCCTTTTAGGACTTTGTTCTTGTCAAAGGATTTTTTGAGATTATGGATGCGGAGAACTTCCGATGAATCTGTCATATTGCGTACTCCTGATTGTCACTTTTTCGGAGACGTTTCTCGAGGCGGCGAACAAGGAAAGTAATGAGATAAATAGTCGCGAGGTAAAAGAGTGCGGCGGTGAACATTGGGACGATGTAACTGGCGAGGTTGTGACCACTGCCGATGTCTTTGGCGGCCATATTTAGATCATACATGCCGACCATGCTGACGATAGCGGTTTCCTTGATGACGGTGACGATTTCGTTGCCAAGGGCGGGGATGATGTTTTTGATGGCCTGAGGGGCGATGATTTTACGGAAGATAGTGGAGTTCTTGAGACCGAGGGCGAGGCCGGCTTCTTTTTGGCCTTTGTCTACGGAGAGGATGCCACCGCGGATGATTTCGGAAGTGTAGGCGGCAGAATTAAAACCAAAGGCGAGGACGGCGGTGATAAGTTCTGGAAAATCACGGATGGCAAAAATAATGAAAAACATGATGAAAAGCTGGAGCGCCATTGGCGTGCCGCGGATGATGGTGGTATAGATGTGACAGAGCCATTTTGGAATAATTAGCCATTTTGAAGGTTTGGCAGTCTCGATGAGAGCGATGATAGTGCCGAGTGCAAAACCAACGAGAATGGCAAAAAAGGAAATCTCAATAGTGAGCAGGAAACCACGTAAGAGCGAGTCCATGTATTCGGGTGTATTAAAAAGCTCGATGAGTTTGGTGAAAAAATCAGTCATTTTCTAGCCCCATGTATTTAAGGACAAGGCGATCAATTTCGGAGACGCCGTCGGAATTTTCTAAGGTCATTTCGGCAAGAACGGCGTTGAAAGCTGCGAGAAGCTCGGTCTTTTCTTTGTTGACGGCGATGGCGTAGGACTCTTCGACTGGATAATCGTCTTCTATGGTGGCGCTTTGATAATAAAGTGGCGCGGCAGCGAGGTCGGAGTTTTTGGCGACGATAAACTCGGCGGCAAGCTGATCGGCGATGGCATAATCGATAATATGAGCAGAAATAGCATCGGCGGCGAGCTGGTGAGAGTCAAAGCCTTTGAGCGTGGCGTCGGTATTTGCGAGAACGCCAGCGCTGATTTCGTCGTCGGCAAAAATGTAGCCGGTGCTACCGGTCTGAGTGCCAAGAGTTTTGCCTTTTAGTGCGTCCCAGGTGGCGTGGCCATCTCTGAGCTCGAGGTTGTCGGACTTACTATATATAATATATTGTACGGAAGTGTAATATGGAATGCTGAAATTGACTTTTTCGGCACGGGCGGGGGTGATGGTGAGACCGGCGGCGCCAGCGTCGGCGATTTTGCCGGCTTCGACGTTGTCGATAATGACATCAAATTCGACATTCTTGATGGCGATTTTTTTGTCGAGATACTCGGCGACACGATTAATGATCTCGACATCGACGCCGATGATTTTGCGGCCTTCGTAAAACTCAAATGGAGCAAAGAAAGCGTTGGTTTCGACGACGTAGTCGGAAGCAGTGGTATTCTTAGCGACAATAAAAGCAGCAACGGCGGACGTCATGACAACAAAGAATGAAAGAGCGAGATTCTTGAGGCGAGTTTTTTTGTTTGGCTTGGTGGTTTTTGTGATTCGCTTGTGATTTACACCCTCACCGGGTTTTTTAGTACGATTTTGCATACTTTTATTATAGCATAATACTTGCGCTTAATTATAATTTGGGCTATAATTGGTAGCATGGATGGGTACGTACTAACACATAAAATACCAACACATAAAGATTTTCTGGATACGGCAGATTTTGACCAGTCGGAAATGCTAGATATTATCAATACGGCGATGATAGTGCGTGATTTTATTAAGAGCGGGGGGTATTTGAATGCGATGTTTCATAAGTCGCTTGCGATGATTTTTGAGCAGAAGTCGACGCGGACACGAGTGTCTTTTGAAGTAGCGATGGAACAGTTGGGCGGACATGCGCTTAATTTGGCGCCAGGGGCGATTCAGCTGGGGAAACATGAAACGATTGAAGATACAGCAAAGGTGCTGGGAAGAATGTGCGATATGCTGATGTCGCGCGTGGATAGGCACGAGTCGATTGAGGCGTTGGCGAAATATTCGGCAGTGCCAGTAATCAATGGTATGAGCGATAGAGTGCATCCGACGCAAGGCGTGGGTGATATGATTACGATTTTTGATCATTGGCCAGCGGGGAAAAATCCGCAGGATGTGAAAGTGGTCTTTGTGGGTGATGCGACTCAGGTATGCAATACGTTATGTGAAATGACGACGAAAATGGGCATGAACTTTGTACATTATGGTCCGGAAGGACATAAGATTTCGGACGAGTGGCTGAACATTGGGCAGAGAAATGTCTCTCAATATGGTGGGTCCTGCATGTGGAGCGACGATCCGAAGTGTCTTGAGGGCGCGGATTTTATTTATACGGATGTATGGTATGGATTGTATGACAAGGAAACGCCAAAAGAAGTCTATATGGCGGAGTTTTATCCGAAATATCAAGTGAATGATGAGTTGATGACAGCGACGGTGAATCCAAATTGCAAGTTTATGCATTGTCTGCCGGCAAGCCGGAATGAAGAAGTAACAGATTCGGTGTTAGACGGGCCGAATTCGGTGGCGTTTGATGAAGCGGAAAACCGTCTGACGGCGCAGCGGGGGTTGGTGCTGTATTTTGGCAAGGTAGCGCAACTCACGCTAGATTATATTAAACAACAAAAGGAGGGCAAATAATGCCAAAAAAGAAATATAAGTTCAGGCTGTTCTCGGCGGTACTTGCGACGGTCTGTATAATTTTGGTCGCTGACGCGGTGGCACCAACGGCGTCGATTGGCCATTCACAGTATATCTGGTGGGCGATTATGCTCATTGGGTTCTTTGTACCATATGCTCTTATCTCGGCAGAGCTTGGTACTCAATATCCGTCCGAGGGTGGTATGTATACCTGGATCAAGAAGGCGTTTGGCAAAAAGTGGGCGTCACGCGTGGCTTGGTTCTACTGGGTAAATTATCCACTTTGGATTGCATCTCTCGCGGATCTTATTACGTCGCTTCTCATGACGATGTTTGGCATCGAGATGGAGATGTGGATGGTGCTAGCAGTTCAAATTGCGTATATCGCGATTGTGACGATCCTTGGGATGTTGCGTATTTCGCAGTCTGACTGGGTGGCGAATATCGGCGCCGTGATCAAGATCGCAATTCTTGGTGGAATTGGGTTCCTTGGGTTTTACATTTTGTTTACGCAAGGTACGGCAAATCCAGTAGAAGGTTGGCAAGATTTTATTCCGCTACTTGGTACGGACGGCGGAATTGATTGGGCGGGGCTTTCGTTTGTTTCACTTATTATCTTTAACATGCTTGGGTTTGAAGTGGTCGGGACATTCTACGACGATATGGACAAACCAAAAAAGCAAATTCCGCAAGCAATTATTCTCGGTGGGATTTTGATTGCGGTTTTCTACATTTTGCCATCGTTTGCACTTGGTGTAGGCACGGAGTTTTCGGAAATTGCAACCGACACGGGGCTTCTAAATGCGTGGCAGATTTTGTTGACGAATGCAGGGGCTTCGGCAGGTGCAATTCAAGCGATTCTAATTACGGTCGGCGGCTTGTTTATCTTGACGCTAATTTCGAACGTTTCGTCTTGGAACTTTGGTGTGTACTCGGTAATTGCGTATTCGGCAGAGGACGGGATGTTCCCGAAGTCTTGGAAAAAGCGCAATAAAGATGGCGTGCCATATATGGTAGGCATCTGGACTGGCGTGGTTGCAACGATTTTGGCGGTGACAGGCATCATTATTGCGTATGTGTTCCCAGAAATGGAAGAACTTTCTAATATGTTCTGGGCATTCTTCTCGCTGTCGCTGACGTGTCTATTGCTATCGTACATTCCAATGTTTGCAGCATTTATCAAATTGCACAAGCAGGGTCCACAAGTAAAAGATGGCTACTGGTTGAAAATCGGCCCAGTGCTACGCTGGGTGATGGGGTTGGTGCCACTATTCCTACTCTTTATCTCGCTATTCTTCACTTTGGTGCCGGAGCTTTCGATTGAAGCTATCCAAGACAATATGATTTTGATTGTCTCGACTGTAGTGTGTATCGCGATTGGCGAAGTCATGGTTCTTAATATGGGGCGAAAGGATCGCAAGAAAAAGTTATTAGCAAAACAAAAAAGAGCATTGAAAGCTGGTAAATAATGAGACTAGGTACAACACCAAAACAAGACGGTTTTTATATGCCGTCGGAGCTCGCTCCGCACAAATGCACCTATCTGCTTTGGCCTGAGCGTCCAGACAACTGGAGGCTCGGCGCCAAGCCGGCACAAATGGCTTTTAAGGCGGTTGTAGAAACGATTGCGAAGTATGAGCCAGTAGTGCTGGGTGTGAATCAGTCGCAATATTCGCACGTTCTCGGCATGAATTTGACAAATGTGTCGGTCGTAGAAATCTCTAATAACGACTCGTGGATACGTGATACCGGTGCGACGATGGTCGTAAACGGTAAAGGTGAGATGCGGGCTGTGGACTGGGGCTTTAATGGATACGGCGGACTCGTGAACGGCATCTATTTCCCATGGGATCTAGACGACATGATTGCGGCAAAGATGGCAGCAATTGAAAAAGTAGATCGCTACCGGACGGATGATTTTGTGCTGGAAGGTGGGTCGGTGCATTCGGATGGCGAAGGTACACTAATTGTAACGGAAGAAACTTTGCTAGACGAAGGACGTAATCCTGGTATGAGTAAGGAAGAAATTGAGGCAAAGTTAATTGAATATACTGGCTGTGAGAAAGTTCTATGGATTCCGTATGGAGTTTATAAAGACGAAGATACAAATGGGCATGTAGATAATATTTGTCAATTTGTAGCACCAGGAAAAGTGGTGCTAGCGTGGGAAGACAATCCTGAAGATCCGCAGCATGAGCGGAGTATGAAGGATTTAGAATATCTAGAAAGCGTGACGGATGCACGCGGACGGAAACTGGAAATTGTAAAAATCCATGTGCCGAACCCAATTACAATTACGCGAGAAGAAGCGTTTTGGATTGATACGGTGGAAGGAACTTTTCCGCGAAACGAGGGTGATAGGTTGCCGGCATCATATATTAATTATTATAACTGTAATGGTGCGATAATTTTGCCGGTATTTAATGACCCTCATGACACGGAGGCAATTCGGACGTTGCAGGAGCTTTTCCCGGATCGGGTGATTGAGCCGATTTATGCGCGGGAGATTTTGCTGGGTGGGGGTAATATACATTGTATTACGCAGCAAGTGCCAAAGATTTAATATTGCTCAATAAAAAATCTAGCTTTTTTGGCTAGATTTTTTGTGGTAAAATAATAAGTATGAAGTATAGTGGGCCGATAGTCTTAGCGATTTTGGATGGGGTGGGATTAGCGCCGGATGCGCCAGGGAATGCGGTTTCAAGAGCGCGGACGCCGTTTCTTTCGTCCGTTGCGAGAGAGTATGTGCATGAGGCGCTTTTCGCATCTGGAAAAGCAGTAGGGCTCACGCCTGGGACGATGGGGAACTCTGAAGTTGGGCATAATACGATGGGCGCTGGGCGTGCAATAACGCAGGGCGTAGCAAAAATTAATGAAGATTTTGCTGATGGGGTGATTTTTGAAAGTAAGGCTTGGCATGAAGCGATTGACTTTGCGCTAAATGGTGGGGTTTTGCATTTTGCGGGGATTTTGTCGGATGGGGGAGTGCATAGTGATATTGCGCATTTACTTTTGATGATTGAAAAGGCGTATCATGAGGGGGTTCGCAAAATGCGGATTCATGCGGTGTTTGATGGGCGAGACGTGGGACCGTTTACGGCGGGAAAATACGTAGATGGGTTTTACAAATATGTGGCGAGATTTCGTGATGCGGATATTAAGATCGCGGATGGCGGGGGCAGGATGGTGTATGTGGCGGATCGGTATGAGAATGACTGGAAAGTGGTGGCGCGAGGTTGGGATGCGATGGTGAATGGAAAGGCAGATTATTATTTCAAAGATGCTGGGGAGGCGCTTTCGATTTTACGGCGAATAGATCCTGGGTGTCAGGATCAGAATTTGCCGCCATTTGTGATTGTGGACGAAAATGATGCGCCGGTAGGGACGATTAAAAAAGGTGATGCGTTGATTTATTTTGATTTTCGGGCGGATAGAGCGGTAGAGATTGCGGAAGCGTTTACGAGGTGGGATTTTACGCACTTTAACCGGGGAACGTATAAGCCAAGTGATGTGTATTTTGTGGGGATGACGGAGTATAATACTGATACGCATATGCCGGAGAATCGGCTGAGTGAACCGGTTTTGTTTTCTGAGACTTTGAGTGATGTTTTGGCGGAGCGGGGAGTGTCGCAACTTGCGGTGTCGGAGACGGTGAAGTTTGGACACGTGACATATTATTTTAATGGAAATAGTTATGCGAAGCATGAGGGGGAAGAGTTTGTTGAGGTTGAGTCGTATGTGGAGCCGTTTGAGACGCGGCCGTGGATGAAAAGCGCGGAGATTGCGGATGAAGTGTGCCAGAAGATGGCGGGGTATAAGTTTGTGCGGGTGAATTTTCCGGGTGGTGATATGGTGGGACATACAGCGGATATTCGCGCGACGGTAATGGCGATGGAGGCGATTGACCTTGCGCTCTCTAGGATTGCGGCGAAGGTGGATGCTCTGGGTGGGGCGCTTCTAATTGTGGCGGACCACGGCAATGCGGAGGAGCTTCTGGATGAGTTTGGTAAGAAGAAAACTGCACATACGCTTAATAAAGTGCCGTTTATAATGTATGACAATACAAAAAATGCGGAGCTATACGAGCTGAATGATGTGGCGGAGCCGGGGCTATCGAACCTCGCGGCGACGATTGCGTTGATGCTTAACGTGACGGATTATCCTGAGACGTGGGATAAGGCGCTGATTAGGGAAGTGTAGAATCTTCAAAATAGTTGCACAAAATGTGGGCAGCATGATATAATTAGAGTGCAAACAACTTGACATTATATTTTTAGGAATTGAAGTATTTCTGTTGCTAGGGATTGAACGTAGAATCAGCACCATTAGGACGATTTGCGCTCAATTAGCCTGGCTAATGGGATGTCAAGTTGTTTGCACCTAGTGGTGCTGATTTTGTTTATGGAGGACAAAAAAATGCGCCGCGTTTAAGCAATTATAAGTGAGGTAACATGGTGCAAGGCATACATACAAAATATAAAAATCGTAGCAATTGTCTTGGTAGCAATACCAAGCTCGGTAACAAAAATCTTGATGACAATACTCTCGCCGGGATTTTTAGTAAGATTTCTCGCGCGCGGAGTATGTTTTTATTCTTCTCTGTTATTTTGGCGAGTATGATTTCCAAAGTTCGGAGCATGATTTTTGGACGAACTTTCGTCGCGTTTCCACGCTATACCTTTGTGATACTCGCATTTCTTGCTACAATATCTGTTTTTGGTTTTTCTGCATCAGTCTTTGCCGACAGCTCTTCCTCCGCAGTCTACGGCGACGAAGGCTCAGTGGAAAATAGTTCCAACTTTAGCGTCACCGTAGAAGAATTGAACGCCCTGGAACTTCGCCTCTCTGCCAGTGACCTTATACTAGACTTAAACCCTACTAGTGATGCTCCAGTATTTGGTAGTAGTGATTTAAGCGTAACTGTCTACACTACTAACATCACTGGCTATTATCTCACTATGACCCCAACCTACCAAAGTGTAGCCACTACCAACCTCACTAGAACAGAATCATTGAGTGGCTCCTATCCAACCATCTCTACTCTCAC
>JAFRBW010000009.1 GCA_017404685.1 Candidatus Saccharimonadota bacterium
CCCGCCTTTTCCGTCCGCATGAGATCCAGCGTTTTCGTCATATTCAAATATTTTTCTGGTTTCCTAAGAACGTATTTACTCCTTAAGTCCAAATCCAAAATTCCCATTTCCGCACCAATCAGCCTCGTGAGAATCACCATCCCATTTTTCTCGCTGATGAGTTTCACCCCAAAGCTCCAGCCTTTCCCAATTTTCCGCAAAGTAAACCGTGTCTCTTTCAGCTCATCGTCATCATTTTCCATCCGTTCCTTTAGTGTCACCAGTGTATCGCCACTTCTGTATTTCATAATCCTAGATCTAAAGCTAGCATTTACACCCTCATCGTCCGTTTCTCTAATCACAAACCCATCTGCCCCATTCACAAAATACGGCATCTTTTTTCTCGTCGCAAGAAAAATCCTCAGCATCCCACCATCAAAGCAAAAACTCACCTCCGCCCTTTCCATCTGCCGAGAAATTCTCATAATCTCACTAAAAAACTTCTCAAACTCTTTCACCCCCACCACTTTATGTGTCAAAAACACCTCGTACATACTACCAATTATAGCATATCACGAGGTGTTTTTTAAAAGCTCCTGCCGCGTTTACTTATCCACCCCAATCATCGAAAGCGACAGCTTCCCCTTCTCAATCGCTACCAGTCTCACACGTACCTTATCGCCTACATGCAAAACTTCTTCCACCGTCTTGAGGCGCCTACCTTCCACAATCTGCGAAATATGCAACATCCCATCCACCCCTGGCAAAATGTTCACAAACGCACCAAAATCCTTAATAGACACCACGGTTCCTTCGTAAATCTTCCCCACTTCCGGTTCCTCCACCAGCGACTTCACCCATTCCACCGCCCGCGCAATACTTTCCGCGTTCGTCCCCGAAATCGTCACCAGTCCGTCTTCTTCAATATCCACCTGCGCGCCAGTCTCCGAGGTAATCTTATTAATCATCTCACCACCTTTACCAATCACCGTACCAATCTTATCCTTAGAAATCTGCACCTTTTCAATCCGTGGCGCATATTCAGAAATCTTCGTCCGTGGCCCAGAAATCACACTCACAATATGTTCCAGAATATGCATCCGCCCCTCGTGACTCTGTTTCAAAGCCTTTTCCATAATCTCCACCGGCAACCCATGCACTTTCATATCCATCTGAAGCGCCGTAATCCCCTCCGTCGTACCAGTCACCTTAAAGTCCATATCCCCAGCAAAATCTTCCGCATCCATCAAATCCGTGAGAACATACGCTTTGTCAATATCCGCCTCGGTAATCGGCTGTCCCTTTGGCACATCCACCATAAGCCCCATCGCCACGCCAGATACCGGCCGCTTTAGAGGCACGCCCGCATCCATGAGGGCCATACAAGACGAGCAAGTCGCCGCCATCGAAGTCGACCCATTCTGCGACATAATCTCCGTCACACTTCTAATCGCATAAGGGAAATCTTCCGCCGAAGGCAACACCGGTATCAAAGCTCTTTCCGCCAAATACCCATGCCCAATCTCACGCCGTCCAGGGCTCCCCATCCGGCCACATTCCCCCACCGTATAAGCTGGCGCATTATAATGATGCATATACCGCCGCTTCCCATCCGAAACTTCCATCGTATCCACTTCTTGCGAAAACGATAGTGGCGCCAAAGTCACGATATTCATCGCCTGTGTGAGCCCCCGCGTAAACAGCGAAGACCCATGCACTCTCGGCAAAATTGAAACTTGCGACGAAAGCGGCCGTACCTCCGTAAGCTTGCGCCCATCCGGCCGTTCGCCGTCCTCAATAATCCCCCGCCTCACCTCAGCATGTACCGCCAGATCAAACGCCTGGTCATACTCAGCCTTGAGCCGCATCTCGTAATCAGCCAATTTTTCTTCCTCAGTCTCCCCCTCGCCATGACGCACTGCCATCTCGGCATTCATTTCATCGCGCAGGTTATTAAGCAACTCCTGCCGCTCCATCACATTTCCACGCACTCCTACCTTGCCACTGGTCCATTCGTTCACTTCAAGCAGAATCTCATCACGCGGCAAGACCAACTCATACGGCAGCTCCTCTGGCGCCACTTTCTCTCGCAACTCCCGCTGCAAATCCAGCACTGGCTGCACATTTTCCACCGCCCAGTGCATCGCTTCAATAATCGTTTCCTCCGGTACTTCATTCGCACCAGCTTCCACCATCATCACCTTGCCATCTTTACAGGCCACCACAAGATCCAGCGGCGAAATTTCCCGCTCCTTCGCACTAAGGAACCCCTTAAACTCGCCCCCAATTCTACCAATCCTAATCCCCGCTACCGGCCCATCAAACGGAATCCCCGCATTAAGAAGCGCCGAAGACGCCGCAATCATCGCCACACAATCTGGCCGGAAGTTCGGATCCATCGAAAGCACCGTACATACCACCTGCACCTCTTGGCGATAGCCCTTCGGGAACAGCGGCCGAATCGGCCGATCAATCAGCCGCCCCACCAGCACCGCTTCATCCGCCGGTTTCCCTTCACGCTTGATAAACCTCGACGACGAAATCTTCCCCGCCGCGTAGAACTTCTCTTCGTAATCTACGCTCAAAGGGAAAAAGTCCTGCGTCACCGGGTTTTTTGATACCACCACGCTCCCCAGCACCACGGTATCACCATAGGTCACCAAGACCGAAGACGTAGAACGAAACCCCACTCTATTCACCTCTAGCGTCAATTTTCGCCCCAACCAATCGCACGAAACTTGCAAAGTCTTCTTCCCATTTGGGTTAATTATATCCATAAAATCCTTTCCTATCAGGAAAACTTCAGGCACAAATTGTCAATATTCGCCAATTGACCCCTTATGTCTGCCGTCTTCCTGATTATTAATATCCTCCTTTCATTATACCAAATCTTGACTTTTTTGCCAACATATGCTATAATTATACATAAGGGGTTACTTTTGCATGTAGCCTGTACATTTTACATAAAGGTGGTAAGTATGAAGAAAAACAATATTGACGTCAATGGTATTGCGTTCTCCGAGAAATGCAGTGGACACATCGGTTCGCTGCTTATCAACGGACTCGTCCTGCCAAGGACCAACTCCTTCGATCCCTTAGTCAAAATCTGGACTTCGGTCCGGAAGCGTATCTTCGAGAAAGCCGGCCTTGACGTGGTTGGTATCTTCGCTCACGATGTCGAACAAGAGCTCATCGTATGCTCGTTCTATCTCGTCTATGGCGACGAAGTGATCGACATCGAGGATCACACAAGGAAATTCGAGAAGAGTTTCCACAAACAAATGGCCCTCTTTGAAGACACGCTGCTCAAATTCCTGGAGTCGGACGTCGGCTACGAAACCTACGTCAAAGTCCTGGAGGCCGACACCGAGGCCATTTTCGCCAACGTGCTCAATGAATTCCTAAAGTCCATCGGCATCCGCACTAAAGCCGACGAGAGACGCTCCCGCGAGAAGGATGCTCGCATCGCGGAGGCGTCTCGCAAGACCGAGAGCAAAAAAGCCGAAAAGGCCGAAAAGGTCGAAACGGCCGAAAATGCCAAAAAGACCAAAAAGACCAAAAAGTAAACCACCGCAAAAAAGTCCCCGCTCCGCGGGGATTTTTATAACTATTTCCTAAGTCCGAGCTTTGCTACAGTCTTCTTGTACAGGTCAAAATCGGTCGTCTCTAGGTATTTGAGAAGCTTCTTGCGCTTCCCTACCATCTGCATCAAACCTCTTTTGGCCATAAAGTCATGTTTATTATTCTTTACGTGCTCAGTCACTTCTTTAATGCGAGCCGTCAGAATAGCAACTTGAACTTCAGGAGAACCAACATCCGCCTTGTTCCGGGCGACGCTGGCAATAGCCTTGTCTTTATTCTCTTTTGTTATCATAGTACATCCATTATATCACACCTCTTGAAAAATATCAACGTCCATATTACAATATCTTTATGGACGAAAATCAAATCATCTTGATAGACAAACCTGCCGGAATCTCAAGCTTTGGTGTTGTTGCTAAAATCCGCGGCTATCTTCGCGCAAAATTTGACCACAAAGTCAAAGTTGGCCACACCGGCACTTTGGATCCTTTCGCCACCGGCCTTCTTATCATCTTGACCGGCAAAAACACCAAAAAATCCGACGAGTTTTTGAAAAAAGACAAAGTTTACGAAGCCGAACTAAAACTCGGCTACACCTCCACCACCGGCGACCCAGAGGGGATTATCGAAGAAGTTCAACATCAATCTTTTTCGGAACATACGCGAACCGAACAATGCCCAAACGAAGGGCCAACATGGGCTGGTGACGCCGCTTGGGGAAAAGATGAGGTCCACAAAGTTCAACATCAATCTTTTTCGGAACATACGCGACCAACGGGGAGCGTACAAGCGACTAAGCCCCGTAACGACGGGCGCGAAGGAGCGTGTCCGAAAAAGATTGATATTGAACTTACTTTACGCTCGTTCCTAGGCGAAATCACACAAACTCCCCCAAGATTCTCCGCGATTAAAGTGGGCGGCGAGCGCGCCTACAAACTTGCCCGAAAGAACGTAGATTTTAAGTTACCATCTCGTAAAGTTACCATCTATAGCATCGATATTCTAGAATACGATTACCCAACACTCAAAATCCGCACTCACGTCAGCTCCGGCACCTACATCCGCACTCTCGCCGAAGACATCGGCAAAAAACTCGGCACTGGCGCCTATCTCACCGCCCTCCGCCGCATCATAATTGCCGAATATGACGTAAAAGACGCGCATCAGCTTTCCGAATTCACAAATCCATCGCAAAGTGATATAATATAATTATGTTAATCTACGCAAGCAGGCTCATCGGCACTCCAGTCCTCAGTATGCAGGCCAGTTCCCGCGTCGCTTCCATCGCCGCCCCTATCGTAGATCCAGACTCTCTCAAAATCATCGCCTTCTACCTCTCCGAAGTCGGCCGCGAGACCAACATTCTAGACGCCAAATCCATCCGTGAATATTCCAATTTCGGCATGGTTGTCGATTCCGAAGACGAGTTCGTGAGTAAAGACGACGTTATCAAGATCGAAAAAGTCCTCGCTCTCAATTTTGACCTCATCAACAAAAAAGTCGAGACCAAAAAAGGCACCAAGCTCGGCCGCATTTCCGATTTCACCATCACAAGCGACAATTTCTCCGTCCAGCAAATCATCGTAAAACGCCCGCTCATCAAATCTTTCCTCGATCCAGAACTCACCATCCCCCGCAGCGAAATCGTCGAAGTCACCGACGACAAAATCGTCGTAAAAGACGAAGAAAAAACCATCCGCGCCCGCGCCGAAAAAGAAGATTTCATTCCCAACTTCGTCAACCCTTTCCGTACTACCGCCCACGCAAAAGAAAAGGATAGTTAACGACACCTATATTTCAGTACCATTCTCTTCCTTTACCATCTCTTTTGCAAGCTCATACGAAAACCCTTGCCGACAAAGATATGCTATTAATTTCTCATCATCATATCGTGCTCGCTTCCGTAAAATCATTTTACGTATCTCATCGCGCTCATTACGTTTTGACCCCTCCAATACCTCATCAATAATCTCTCGTGCCACCCCCTTCTGCATTAACTCTTGGCGAAGCCTCCGCTCACTCGCCCCTTTTTTCACAAACCGATTCTCTACGTAATATCTCGCAAACTTTACATCATCCACATATCCCCGCTCCATCAATCTCTTTGTCACCATTTCAGAAAGTTTAAGTGACATCTCTGTGGAAATCTCATGTTTTTTCGATACTCTCCCATCCGGCAAATCAGAATCGCTTGTTTTTCTATAAGGATTGTCCACCATCACGGCTCTTTTCTTCGATCTCCGTAATAGATAATCACGAAGTTCCCTCTTACTCCTCGGCCGCATTAATACCCATTCGAGCGCCCTCTGATACATCTTGCCAAATTCCGAAGCTTGTTTTAACTCTTCATATTCTTCTTTTCTAAGCTCTCGCCCCACTTTTACTTTTAGTTCTACCACCTGAGAAATATCAAGCGAAAACGAGTATTCCCCATTCACGTATATATTGACACGATTCGCATTTCGTACCGCCTGCTTGATATCCGTAATCTTAAGCTCACACGCACCTCCCTCGTCACCGCGCTCATCAGGCATCCCACCCGAGTTACTTCGCCCCACTTCACCGCGCTGCCCTCTCCCCACGGGCACCTCGTCACTCAGTTTATATATCTGAAGCGGCACTACATTACCCCATTCATCCGGAACCACTCACCAAGCAACGCAAAAGTCAGCCCGTCCTTCTTGAGCGGCTTTTTCGCAAACTTCTCACGAAACTCTTCCGTCTCCGAGAAAGCCACCCACCTCACTTCGCTTACCTCATGGTCATCAAAATGAAATGCCTCCGGCTTTCCCGTCCAATCTACCGCATATATCCACGCGATACGATTACCGTTAAACGACCGTATTGTCACAAACTTTAATTCGTCGGCGTCAAATTCCGCGCCAATTTCCTCGTGCGATTCCCGCACTGCCGCTTGAGCCGGCGTCTCACCAAGATTAATATGCCCACCCGCCGAGATGTCGTAATCATTCGGGTATCTATCTATCTCTGGCGACCGCCTCTGCCACAAAAGCTCTAATACCCCCTCAGCATTCCGACGATACACAAACACCACTGACACCCCCACTATCGCACTCGCACCAGTCTCCTCAGGATTACCTAGTGCCGAATCCCAACCCTCACCTACTACTGCTTCGCCGTTCGGCGCATACACTTGCCATGTCTCGTCTTTGCGCATTTCGTCTCCTTTTGCCTGCTACATATTCCTCTTATTGTTCTGCTTTTTCGCGTACCTTAGCTTCAATCTCCGCCATCAACTCTGGCTTCTCGCGGAACAACTTCTTCACCGCGTCACGCCCTTGCCCCAGCGTCTCACCATTATATTTAAAGAACGCACCAGCCTTATCAATCACTCCATACGTCACGCCAAGATCCAGCACATCACCAGTCTTCGAAATCCCTTCGTTATACATAATATCAAATTCCGCCGTCCTAAATGGCGCCGCAATCTTATTTTTCACTACCTTAATCTTCGTGCGATTCCCAGCAATATTCTCACCATCCTTAATCTGCCCAATCCGCCGGATATCAATCCTCACCGACGCGTAAAACTTGAGCGCATTCCCACCCGTCGTCGTCTCCGGATTCCCAAACATCACACCAATCTTCATCCGAATCTGATTAATGAAAATCACCGTCGCCTTAGACTTCGAAATAATCCCGGTCAGCTTCCGCATCGCCTGCGACATCAGCCGCGCCTGCAGCCCCATCTGCGCATCACCCATATCGCCATCAATTTCCGCCTGTGGCACAAGCGCTGCAACTGAATCTACCACGATAAGATCCACTGCATTAGACCGCACCAAAGTCTCACAAATCTCCAGTGCCTGCTCGCCATTATCCGGTTGCGAGATCAAAAGATCCTCCGTCTTCACGCCGATTTTCTTAGCATAAGCCGGGTCCAGCGCATGCTCCGCATCAATAAACGCCGCCTGACCGCCCTGTTTCTGAATCTCCGCAATCGCGTGAAGCGCCAAAGTTGTCTTACCAGACGATTCCGGCCCATAAATCTCAATAATCCGCCCCTTAGGATATCCTCCACCCAGCGCCAAATCCAGCGCCAGCGATCCCGACGGCAAAAGTTCTACGTCCATTTTTGGCGTTTCGCCCAATTTCATAATCGATCCATCACCAAATTGTTTCGTAATCTGCTGAATCGCAAGCTTCAGCGCCTCACTTTTACCATCATTTTTCCCCACTGCATTTTCAGTTTTGTCTGCCACCGCATCTTTTTTGACCATATATTACCTCGTTTTAACGTTATTGTTATTATATCACAGGTTCACGTGAGCCGCAAACCTCGCCACCGCCTTCTCTTTACCACGAATGCAAAAATTTTTCAACCCCCCACCCATCTACCTCTGTTATTCAAAATGTGGTATAATAGAAAAATGAAGATTTTAGAAAACATCGCGCTAAAAAATCTTACTACCATGCGCCTCGGCGGCCCCGCTAAATATGTCCTAGAAGTCGAGTCAAAATCCGACATCCCCGCCGCTTTCAATTTTGCACGCAAAAAAAATCTCCCATTCTTCATTCTCGGCGGCGGCGCCAACACCATCGCCCACGACGAAGGCTTTGACGGTGTGATTGTCAGAAACACTATGGATGGCGTGACGCTCAGCATGGCGGGTGACGGCCGAAGGGGGACCCCCAAAACGTTTTACGACAGTAAAACTTTTGGGGGAAGAGGCCGGCAGGACCCGCCAGAGATTACGGCCGAGGACAGCGGTCGGCAGGACCCGCCAGAAGTTCTCCTCACAGTCATGGGCGGCACCGACTGGGACGCCGCCGTCGCATTCGCATGCGAACAAAATCTTACCGGCATCGAAGCCCTCAGCAAAATCCCGGGCAAAGCCGGCGCCGCCCCTGTCCAAAACATCGGTGCCTACGGCCAAGACATTTCCCAAGTTTTCGTGAGCGCCGAAGTTTACGATACCAAAACCAACGAATTCAAAACTCTCTCCGCCTCCGACTTCCATTTTTCCTACCGTCATTCCATCATGAACACCACCGAAAAAAACCGTTATTTCGTCATTTCTATCACGCTAAAATTACAAAAAGGCGAAATGCCTCGCCCATTCTACAATTCCATCGAGCGCTTCATCGCCGCAAAAAACATCACCGATTTTAGTCCCAAAAGCATCCGCAAAATCGTTTCCGAAATCCGCAACGACAAACTTCCCGATCCTCTCGAAAAAGCCAGTTCCGGATCTTTCTTCAAAAACATTTATCTCACAGAAAAAGAAGCCAAAGCCGCCGAAGAAAAAGGCTATCCAGTTTATAAAGGTCACGATGGCCTCAAAATCAATTCCGCTTGGCTGATCGAAAACGCCGGACTAAAAGGTGCGCTTCTCCACGGCATGCGCGTGAGTAATTCCGCTCCGCTCGTCCTCATCAACGAGTCTGCGAGCAGCTATCAAGATCTCGCCGCCGCCCGCGCCGAAATCATCGCCGCGGTTAAAGCTAAGTTTGGCTACACATTAGAGCAAGAACCAGTGGAGATTAATGTGACGGGTGACAACCAAAAGATCATCACCCAAAACAGAGGCCGAAAGAATCCACCAACAAAAATCTTAAACGGCTCCGAACTCGCCGGTTTTATCAAAGAACGTCAAGCCCATCAAGCAAAAAACATACTCAAAAACCCGACGTTACTAATAATTCGCGACAATCCTTCCCCTGTTATTAACAAATATGTTTACTTAAAAACCCGCTATGGCCATGATATCGGCGTGAACGTCATTGATTTTGTCGCTAAATCCACCGCCGAAATCAAAGCCAAAATTCTCGCCGCAAATCAGGACAAAAACATCCACGCTATCATTTTGCAACTCCCGATTTTAGATAAATCAAAGACCGATGAGCTCACCAATCTCATCACTCCGGCAAAAGATGTGGATGGCCTTGGCAAAAACAGCGAATTCGACTCCGCCACCGCCACCGCAATTTTGTGGCTTCTCGCCGGCTACGACATCGATCTCAAAAATCAAAAAATCGCCATCGTCGGTCGCGGCAAACTCGTTGGCGCTCCGCTTTTCAAAATGCTCACGAATTCCGGAAACGATGTCACACTTTTCCATCACGGCGACGATCTCACAAAACTCAAAAATCACAATGTCATTATCACTGCCACTGGTGTTCCCGGCCTTATCACTTCCGATATGGTCAGCCCCGGTACAGTCATCGTCGATGCCGGCACTGCCTCCGAAGATGGCATTATCAAAGGCGACGTAGCCGACGAAGTTCGCGCCCGCACCGACCTCGCCGCCATCACCCCAATCCTCGGCGGCGTCGGCCCACTCACCATCTCCTGCCTTATCGACCACGTCCTCACCGCCGCATCAAAATAAGCCCCATACTGGGGCTTATTTTATTTCATTTTTCTTGCTTTTTCCAGAATCTTCTGCTGATCTTCGTAGGCACGAATCATAGCACGATCAAACACTGCCCTTGCTGCTGCGGACGGATGTCTAGACGCAAGATCCTTTGCTGTAACTTTTATCTGTTTCGGTGCCATCCTGTGCTCCTAAAATATATTTAATTAACTTATCTTTATTATATTCCACGTTTAAAACTTTGTCAAATTCTTCAGCGTGTATATTCTCAATTCGCCGTCCGACCTTATTGTCCGGACGCTTTACAACAATGTCAATAGTAATTCTATCTCCAAATTTTTCACCTATCGCTTTAATATTATTAATTGTTTTGTAATATGCCTCCACGAAACCATCAAACTTAATTGCACGATGCTCTACTTTCTCGCGAGCCAGTGTAAACTCCCAAGCCAATTTTGGATCCTGGAATGCATATACAATTTTGACAGAAAACCCATGCTTCAAACTACGTTCAATATTGTCGCAAGCTTTTACGCTCCCAAAAGTTCCATCCATCACAAAGCTAATTTTATGATGAAGTGCATACCCAAATACTTCGCTTAATAGTATTGTAGCTGGCTTGCGAAATTCATCTGCTCGCTCTGGTACATAATCCGGCAATTTTTCAGCAATTTCATCCATATCGATTCTCAAGAAATCCACTCCGGATTCAGAAATAATATTCCGCGACAACTCCGTCTTCCCAGCCCCCGGCAACCCAGCCATAAAAATCGCCGCCGGTTCCTCCTCTGGTTCCGCATGACATTCTTCTATCAACTTTTTTACAAATTCTTTTTTATTTACCATGCTACGAACATACCACACCTCAAAAAAATTTTCAACCCCCCACTAACAAATAATAAAGTCGCCACAAAGAGCGACTTTATTATTATTACGCCTGCCCATTCGGCGGGCTTGGTGGATTTGGTGGATTCGGTGGATTTAGTGGATTACCCCCACCACTATACCTATTATACCAACTGTCATTTTGTGAAGAAGGTGTCTGCGTTGCACCAAACCCAGGTCGTTGCTGAATCTGAACACTTGTATCCGCAACATTGCCACCACCATTGCCACGCTCAATTCCCAAAATATCAAGCACTTGCCCAGTCGTCCGGTTTTTAATTCGAACATCGGACTTGATAGCTTCGATTTGAGGCGCCAATTCTTGCCGCAGAAGATTCTGTCCCTCCGCGAGAAGCGCAGCATTTTGTGCCTTCTCCAGCTCAACGCCAGCAAGCTCAGGATTCTGAGCTGCCACATTCGCACGAATTTGTTGCGCCCTCACAGCATTTTTCTCGGCAAGCCCCATCGCCATAGCTTGCGCCATCGAACCACGCATCGAACCAATCATATCAGCCGTAAGCCCCATATCAGCAATATTCATCTGTCCGCTGCTAATCCGCTTTTGCAAGGTCGCTTCTGCCACAGTCTGCACTTTTGCATCCTTAGAGTTCACTGCCGCACTTGCAAGCATACCGGTAAGCTCAGTCGGGTCAGACATTGTGCTACTAATCGCATTAAAGTTACGCTCCACAAACTGCATTTCATCCTTAGAAACATTGTTCAAAGCTCCATAGCCATTCTCAGAAAGATAACTACCATACGATGCCGCCTTAAAACCACTATCCTTTGCATCTCCCGCCATCCATCTATTAAAACCAATCCCAGCTTTCCCGGCACTCCCACGATACTTAGAGAAAGCCTTAAATACGTCTACATTCGTAGCCCCCATTGCCTGAATTAGTTTCTGCTGCACACTATCATTCATTCCCTCCCACACGCCATCTTTCTGCAAAGCATTCATCGCCTCAGTTATACCACCACGATTAATCAATGCCTTAAGCGCCGATGCTGCATACTCACCATCATTTCCTGAAAGTGAACGTATAAAACTTGATTCAATTACACCGCGATCAGACTCAAACTCAAAGTTCCGATCATACATTTTCTCGCGCTCACCAGCAAACGCCGCTTCTTGGTTTTTCATCCGAATCGCCTGAAACTCAGCATCAGATCCAATTTCAGCCTCACGCTCCCGTCTGTCTCTCGCCGCTTGCGCCATATATGCTTTATTCAACCTATCCCTCTGCCTTTTCGTCAATTCGGTCCTACCGCTCAAACTCTTCACTACTTTATCAGCCCTTGCCGCCGCCGTTTTGTCCTTCTGGAATTGCTGAAAGTCCTTGAATCTCTCCGAATTCTTAATTCCGCCAGTCAATGCGCCACCAGCGCGTTTTCCAATCGACCTTCCTGCCGCCGACAATTTTGCGCCCACATTACCTAGTCCCGCCAACGAATTCTTGAGCAGCATCGGGATAAAGAAGAACGGCAAAACCTGCACGATCATCGACGCCAACTTCATCCCACCATTATCTACCGTTCCTAACGCCCGACTCGCCAAAGCCCCCGCGCCAATCGCCAGCGAACAAAGCGGATACACCACCAAAAGCGCCTCCATGATACTGAGCCACCTCTTGAATAACTTTTCCGTGTTCGGCAAAGCATAACACACAATCGCAATCGGTGCAATCGCCACCATCAGCACGATTCCTGCCTCACGTATCACTAGTATCAGATAAAGCACTATAATCCCTGCCACCAAAGATATCACAAGTCCTATCGCAGCCAGCCCAACCGCCACCGGTATTCCAACCAGCCCTAAACTATTAAGCGCTGCAAATATACCAGCCGCACCAGCACCAATTCCAATATCCACCGCCAGCCCGCCAACAAACACACCGGTATCATTTCCACTCGACGGAATATTAAGTGCCGCCGTCGTGAAAATCCCTTTCGCCCCAGCACCCACAATGTTGCTCGCATCAATCGCTAGCTCACATATTACAAAACTCAAATTCGCCAGAATCGCCACCAAAATCAGTCTTGGTAAAAGTCGTTTAATGCCATAATTATCAATCCCAACGCCAGTCAGTTGCGAGAAAATCACAAAGGCAAACAACACAATAAATAGCACATTCGCGATGTTTTGAATTAGCTCCCAAGCCCTACGCGTCCCGCCATCATCCACGAAAATCTCCTTAGCCGGCACCTCCAGCAAAACTTCGATGATATTCTCCCACAAAGTTTGCCCAATACCGCTTACCGCCTGAATAATCGGACACAAAATCCATCCTAGCGGCCCAGAGCCATTTTTGCATTCCGTCTCAGCATCGGCAACTGTTGTTGTTCCATCCTCGCTCTCATTATAGCTGGTATTATCCCCATTTGCTTCCCCTCCAACCATGCCCGCTACTGTCAAAGAGTTTCTAACCGCATTAAGCTCCTGCATCAGCTGCTGCCAAGTTTTTTCAGAGCCATCAAAATACCTTGAATTATTCAAACCATTAACTTTGGCAGTTGTGTTTTGTGTTGCCTTTGCGTAACAAACCCTAATTTGCCCATCGACAAGCCTAGGCAATTGTTCGTAGCCTCGATCATTATGCATGACATCATACGATTCAGTTGCGCTACATATCACGCCATCACTACCATTGACGCCATAATAGTTAACTAAAAACGCATTATATAACTGGAACATTTCATCAGGCGAATAGCGCATATCGGAAACTGACGAAAAACTCCCGCCCAATAAATTCGTAGCCGCCTTAAAAGCGCCAGTTGCGACTGCTGGGCGACCAGAAGAACCAATCTGATAAGTTGCATTCTTAGATTCTTCCATTCCGCCATAATTCACAAAACCAGTACTCACATCGTAATTTGGACAATATGTAGTCTGCATACCAACCATTGTTCCCACTTCAGAAACACAACTTCCAAAATGCGAATTCATTGCCGCCCGAATCGCAGCACTTAATGCATCGAAACTTTTATACTGAGTTAGATCAAAAGTCGCATCAACAAAAGCCTGATTATTTATATTACCATTCCACATTCTCGCCGTCAACGTATTCCCACTTAATTGATATACCAAAGAACCAATATCAATCGTAGTCGCAGCTGCACTTTTAGTATTATTAAGCTCCAATTGATCAGCATTTGCACTTCCGTCTTTGCTGCACAGCTGAGCAGTCTGCACTGCGGAATATAATCCATTAGCAGTTGTTTTTCTCTTCAGATTAAAACTTAGACACTTACCATTATTATTTTCCACAGTAACGACGTAGCCCAATTTATCAAGCAAGGTTCGTTTCCCCACTTCGCTAACTGGATTAGCATCAACATCCGCATTCTTAAGCAACCCCCTGAAAGAACCACTTGTTGATATATTAACGCCCAATGTCCCTAAAGCACTAGCGAATGCGCCCAATGAAACGTTCGAACCACCGAATAGCCCACGACAACTCATTTTAGCACCTGATGGCAAAATTACATAATTACTTTCGCTATCGCCTATCACGGATTTATATCCAGAAAAATTATTGAGCGAAATACTATCGGCGATAATAGGATTTTTGTAACACCTATATATATTATATGCTAACGCTTTCTGCTCGACATTAGTGTACGCCGAAACCGACTTCTGCATAAATAAACCAAAAAGCATTGATATAAAAACACCTATCCAACATAGTAGCTTTTTATTCTTCATCATTTACCTCACCATCATCATCGTCTTCTTCATCAAAAACTCTTTTACCATTAAAAGCATCATTAATCTCAGCACATTCTCGTTTTATATTATCTACTGCTACAAAAACCATGCCCTCCATAGTGGTATTCACCTCACCCAATTGCGACGCATATTCGTTTATCGTGTCACCGCTAAGTCCATCCATACATTTCTCATCGAAAGTATTACCAACTAAACACCCCGCATCTTTATAAACCTGCCAATAATTTGCCTCAATTATAGATTTGCGAACATCATATTGTTCATACTCAATAATAATACCATTCTCATCGTCAACGTCTAAATCGTCATATGTGCCAAAGTATGTTTGTGCATACTCAATCGCCGCATCCTTTCCCTGCTCAATCACTAAAGTTTTGATCTCATCCGGATCAATCAACTGCACATCATCATACGCAATCAAAAAATTCAAATATTGCAATGTATTACTTAGCGACATTCCAGACAATATGGCGGTTGGCTGTTCAGACTCATCATCATAAAACCTTCGATATGATATCATTGCAGTGTCTAAATAATCTTCATTATTGTATTCCTCATCTATCGTATACTCAGAATAAGGATCAAAATCCTCCACATTATCGCTTTTCTGTTCGCCGTACAAAATATAATTAGCATATTTGTTAAAATCATCTCTCGCACCTGCGTCACCATCCCCCTTCGGCCACACCATCCACAAGGTCACCCCAACAATCGCCGCAAGCGCCAAAACCATCAAAAACGCCACTAAGCCTTTCCGCCCACCAACAGAAGTCTTCCCGCTAGGCGCCAGCACTATATCGCCAGAATCAGCCGCCCGAGAAGCGCCAACACCCCCACCCACCGGCATCGCCGGCTCGTTCGGCGACACAATCGCCCCCGGAATACCAGCATCAGAATTGTTGTTCATTGGATCCATATACGTCCATTATACCATAACCACCATTAAAATAACACAGCCATTTTTTAATAATCTTACGCTTGAATATCCTAGTTACTTTTGTTAAAATATTTTTATGAAAAAAGTGGAGATACGGAAGGTCCCAATTGATAAAATCGGGCGCATCAATAAAAATGGAGTGAAAACCGAACCCAGCGAAGATTATACTTGTGTCCATCTGACCCAATTTGGCTTCAATATCGAACTTATCCGCCCAAGCAACACAACAAAAACCAATAATCCAGACGTACTAATGCTTGGCACTATATGGGAAATTAAAACTCTCATCAGCAACAACGAAACCACCATCAAAAACCGTTTCAGTAAAGCATCAAAACAAGCGCACAAAGTTATTTTTGACTTGCGTAAAGTCAAAAACGATTCAGACAAAGTTGAAAAATTTATCGTCAAATTATTCAAGCAACCAGGCAACATAGATCACATTATGATCATCAGGAAAAATGGGCAACTCCTTGACTTCATAAAATAAACGCGCTATAATAAAACCAATGAGGGCGACCTGGTTCTTAACTGAGCGAGGCCAAGCCCTCTTTTTTCACGCACACGTCAATTTCACACACAAAAATAGACCCCCATAATCCAAAGATTACAGAGGGTCTATTTTAACCACCCACATGAAGCGGTCATGCGACGAATATTACACGTCTCGTCTGGCGCAATTCATTTCCATTACAAAACGTAAGGAACACGCTAGACGTACATTGTACGAATACTAACGTAGACTACGCCAATTTCTTCCGGCTAGCGATAAAGTAACCACCTGCAGTTACAAGCGAACCTGCGCCAAGAGCGACGCCAGCGATCTCACCTGCACCAGTATTAGGCATCTTTTTCTGCTTTGGCAAACAGTTTTCAGTCTGGTTCACCATCACAGAAGCATCGTCCTTACCAGCAACTGCAGAGTTCACGGTTGCATTTGCCCAGTTTACAAGCTGGTTGTAACCACAAACCAAGTTCTTGTTAGTCACCTTAGCAGTAAAGCGTACATAGGCATTACCACGAGCATTGTAGCTACCGATGTTAATACCAGAAGTAGTTACAGTGTCATCAGTCACCTTCACACCATCCTGATAGTTAGAGTTGTAAAGCACCGTAGAACCAGCAACATACTCCATGTTGTCAGGCAAAATGTCACGGATCATCACATTCTCTACCTTATCAGCAGCAAGGTTTTCGTACTCAATCTGGAACTCCACCTCGTCACCAACCTTAGCATCAACCTTCTCAGCGAATTTCTCGCCAGAACCCTTGATACGTACGGTCTTAGAAAGTAGCGTGTTCACAGAAGAATGTACCTTCACCTGAATCGTAGCCTGACCATCATATTCATAACAACCAGGAATCTCGCCATTCATAGAGGTAAACCCAACCTTCGCACCAGAGATGATTACATCATCAGAAAGCGCAAAAGTACCTTGAGTGTTCGTGTACTTAGCAGAACCTTTTACATATTCAATATAAAAATCGTCACTAGACGTAAGTTTTACTTCGTCCCAAATCCGGCCTGGATTTGCGTTCGAAGAATCCAAATAACCAACAATGGTATGCGACTTAGCCACAGTCGTTGGCAACGAGAAAAGTGCCTTCACGCCAGTAGCAACGCCGTTAGTCCCAAGTGGGCTATTATTGTGCACGTAAAGACGGATCGTATAAGTTTCACCATCTTTTACAGCAATCTCGTTGGCGTTCCACACAGTCGTGCTAGACGAACTGAGCTTTGCACCCACGAAGTTACGCTCATCACCAATTTTACCATTAGTGATAGAGTTTAGCGTAATGCCAGTACCAAGATCGCCCGCATTGATTTGCTCAAGCGTGTAAGTGGTACGACCATTATTGCTATCGCCCCAAGCCAAAACATTAGCTGGAACCATAGAAACACCTGCGATCACTGCAGTAGCAGCAATTGCGAAAATAGTCTTTTTCATACTTTATTCCTTTCTTAGATAAATCTTATAAAGACTTTTACTAATTCTTTGAGCTTCATTTCAGAAACTCGCATAGGTTTGCTAGCCGAATGAATTGTTAATATTCGTCTGCCAACCGAATCATCTCAACCTTCAAACTTCTTGGTGAGGCCCGGCAGCCGAAGCTGCCGGACTCGCATAAGGTACTTGAGCGTCCAACTCTGGACCTCACCGTTAGTTAGATAAACGCCAAAAGGTCAATCCGGAGGTCCCCCCCAATGGTCCCCAGCCGGATCGTCCGCAGTGGTCGTAGATCCACCGATGTTCGATTTCACGTGCGTATTCTGCACGGGAGTAGTGACGTCAATGCCACCATTTCCCGTGCCAACATCGTCGTTGGAATGAACAGTAGCATCCTGCCGCGCAGGCGGCGTATAGGTAGGAGCGTAATGTCCATCGTCGCCCTTCTTGGAATGACTCTCAGCGATCTCGTTTGCTTCCTTGGTCTCGTCGATCAACTCAACGTACTCTTCGTACGAGTTAAGATGCGCCGAATTTGTCGGCTCTTCGACACGAGACCATTCAGCTCCATACCCGTTGTTAGTATTAGGTCCCGGTCCGGGAACATCATTCTTCCCAACGGGTGTACCGAGCGTCGGATCCTTCGGGTTAGTGATGACTGCACCGCCGCCAGAAGAAGACGGCTTCCCACCGCCAGAAGAAGACGACCGTCCGCCGCCAGAAGACGGCTTTGCCGGTGTATTCGGATTCACCTTGGGCGTTACGCCCAGCTTCTCCGCGCAGTTCGTCGGCTGATATCCGCACACCGTGCGGTACATCACCGTTACTTCCTGCGTATTCTTTACGATATCCTTATACACCAGGAAGAACCCGCCATGGTCCGATGTTTTCATTACAATCACATCGGGCTGCATACCGACAACGAGACCATCCATATACATCTGGTCGGTCAACGCCTTATCGCTGTAGTACAGCAGGACGTCGGCATGCTCCATGTGCGCCACGATATTTTCATATGCAGTCTGGAACAACTCCGGATCCTTGATCCAGGTGTCCGCCGCGCCATTTATCGTGCGCATCCAGGCTTCTTCCTGGCCCTCGTAATTCACCATGAAGTCGCCAATCAACCGAGTATGAAAACTCACGTCCCACCACGCGGCAGTTCCAGCGGTCAGGGTCGGGTCGACCCTCATACGAAGAAACTGATCTGCGCGAACGTCTTCCGGCGTCACAATCGCAAAAAACTTCTCCGCACCGAGCTTCTTGTACACCTCTACGGCATCCAAGAGTTCATAAAAGTCTTCCATCTCCTGAAGCTCAGCGAGTTCATAGTTGCCCTTAGCGATCTTTTCCTTAGTCATCTCATCGATGACCTTCATGGTGTCGTCGTCGACTTCGCCAGCGCGAATCTTCTGTAGCAGGATTTCCTGCACCGGGTTCGTACCGAAGTCGAAATCATTAGCTTTGTCGTCGTCCGTCAGGACATCGTCATGCCAAAACTTAATTTCAGTCTTAGGTGCAGGCGCTTCCGTGGCAACTTCCATCGCCTTAGTCGGCTCCGGTGCCGGGGCTTCCTTCTGCCAATCCAGGCCAAATGCCAGCGCAAAAATAGCGCCAACCACGGTCAAAATCGTCAGAATAGTCGCGAGTGTCTTGTGCCCCTTCTCTCTCAATAAATCGATCAAGAAGTACGCAATACTCACTTCCATGAGCAATAAAGGAACGAGGCGCAGTGCACTTACAAGAAGTGCTCCAGTCACCAGCAGGTCAGCCAGCCACGCACCGGTCACCGCCGAGAACATCCCGACAGTCGCCGTTACGACCGAAAACCAGAGGAACTCAAGCCACTGATTTCCCTCTTCAGACCACCAAATGATCATGTTGGCCTGAAGAACCAGCATCGCTAAAGAGCACACCCACGCAAGCCACAGAATCTCGAGACCTTTCGCGGCAAAAATACCGCTCGCGCAGGTCGCGCCCGCCGCCGCCAGGCTGAGAAGGCAAACCTTCCAGCCAGGCCAAAAAGAATCGCTTTTGGTGATTGCATTCTCAAGCGTCCATGTCAAAATGACAAGTGCCAGAGAAAGAAGAATCGGCATAACTATGTTGCTTAACATAATTCGTTACCTCCTTTTTTAGTGTGGGGGCAACGCCCCCAAAGTTTTTTTTGGGGGGGATGTAGGCATTTATCTAAACAGGTTTCGTTTGAAACCTGAGATGATTCGGTTGTTAATGGTCTTCGTTGCCTTAAGAGAGACTCCCAAAAACTCAGACTGATTCCATTATAGCACACATACCCTTTTTTGTCAATAGCTCTACCATTTTATTGCGTTAATGTCTAAATAATTATAAGCACAAGAAAAATCCCAGCTGGCTGCTGGGAATTTTTCTAAAGTGCTAGGATCAGAAGGACTAGTCGTCGGCGTCGTCGCCGACCACCTGCACCGGCACGAAGCCGGTGTACTTACCATCCTTCTGCCGGAAAGCGTAGCCAAGCTCGACGCACCCGTCAGCATCAAGCCGACGCGCCTTCAGCTCGGCGTTCTCCTCGTCGGCAGGCACATAGCCAACCTCACCGTCATCGTCCTCGTAGCGATAGACGAAAACCGGTTTCCCGATTTTCTTGTCAATCGCGAGGCCAGCGGCCGCGCGCAGCTCCGCACGGAGCTGGACCATGCCGTCGGCGAAGCTCTTGGCCATCGCCGTCATAGCATCAACGCGGTCGATCAGGTCATCCGGATACGCCGGAGAGCTCTCCATGTTCTCCAACGTTTCCTTGAGGATCTCGATCGCCGCCTGCCTGTCGTCCTTCGGCGCCGTCAGCGCCTCAGCCCTTTCCCTGTTAATCCTGCTGTGCTTGTCCTTACTCATTGTAAGTCCCCCTTTCAATTTTTGTTGGTCAGCACATAATCCCAACGTTAAAACCATTATATCACACTTTACCAAAAATGTCAATGCTTAGACCATAAAATCACCATACAACCACCAAAAATCCCCTGCTTATCAGGGGTATGTCTATTCATGGTCAGGGTGATCGGACTTGAACCGACGGCCTCAGCGTCCCGAACGCTGCGCGCTACCAACTGCGCCACACCCTGCCAAAATGGTGCGGGTAGAGAGAATCGAACTCTCATCTCAAGTTTGGAAAACTTGCATACTAACCACTGTACTATACCCGCAATACCATAGATACCTGGGGTGGGATATCGGGATCGAACCGACGACCTTCTGGACCACAATCAGACGCTCTAACCATCTGAGCTAATCCCACCATATATTATATTATACACTCTCGCCCCTATTTTGGCAAGAGTAGAAATGCCACTGTTCCCGCCGCCGCACCAAGAATAATCGTAATCAAAATCGTCACCACCATTCCAATCCGCGAATCTTTTTCTGGCTTCTGAATAATCGTCACCGGGCCATGTGGCTTTTCCTCTGGCACCACCACTTTCTTCTGATACACATTCTTAGATAGCGGCCGCTTCGTCACCTTCTCTGTATTCACAAACCTCGCCTGCGGAATATTCAAAGTCTTCGGATCTTTCTCCGCCTTCTTCACTGTCTCCCTCAATACCTTTTCCGACACCTCAGTCTTTTTTGTCTTGACGCCAAAAGTCGGCATTTTAGCCATCACCTTCTTAGCCTTAGCCTCTTTTACCGCCCCAGCCCCAACCGGCTTAGCTCCAGCCAACGTCGTCTTCGCCATCCCAGTCTTCACCATCTCATCCGCAAAATCCTTCGGCACCTTCATCTCCGGCGCCGCCTTACTTCTCGCCGTCATCCGCGTAGCGTTTGGTGTCTCTCTGAAAACCGTCTTACTCTTAGCCTGCTTCGGCACGAAATCTATGTATTTTTTGTTCATAACCTCACTCGCTTTGCTACCTCAATTATATCAAGAAACTCGCTAAGAATCAAGCTCGAAGCCGCAAACATCACGCCATTCACGCCCGGAATCGTAAGATACGCTCCCGCGTTCGACGGATTCACACTCCCGCCATACAAGATCGCCGTATTTTCCGCCGCCTTTGGCCCGTACATATCTTTCAAAACTTCGCGAATGATCCGCACCGCCTCCGCCACCTCATCTGGGCTTGCAATCCGCGCTTCTCTCACCGACGAAATCGCCCACACCGGCTCATACGCAATTATCACCTTAGAAATATCTTCCTCAGACACATCGCGAAGCCCCGACAGCACCTGATCACGCAAAATATCCGTCGTCTCAAGAAACGCTCGCTCGTTTTCCGTCTCCCCTACGCAGAGAATCGGCGTAATTTTATTCCGCACTGCCGCCGCCACTTTCTTCCCCACCATCTTATCATCCTCGCCAAAAATATACCGCCGCTCCGAATGCCCCACAATCACATAATCAGTAAGCCCCCTCAGCTGATTAAACGAAGTCTCGCCCGTATATGCCCCATAATCCTGATAAAACGCATTCTGCGCCGCCAGTTTCATCTTATGCCGATCAATCTGGAGCGACAGCGGTTGCAGCGCAACAATAGGCGGCGCAATCACCACCTCCACGTCACGATAAGTCGGGAGTTTTTTCTGCAATTTATGAAGATAGATCGAGGCCTCGCCCACATTAAAATTCAGCTTCCAGTTGCCCACAACATAAGTTTTCATATTTTTATTATACCATGTTATAATAAAAATATGAAAAAAGTTTTAGCATTTGATATTGACCAAACTTTAAATATTGCCAAGACCCCGATTCCAGACGAAATCGCCGATCTGCTCACGAAATGTCTCGACCATTTCGAGATTTGTCCTATCTCCGGACAAAAGTTCGACCAATTCCTCATCCAAATCGTAAACCGCTTAAAAGAGCGTGGCGCCACCGATGAAGAATTAAAACACCTTCATCTCTTTGTCGCCCAAGGTACGCAGTATTATAAATATAACGGCACCGACTGGGAGCAGGTTTACAATTATCCTCTCACTGATGAGCAAGTCACAAAAATTACCTCGGCTCTAGAACAAGCCGCAAAAGAACTCGGCCTCTGGGAAGAGGACAAACTCCAGCCTGGCGACGAAATTATCGAAAACCGTCTTTCTCAAGTTACCTTCTCTGCCCTCGGCCAGCATGCCGACACCGAAGCCAAATACGCCTGGGATCCAGACTGCAAGAAACGCGAGCAGATTGTCGCTCGCGCCAAGGAACTCGCCCCAGAGTTTGACTACGAAATCGGCGGTACCACTTCCATCAACGCCATCGTTCCTGGCATGAACAAAGTTTTCGGCATGACCCACCTTCTAGAAGAACTCAACGTCACAAAAGAAGACATTCTCTACTTCGGCGATATGACTCAGCCTGGTGGCAACGATTATCCTGTCGTCAAAATGGGCATCGATACCATCACCGTCCGCAGTCACGAAGACACCGCCTACGCCTTGCGCGGAATCTTAGGTGTGCTATAATTATTATATGCATATATTCATCGTGGGCAATGTCTTGAAAGATGTTTACCTCAGCCTTGATGAAAGGTCCGAACATTTTGAGTCCGACAAAAATGGCATAAATTGGCTCAATCTCAGTTTCGACGCTTCAAAACATCACTATTTTCGTCGCACCAGCAGCTTTGGCGGCGCCGCTGTTTCCATGGAAGTATTAAACAAACTCGGCCTCAAGGCCAGCATCGTCAGTTCCGACTTTTCCTTTGACGACACCGGCATCAAAAACTCCGCCCCAGCCGACGCTTACCGTTACATTCTCACCGCCGACGACGCCGTCACTTATCTCACTCCCACCAAATTCCAACGCACGCCATTCATCGCCCCAGCCACCGCTCCAGATTATATTTGCATTGATCGTTCCGCCAATTTCGACCAGCTCGTCATGGACGAAATTAGATCCTACCTAGACGCCCACCCTTACATCGGCCTCATTCTTCATCTCAAAAAATCTTCCGATCCAATCAAAAACTCCCTCATCCCCTACGCCAATCTCATTTTTTCCGAAAACCCATCCCTCCCAGAGCTAAAATCCATCGCCCAAAGCAAGATCATCTACCTTACAGACAATGCCCTCACTTACCAAAACATCGTCGAGCCAATTTCTGTCGATCGCATCGACACTCTCACTCATCTTTCGATGTTTTCCATCGCCGCTGCCACCGTGCTTGGCGGTTTCCTGCTCGGCCGCACCGTAGAAGACAGCCTGGGTCTCGCCCGCGCCAATGTAGAGAACTCTAGGCTAGACACTTGCCTAACTCTAAAAGAGCTCGAAGAACTCTCCGCCGTCTATTCAGACAACCCCCGCCTTCTCGCCGCCGCCTATATGTCGTCCACTCGCGGTATTCCAAAAAGCCTCGTTTTCACCGCTAATAACATTCCAAAATCCATCAAACTCTTGCCACGTTTTGCAAAATCCGCCTACGAAAACGGTTTCCGTTTCATTCCATTATCTCTCGCCAACCCATCCTTCGAAGATCAGCTAGAAAACATCACCAAATCTGGCCTCGTCCCGATTATCAGCCTAGACAATCACAAAAAGGGCTCCTCCATCACCGAAATCGCCGCCGAGACCGGCAAGCTTCTAGACAATTTGGCAAGCACCATAAAAAGCACAAAAATAGACCCTCGCGCCTGTTTAATCAGCCTAGATTTTATCTCCGCCGATGCTACTGCTAGCGACAAATCCACCATAAAAGACATCGTCGCCGCTACCACCGAAGTTTTACGTCATCACGTGCCGTCAAATCTCGCCGGCATCATCTTCGCGCCGAGCCTTAGTAAAGAAGACCCAGAAAAAACCGCCGCCATCATGAGTTCCATTCTGGCGAGCGGTCCTTATCCTTACTTTGTTTCGCTTAAGCCTCAGCTTCTTCCGGCTTAGATCCGTGCTCTGCTGGCACATCTGCCGCATCCACCGGCTCCGCCGCCTCAGCTTCCTCAGCCTCACGCTTCTCTGCTTCTGCCGCTGGATCATAGAGCGATGCTACCACCTGCTCAGGATCGAGCTCTTTATCTGCAAACTCCACGCCATTAGGCAACTTAATATCAGAAATCGTGAGCTTATCTTCCACGTTCGCCATCGCGCTAGCGTCAATCTCTAGCTCTTTTGGCAAATCCGCTGGCTTTGCCTTCACCTCAAGCTCTTCAATCGATTGCGTCATCGCAAAATGATACGTCTTCGACGCTTCGCTTGCCTCAAAGTTCACAATCACGACTGGCGTAGTTGCAGTCACCGCTTCTTTCGCCGAAATCGCCTGGAACTCCACGTTCAAAATCTTCCGCGAAACCGAGTCGATCTGCACGTCCTTCACGATTGCCAGCTGTTTCTTCCCAGCCACATCAAGATCAATCGGCGAGTGATACCCAGCCACGTCTAGCACCTTCTCAGTCGCCACATACTCAGAGCTAGCCAGCATCGGCTCTTTCCCACCATAAATCACCGATGGGATTAGCCCCTTCTTTCTCAAATCTTTTAATTTCTTACCTGTCACTTCACGCTTTAAAAGCGTCAATTTGTATTCAGCCATAATTATTCCTTTATCTACTAATTCCCCTTATTTTACCACTTTAATCGTAAAAAGTAAAGCTCCCCCATGCAACCAAAAGCACAAACATTTCTCAAAAGGCGATTTTTTGCGAGTTTGAGAAATACGTCACTTCATCATATCCGGCACCTTATCAATGCTCCAGCCGCCAGAAGCTGGCGATTCATACTCAAAATACCCCCGATACGACTCGCGCGAACGCTCATATTTTTCAAAATCATGCTCTTTCAAAAGCCTCAGCCTCTTTTTCACGCGCCGCACCGTCCTAGACATACACACTATCCTGAGCACCTGATTCCCCTTCCGAGTGCGCTCCAGATAATATCTATATCCCAGAAAAGAAAACCCAGTTTTAGAGGAGCAATTATATATTGCCGACTTCGGATTCATCTTCAATTTGTGCTCCACTATTTTTACTTCAATCTTTCTCATCCATTCATAAAGCTGTTTCTTATCCGTGCCAAGAAGAATAAAATCATCCATATATCTAATATAATACACACATTTTAGCCCTTCCTTAATATAATGATCCACTTCATCCAAATAGAAAATCGCCAAAAACTGCGATGCCATCGCGCCAATAGATAACCCTCTGCCCTTACCATAGTGTGGTATATTAGTATGATAACACTGGTTAAACTTATCAATCACATTATTGATATATGGCTTATTGGTTTCATCGATGATTCTTCTCAAGATCTCCAGCACATCCTTGTCTTTCACTCTTCTTCTCAATTTCTCAAACAAGATTTCATGATCTATAGAGTAAAAATATTTAGAAATATCGATTTTTAGCGCATATATTTTCGCTTCAGGATTTTCTGCCAAAATTCTTGCAAAATATTGCTTCATTTTCTTTGTCGCATAAGATGCACCCAGCTTCAGTCTTGTTGCCACGTTCGTATCTACTAATGTATTTTCAAGCAGCGGTATCAAATACCGTTTTGCCACAAAATGATTCACCACCTTATCTCGGATAGACTGACTCATTACTAGCCTCGGCTTTGGTTCAAAAATCATAAAACACCGAAACTTATTCGGATAATACTTTCTCGCTTTCAGTTCATTTAGCAATCTACTCACTCTCGCATGTCCATACATCGCAAACTCAAATAGTCCCTGTTTGTTCTTACAAGTATGCAAAACCGTATTCCAAGCGGCATATAGGTTCTCATACGTCAAGGCCTCGTCATAGATTTTTGGAGATTTACGATGTTTCTTCATAATTCCTCTTTTTCGTTTAGTCCAGTGGTACCAGATGTATTAGCCGCCAGTTTCTTGGTTTCATTCTTTACCCACGCCCACACTATATTCATAACTTCCTTTTGTTTATCAGCACAGATTTCGAATCTTCGTGCAGATTTTGCATCCAGTTTTTTCTTTTCCTTTCCACGATAGCACACATCGCGTATTTCCTTTAGGTATGTCTCCACCATCGCCATCTCAATCTTCAGTTCAATCAGACGATGTTGCCTTTCTCGCCTAGTTGTTAGAGAGGCATAATACATCGCGTGCCATGCCCTATCCATCGTCACGCGCAATGCCTCCCGATATTCAGAAAATCCCGCCGGGATTTGCGGGATAATAAATATTCTCAAATACTCATCCAGCTGTAGCATTGCGACCTTAATTTTAAATGGTTGGAATACTGGTTTTTTGTCATCCGATTTTTGTATCATTTTTCCTCTCTTTATTTCTTATCAGCTTCAGCGAGCCCGACTCTTCAAGCATCTGCTCTACTTGCCAGTCTCGCCTCCACTTGTTATGATATTCAAGCTAGGAATACTAGATTCCCTCACTTAAGCAACCTACCTATTTCACTTATCTTCGTCCATCATTAGAGCCTATCTTTTCAGAATAGGATTATGATGTATCTCTGCAAGGAAAATTAATTCCAAGCGATTAAGCAATGGGGCCTCCATACAAGACAATGTTTTTATAAAAAACAACCAGTATCTTAACCCCAGCTTACGAAAAAGTTCGTGAAAGTGCCGGACGCACCCCATTCGTGTTGTTCACGTTGTTGTTGTTGAGGTTGCCATTCGAGTTCAGGTTGAAGACGTTCGCGTTGCCGTTCGAGTTCCGGTTATACGGAGAGAGCAACCAGAAGTTAGAGCCGGAGCGAAGCCGACTCCAGAAATCAAACTGGACACTCGGCAAGATACAACACGGTGCACAATCTCGTTTTTACGATAAGCTGCTTCGGAGTCTTAGTGGCTCCGCTTCTACCCAGAATGATCTTATTCTATCCAGGAGCGGAGCCACTAACACAGCAAACTTTAAGGTTTCGGGGGATGCTTCGCATCCGCCCTTGTGGTGGCTCCGGCAGAGCCTTCGCCGCCACATTTTTTGGGCTATCGCTACGCGATAGTTTTCTGGAACGTCTATATTTACTCCTTTACCATGTTACAGTCCAAGGACTTGCTGCGGTGCCATCGCCACCACTGATCATCGTTCCAGAGGCGAGGGAAATGGCCGGACGCACCCCATACGCGTCGCTCACGCCGCCGTAGTTGAGGTCGCCATCCGAGTACAGGAAGAAGACGACCGCGTAGCCGACCGAGGACCGGTAATACGGAGAGAGCAACCAGAAGACAGAGCCGGAGCGAAGGAAGGAATTTGCGTTATAGGAAGAACCATTAGTAGCGGTTGAGCTACCAGAACCAGCAAATGATGCTTCGTCAGCAGTAATTAATGCTACTGGGTAAGTAAGCTGGCCATTACCACCACTGGCGGTAGTAGTACTATAAGTGTCCACTATACCACGTGGGCAACCTAGGGTTGGGGTTTGGGCAGAGTTGTAGTTTCTCGCATATGCGCCATAGCGATAAATTGTCATACTGGAAGTGCCATAAGGAATTACAGTAGTGGATTCTGCCAGTTTACTGCTGAGAGCGTAGGAACCATCCGGGTAAGTTGTTCTATCTGCACAGTAACCGGCATTGGCTTCTAGGTGGGATGTGTAGCTAGTCATATTAGAGCTATACCAGGATTCTATATACTTCTTAATGATGGAGCTATTGGTATTAGTAGTAGTATCATTGCCAGATGAACCAAATAGGGTGCTGAGAGCAGTAGCAGAAGTGGTGCTTGCAGCTACATTACTATATGTGTAACCCACAGCATGCATATTCTTATACTGGAGACCAGTGTAGCTAGTGCCGGCAACTGTAGCGGAGCTAGTATTAAATGGTGCAGTAGTGAGCTCAGCGTTTGTCCCGGCATTTGCACAGGTAGAACCAGTCCAAGTGCCGTTGTAGATCATCTTCACGCCACCGGAGCCGGTAGTGCGGAGGATACGCCAGCAGGTATTGTTGTCTAGCTTTACGTAGTTTGGATAGGCGGCGCCATCACCGTCAGAGCCATAAGAGCCAGTAGTATTGTCTAGAATGCCGCGATAATAGTAGATGGTGCTGGTGTTAGCGGCGTCGCTAGCCGCACCGAATACTGACGAATTGTAAGTATATACACCCGAGTTGGAGGCGCTAATACTTTCTTGGAGCTGTGCGGCGGTCTGAGTGCCCTTAGTCATCGCAGCAATCGTATCATAGAGAGATAATGCACTACTCTTTCCAGTAGCTGTCAAGGCACCAGCACCTGCACCAGTCAGTGTAACAGTCGTAGGGTTCGTCGTAGTATTAGACACGTTGATATTAGTACCAGCCGTCCAGGAATCAAACTCGTAGTTCTCGCTAAGACTCATCGTAGCAGTATACGCAGTGCCATATTTCAGTTGTACAGTTGAACTTGCGGATGTAGCTGTAACAATATCAGTATTGTCAGAAGCATTAGTAAATACTACCTGGTTAGCTCCGTCTTGAAAGGTTACAGTGACACCATAAGAGTTCAGGGTAGCGCTTGGAGTAATGGTAGCATTGCCTGCCCCTACAGTATAAGTTATATTATTATTGCTAACAGTTACTTCACCGGCAGTAGCGTTCCAAGAGCCCAAAGAATACCCAGCAGCCAGCGTCACAGCTAACGTATAGTCCTTACCATAGATAAGCGTCTTAGTACAACCTGCACCAGACACTGCCGCAGTACATACTGTGCCATCTAAGGTAACACTGCTAATACCAGCGACCGTACCATACTTGATAGAATAGGTATTTATATTCCACATCGCTTTTAGTGTCACCGATACCACTTCGTCTATGTCAAAGGTGATATCGCTCCCAGCCGCATATTCTGTACCGGAGCAGGTATCATTCGCATAAGCTGTACTCGTGACCGTACCAAGGCACCACTTATTAAACGTGTGGCCCGTCCAGGTTGGAACGTCTGAGGAGAGTGTAACCGTGGTTGTAGAGGCGTTGTTTAGAGCATCGGATTGATTTCCCGGGAGGCCGGAAGCGGAGTTTCCGGCAGCACCGGCGTTGTAATAAATCCCGTAGGTGGTTGGATGAGCGGTGGCAGCGAAGGACATGGTAGTAGAGTAGTTGCCGGCAGTTAGGCTACTATCTACTTTTGCTCCAACACGAAGATTAGATGTAACGCCATTGGTTTTGGTGTAGATTTCGTCAATCTTAGTGCCATCACTACCTGGAGCAGCAATATAGGAAGTTGCGTCATCTTGCGTTAGCTTATAACCCCAACGATTGGTAGTAAAAGAACAGGTCGAAGCGGTGGCTGTAGTACAAGTGAAAGTTCCCGTACTAGCGAGAGTAGAAAGCGTATTGGAACTAGTAGTAGTCAAGGAACCGTCTGCATTGGTCGTAGAGAGAGTAAGATAATACCCCGTGGCATTAGAAGTGGCCACAGTGACGTCTAAATCTGAATACCCAAACACTGGAGTACCATCAATGTTTGGTTTGATATTGAGACCAAGGCTAGTTGGGCTAGTAGTAAGACCATCGCCTGCTAGCACTATTTCTAGAGTTGGAGTGGCGTCCACGGATAGTGAAAAATCTACATCATTTGATCCAATCTCGGCATAGGCATTGCAAGAGAGGCAAGCAATGCCTAGCGCTAGTGCAGGAATTAATATAACCGCGCGGGTGGCAGCTGCGGAGGGGGTCCCCCAAAATTGCCGCCAATTTTGGGGGAGGACAGCAGCTGACAGGACCCGCGCCATATGTTTAATAATCCTGCACGTAGAGTTATTGCTGCATTTTTTGCGCGTATCCAGAATAACTCTACGTGGAGAATTGTTAAGTTTTACTTTGATTTTTTGTATGACCTGCATGTTCCTTTTGCCTCTCTTATCGACGGATGCAGCACCAACCTACAAAAATGGAGCTACAAGGTGAACCCCTCACGATGTCAAACAAATTTAATTTGTTCAAGCATACACGAAGTCCTTATAGCTCCGTTTTTATGCTCGAACAACAATGATTTATTGTTTTATTAACTCTTTATCGTGAGGGGTTCATTTCTCGTCGTTAAATTGTTAATACTTCCATTGTATCGCACTTTTCAAAAAACCGCAAGTCTTTTTCCACAAGATTTCTTCATACACTTTTTGCAACTTCTACCTACTCCCACACCGGCAAATCATCCGGAAACGGATCGGCATCAAACCCAAAATCATCCTGAGAAAAAGTTCCCGCCTGATCGCTAAAACTATCCGTAAACCCATCGCCATCCTCGTCACGATACCCGCTAAAGTCAGTCGGCGCGCCATATGGATTATACCCAATCTCCGTCAAAAATCTCGATGGTATATTGTAGTTCCGGCTCCCAAACGAATACCTAGACTGCGCATACGTCAAATACAACTTTTTCATCGCCCGCGTCATCCCCACATACATCAACCGCCGCTCTTCTTCCATTTCATCGTCGCTCTCATACGCACGCGATCCTGGAAATAGCCCCTCCTCTAGCCCCACCACAAACACCACCGCAAACTCCAACCCTTTCGCCGCATGGAGCGTCATCAGCGTCACCGCATCTTGCTCCGTCTCTTCATCCGCCGACGAAAACAGCGCCGCATCCACCAAAAACTCATCAAGACTCGCATAATCTTCCGCAATTTTTATCAAAACTTTCAAGTTCGCAATCCTATCTTCACCATTGTCCACTTTTGTCTCAAAAATCGTCTCAAAATCAAAATAATCTATAACCCGTTTGATAATCTGGCTTGGCACCGCCGCATCTCTCATTTCCCAGAGAAAATCCACCAGCCGCTTCATTCCGTTTCGCGCTTTCGCCGTTTTCAAAACGTCCACCAACTCCGGATCAAGCAACGGCTTATCCGTAGCTTGTTCCTCCGAAATCACATCCACCGCCATCAAAACCTTATTCACCGAAGCATCGCCCACGCCAGACAACACATTTTTCATCACTCTTTCAAGGCTCACTTTGTCCTTTTCATTCGCAATCAAATGCAAAATCGCCAGCACGTCCTTAATTTCACGCCGATCATAAAATCTCACGCCACCCACCACTTTATAGGGCAACTGTAATTCCATAAAGGCTTTCTCAAACGCATACGATTGTGCGTTTGTCCGATACAAAATCGCAAAATTATCATATCCGCCATATTTAGCGACCAGCGCCTGAATTTTCCTTCCCACAAACGCCGCTTCCGCTTCTTCATCCGCAAGTTGCACAATTTCCACATCTTCGCCATCGCCCGCTTCCGTAAACAACTTCTTATCCGTTCGCGTTTTATTTTCTTGAATTATTTTTTGCGACGCTTCCAAAATCTTTCCCGTCGAACGATAATTCTGCTCCAACTTTATCACTTTTGCTCCCGGAAAATCTTTCTCAAAACTCAAAATATTCGTAAAATCCGCTCCGCGCCACGAATAAATCGACTGCCAATCATCCCCCACCACGCAAATATTTCGTTCTTCCCCCACAAGCAGCCGAATAATCTGATATTGCACTGCATTTGTGTCCTGATACTCATCAATCAAAATATGCCGAAACCTCTCCTGCCACTTTTTCCGCACATCTTTATTATTCTTGAAAAGCTCCAGCGTCCTTAGCAGCAAATCATCAAAATCCAACGCCCCCATACTATTCTTTTCGCGTTCATACTCACGATATATTTCCGCCACTTCGCGATGATTTCTGAAATACTTTTTCTTCGAATCATGCTCATATAGCTCTGGCGTTACACCTTTATTTTTTTCGCTCGATATCAAAGAAAGCACGTTCTTCGGCTTCAAATCTTTCGTATTTATTTCAAGCCGCTTCATAATCCGCTTCACAAGCGTAGCTTGATCGTCAGAATCATAGATCGTAAATCTCCTATCAATCCTCGCCGCCTCCGCCTCAATCCTCAGAATCCTCACGCATATCCCATGGAACGTCCCCATATACGGCATAAAAGACCTAGGAGGATTCGCCGCATCGACTGGCGCGAGCGAAGCAGGTTGAGAAAAGTTCGCAACAAGATTCCAGAGCCGTACCCTCATCTCGTTTGCCGCCTTATTCGTAAACGTCACCGCGAGAATATTCTCCTGCCGTACTCCATGTAGAATCAAATTTGCAATCCTATGCGTCAAAGTCTTCGTTTTCCCCGACCCAGCCCCCGCCAAAATTAAAATCGGCCCTTCTAGCGTCTCCACCGCTTCCCTTTGTGCTGTATTTAATCCCTCCGTCACCATATCCATCATACCATTATACCACACATTTATGCTTGCAAAATTATTCATGCCGTGATATAATTCATTTCATGAAAAAACAGAAGACTTATCAGCAAGTCATTGGCGAAACTATCGAGCAAATGCGCACCGAAAAAGGTTGGACCCAAGGCGAGCTCGCCGAAAAAATCGGCACCAGCCAGTCCGCCATTCATCGCGTTGAAAAAGGTGGCCAAAACATTTCCCTCGAAATGATCAAGAAACTCTCCGAGGCCCTCGGCACTCAGATTCTCTCTATAAATGACTCCGCCTCGCAGAGTTATCGCATCCGCGGCGGCAAAGAATTACATGGCGAAATCACCATCAACACTTCCAAAAACGCTGCCGTTAGTATCCTTTGCGCCGCACTTCTAAACTCCGGCAAGACCACCCTTCGCCGCGTCGCTCGCATTGAAGAAGTTTATCGCATTATCGAAGTTCTAGAGTCAATCGGCGTCAAATGCCACTGGCAAAACCGTCATCGCGACCTAGAAATTATATCACCACGCGAATTAAAACTCGACGAAATGAATATCGATGCTGCACGAAGGACCCGTTCCATCATTATGTTCCTCGGCCCATTTCTCCATCGCTACAAAAAGTTCCACATTCCATACGCTGGCGGCTGTTCGCTCGGCACACGCACGGTAGAGCCGCACATCCAAGCTCTCAAATCTTTCGGTCTTGATGTCGATGCAGAGTGCAATAGCGGCTTTTATGAAGTCTCCGTCCGCGAAGAAACTTTGCATAAATACACCGATCGTTACATCGTCCTTTCCGAACGTGGCGATACTGTCACCGAAAACGTCCTCATGGCCGCCGCTCTCGCGCCAGGCAAGACCACCATCGTCGGCGCTTCGCCAAATTACATGGTCCAAGACCTCTGCTTCTTTCTCGAAAAACTCGGCGTCAAAATCTCCGGCATCGGCACCACCACTTTGACCATTCGCGGCCGTTCCGAAATCAACGAAGACGTCGAATATTTCCTTTCCGAAGACCCCATCGAGGCCATGAGCTTCATCGCCGCCGCTCTCGTCACCAATTCCGAAATCACCATTCTTCGCGCTCCTATCGAATTTCTCGAAATCGAGCTCGAAGTCTTAAAAACCATGGGCGCCAAGATTGACAAAACTCGCGAATATCGTTCCATGAACGACCGCACTCGTCTCGTCGATCTCACCATCAAAAAATCCGAGCTCCACGCCCCGGTCGACAAAATCCATCCTATGCCCTTCCCAGGTCTTAATATAGACAATCTCCCATTTTTCTCCGTCATCGCCGCCGTTGCCACTGGCCGCACTCTTATCCACGACTGGGTTTTTGAAAATCGCGCCATCTACACCACCGAGCTTGCCAACCTCAATGTCAAAGTCGAGCTCCTCGACGCTCACCGCGTCTATGTCGAAGGCCCTACCAACTGGCACCCAGCCGAGCTCGTCGCTCCGCAGGCTCTCCGCCCAGCCGTCGTGATTCTCATCGGTATGCTTGCCGCTCCTGGCACTTCCATTTTGCGCAACGTCTATCCTATCAACCGCGGTTACCAAGATTTCGCCGCTCGTCTCCGCCATCTCGGCGCCGACATTACTCCGCTCACCGGTATTTAGTGATATAATAATACCATGAAAACCATTCGTGATATAGATGTAAAAGACAAAACCATCCTCGTTCGCGTGGACTATAATGTTCCGATAAAAAACAACAAAATCGAAAGCGATTTTCGCATCCGCGCCAGTCTGCCAACTCTAGAATATCTTCGTAAACACGGCGCAAAGAAAATCATTCTACTTTCCCATCTCGGCCGTCCAGAAAAGCCAGACAAATCCTTTTCATTAAAGCCAGTCGCAGATCATCTCAATCATCTCATGGGTAATGTCTTTTTCACACCAGATTTATCAAAATCCGCTCTAGCGTCCGCCGTGAATAAACTCCAAAACGGCCAAATTCTCCTTGCCGAAAATCTTCGTTTCAATCCCGGCGAGACCGCTAATTCCGCCGATTTCATCAATAGTATCGTCGAAGCAACAAAAGCAGATTTTTACGTCCAAGACGCTTTTTCCGTCACTCACCGCGCCCACGCTTCCACCATCAAAATCGCCGATTTTCTCCCTGTTTACGCCGGACTTTTATTAGAAAAAGAGCTCGCGAATCTAGATAAAGCCACCAAAAATCCTAGCCACCCATTTCTCCTCATCATTGGCGGTTCCAAAGTAGAAGACAAATCCCCTCTCATCACCAAATTCGTAGAATTAGCCGACCACGTCGCAGTTGGTGGCAAAATCGCCGCCGATGGTTACGCGTCAAATAATTCCAAAATCTACGTCGCCACCGATTTTGACGAAGATTCCACCGGCAAAAAACTCGACATCGGCCCAGTTTCCACCGCAAAAATCGCAGATCTCGTAACCGACGCAAACACCATCATTTGGAACGGCCTCCTCGGCTACGCCGAAGATCCCGCCTACGCCACCGCTTCCACCATCATTGCCGAACTCCTCGGCGAGAAAAAAGACGCCACCACCATTATTTGCGGCGGCGACACCACCGGCTTCATCCTTGAGCTCATGAACGAACACGAACACCTAGACTACACCCTCATTTCCACCGGCGGCGGTGCCACTTTGGAGTATCTCTTAAGCGGCACTCTTCCCGGCCTTGAAGTCATCGCGTCGTAACCGACCAAATCTATACATATCTTACTTTAATCGTATCAGTCCCAATGTTATTTTTGTTCCCCGACACAATCACCGCCAAAAGGTCTTTTTCTCCATCTTTCGTTTTCAGATATCCGCCTTTCAGCTCCTTCGCCAACTCAAATCCAAAATCCGGACTATACGGTCGTACAAAAGCCGCGTTCGCATAAATCAGCGCCAGCTGATTCGCCACGCGCACATTTGGCGTCACCGACACAATTGGCACATTCGGCCTCTGTCCAGCCATCGTCATCGCCGTTGCACCAGATGCAGTCTGGCAAATTATCACATCCGCATCGATTTTTTCCGCCATTCTTGCCGCCGCGCTAGAAATCTCACTTTGGATCACATTCTCCGCCTCAGCTTTTTTGGAAATCGCCGCCACCCGCGAATGATTTTGCGTGTAAAGAATCACTTTTTTCATTTCTTTCACCGCTTCAATCGGATACTTTCCGTTCGCCGTTTCATCCGAAAGCATCACCACGTCCGCACCTTGCACCACCGCCGTCGCCACGTCCGAGACTTCCGCTCGCGTCGGCTCTGGCGAGTCCACCATGGAAGACAACATTTGCGTCGCTACAATGCACGGCTTTCCATACGCTCTACACATCGCAATCAATTTCCGCTGAATAATCGGCACCACTTCCGCCCCCGCTTCCACCGCCATATCGCCCCGCGCCACCATAATTCCGTCCGCCGCTTTCACAATTTCTTCCAGATGCTCATCGCTCGAAATCGCCTTTTTCGTCTCAATTTTCGCAATCACTTTCGCCTCGCTTCCAAGCGCAAGCAGCATCTGCTTCAGTTTCAAAATATCACCCGCATTCTGCACAAAAGACAGCGATACGTAATCATAATCACACCCCGCACCATATTCAATATCAGCAATATCTTTTTCCGTCAAAATATCCCCACCAAAATCCGTCTCCGGCAAATTCAGCCCCTTTTTCGACATAATAAACCCATCGTTCAAAATCTCAACTTTTATCGCCGTCTCCGTCACGATGTCCACCACCTTCGCCTTGATTTTCCCATCAAACATCGAAAGCGGTTCCCCCACCTTCACCTTATCCGCCAAATTATATTGCACCGGCACTCGCATCGACCCATCATGTTCGTATCCAACCCCCGCTTCGAGAATCAAATTATCTCCGCGTTTCACATCCAAATGATTATCTTTCAAAATCCCCAACCGAATTTTCGGCCCCTGCAAATCTTGCAAAATCGCAATCGCGCGTCCCTTCTTCTCCGCCGCTTCGCGAATCCACTTTATCTGCTGATCACGTTCTTCATTCGACCCATGCGAACAATTCAGCCTGCATCCATTCACCCCCGCCATAATCATTTCTTCAATAAGTTCCGGCGTGTTTGTCGCTGGCCCCACCGTCGCCAAAATCTTAGTTCGCTTAAAAAGTTTACTCATATTACGATTTTATCACATTTTATAATTTTTATGGTAAAATATAAGTATGGTGGCATCAAAAACAAAGAAATCAACCATCAAAAAACCTGCGAAAGCCAAGGCTTCGCCTAAATCAGGCCGGCCGGCCAGCTCCAAGATCCACGTGTCTAAGACCCGCGTTCGTTCTTCACGCCTCGCTCGTTCCAAAGATTTCAGCCGCAAATCCTACCACATTCTGCGCCGCGTGATTTTTGTCGTCATTATCCTCGCTATGCTCATCGTCATTCTCGCCACTTTACTTTCCCATTTTTCCGACCCAGAGCGTCTCGTCAAAACCCGCATCGAAGACATCGCCGCCGATTATTACGAAAATTATTTCTACACCAAGATCGAAAGTTACACATCCCAGCCAACCGAAAAAATCCTCGAATCTTACAAAGACAAGGGCACCCAAAAATACTCTCTCGATTATCTTCTTCTCTTCGATGGCGAACGTCATTCCGATTCCGCCGCTGTCCTCACCAAATACTGCGACGAAAACGACACCTACGTCAAATACTTCCCAGTCGAGCCTTACGGCAAGACCGATTACCGCGCCGAAATCACCTACGCTTGCATTTTCTAACATTATTTGCTATAATTACAAAGTAAGCTCTTTTATGGTCTCTTAGTATAACGGTTAGTACAACGGGTTTTCATCCCGTCAATGCGAGTTCGACTCTCGCAGAGATCACCACGCCTCCAGAGGGCTTTTTTGTCGAGAGTCGTTCTTCGAATCGACTCTCGCAAAGATCACCACGCCTCCAGAGAGGCTTTTTTTAATTTTTATGTCCTTATTATTGACAAAACCGCTTATGTGTGATATAATTAAGGTATCACCCTGTTTTGAGTGACGTACCTTAAGTTTTTAGCGTTTATTAGGGTTAGCGTCACTTTTTCATATAAAAGTTCCACAAATTTTATCATAAAAAGGAGACTTGCACCATGAAAAAGAAGATTACGCGCGTTCTATCCCTGACCATCGCTCTGATGATGGTCATAGGCCTGAGCATTCCGGCAGCTTATGCCGCCTGGAATCGCATCCAAGACCTCGCCCACGCAAATGCCAACAATTATCGCGCAATGGGTTTCAGCGCTCCGTCGGCACCAATCGCGGTAAACAACGACATTTGGTTCTGGGGCGGCGGC
>JAFRBW010000010.1 GCA_017404685.1 Candidatus Saccharimonadota bacterium
AGAGAGGCAAGCAATGCCTAGCGCTAGTGCAGTAATAATAATCCTGCACGTAGAGTTATTGCTGCATTTTTTGCGCGTATCCAGAATAACTCTACGTGGAGAATTGTTAAGTTTTGCTTTGATTTTTTGTATGACCTGCATTTTTTACCTTTGCCTCTCTTAATATTACGCGGAAGCGTGGGCCTAGTGACTGAACAGCCAAAATGGGCACCGCCATGGGAGAACCCAGATTGCCACTAATGCACTGCACTAGAAGAACCGGACCATCGTGGTGCCCATTTTAACTTCTAGTGACAGGTAATATAATATATTGTTAATAACAATCTGGGTTCTCATTCCGTATTGTTAATACTACCATTATAGCACGTTTTATGATTTTGTGCGAAAAATCATACTAAAACGTACTAGGCCGATTTTACAGGGGTGGAGAAAATTATACTTGGAACATACTTTTGTTTTTTGTGAAAAATAGTGTATAATAGGGGCATGAGTGAAAAAGTTATTTCCGACTACAATGGATATGATTACAAAAAAGATTTTTGGGAAGATAAAGATCGCGAGTATGAGGATCAGGCGGATAGAATGGCGATACGGCGGCTTTTGCCGAAGCGGATGGAAAAGTTTGCGGATATTGGTGGGGGCTATGGGCGACTGGCGAATGAATATTTGAAGCGGGCGCATAAAGTGTATATTTTTGACTATTCCAAGACGGAGCTCCAGCAGGCGAAAGAGATTTATGGGGATAAGATCGAGACGAAAGCGGGGGATATATATAAGTTGCCGTTTCGTGATAATGAGCTGGATGGGCTGATGATGGTAAGAGTGACGCATCACCTTAAGGAACTAGATAAGGCGATGGCGGAGCTTTATCGGGTATTGAAGCCAGGTGGGGTGGCGGTAGTGGAGGTTGCGAATAAGCGGACGCTGCCGAAGATGGCGAGGTTTATTACGGGGCGGAGTAAGGTGAACCCGTTTGACAAGAAGGTGGCGAATTATAAAGAAATTGCGAAGGATGGATTCTACAATTATCACCCGAAATACGTGGAGGAGATTTTTGCGCGGTTGGGATTTAAGACGGAGAGGGTGCTGTCGGTATCGAACTTCCGGAGCAAGACGCTCAAAAAAGTGATTGGGACGAATCGGTTGGTAAAGATGGAAGAAACGGCGCAGAAGACGTTGGCGCCGATCAGGTTTGCGCCGTCGATTTATTATAAGTTGAGAAAACCGGAAGAATAGTGTATAATATATAGCAGGCGGAGCCATCGTTCAACGGATAGGACATATCCCCTCTAAGGATACAATGCTGGTTCGATTCCAGCTGGCTCTACCATTTTTGTTGTATTTTTTTATAAGATATGATATAATGGATTGGTAATATTAGCTCAGTAGGCAGATTTAGTCGTGCCTACTTTAACCAAAGGAGTAGTATGAAAGATTACGAACTTTCTGTACTGTATCATCCAGATTTAGAGATGAATCTGGACCCGGTGCTCGATAAGGTTGCGAAACTGATCGAGGCCAATGGTGGCAAGATTGTCAAGGTGGAAGCCGAAGGCAAGAAGCGGATGTCCTACAAGATCAAGGGACAAGAATTTGCCATCTATTATTATTATGATTTGCAGCTTCCGCCAGAGGCGCCGCAGAAAATTACGTCCGTGATGAATATTACGGATGAGATTTTGCGGCCGCAACTCGTGAAAGCGGACGAGAGGAAGGCAAAATATATTGCCTATCTCAAGGAAAAGGCAGCAAAAGAGCCAGCTGAGGGTGAGGAAACTAAAGAAGAAGTAACTGAGGAGAAATAACTTATGCGCGGATTTTCTAAAGCTATCATCACGGGCAATCTTACACGTGATCCTGAACTTAGAAATACTCCAAGCGGTGCGTCGGTTTGCAGCTTTTCTGTGGCTGTGAACAGAACTTATCGTGGTGCTGATGGGGAGAACAAGGAAGAGGTATCGTTTATCGATTGTTCTGCCTGGGGTAAACTAGGCGAGATGATCGCCCAATATGCAAAAAAAGGTACTGGAGTGCTAGTATCTGGCCGGCTTTCGCAAAGAAGCTGGGAAGATAAAAATGGTGGTGGCAAGCGTTCTAGGGTAGAAATCGTTGTGGAAGATTTTAACTTTACTGGTGCCGGTACGCGTGGCGATGGCGGTGCGAGCGATTATAGCGGCGCATCGGCTGGTAGCAATGCGGCGGCTCCGGCGGATATTCCAGACGATATCCCAGAGGAGATTGACCTGAGTGAAGTGCCGTTTTAAGGCGAAGCACAAAAGTATTAAAGGAAGGATACTATGAAAAGATACAAGAATGATCCAAATTTGTATTTCGATTACCGCGATGTGAAAACGTTGCAGCGGTATATTGATAGCTATGGTCGGATTGAGCCAATTTCTAAGACTGGCCTGTCTGCCAAGCAGCAAAGGCAGCTTGCGGTGGCGGTGAAGCGTGCGCGGAATATTGCACTTTTGCCATTTGTTTCTAATTCTTAAGGAGGAAGATGTACGGACCAACAGATTTAAAGAAGAATACTCTGATCACTCTGGACGGACAGCCGTATAAAGTGGTGGAATATTCTCAGAAGGTGATGGGGCGGGGTGGCTCGATCGTGAACGTGAAAGTGAAGAATTTGATTACCGGAGCGTTACTGCCTAAGACTTTTAAGGGGCAGGAGAAGATTGAGCCGGCAGAAGTGACGACGCGCAAGGTACAGTATCTATACCGCGATGACGAGAAGTTTTACTTTATGGACCCGGAATCGTTTGAGCAATATGAGCTCACAGCAGATATGGTGGGGGATTCGAAAGATTTTATGAAGGATGGCGATGAGATGGAGATTCAGTTCTATAACGGAACTCCGATCAACTTGCAGCTACCGAAGAATCTTTGGCTCACGGTGACTTATACGGAAACGGCGGTGAAGGGCGATACGTCCACTTCAGTAATGAAGGATGCGACGCTTGAGACCGGCGTGGTGATTAAGGTGCCGGCGTTCATCAAGGAAGGCGACCTCGTGTCGGTAGATACGGATACGTATGAATACCGCGAACGTAAGAAATAGGGGGTATTTCAAAATTAAAGGTGCTGCGAGCGCCTTTAATTTTGATTTCCGGGGGAAAGTGGTTTTAGATATCGGCTCTTCTACGGGGGGATTTACGGAATATGCTCTTGAAAGAGGAGCGGAGAAAGTGATTGCGGTGGAAAAAGGCACGCACCAGATGAAGGCGCCGCTTAAGTTTGATCAGAGGGTGGAGCTTTTTGAAAAGACGGATATTTTTGAGTTTGAGGCGGAGGTGGACGTGATTATGGCGGACGTGTCGTTTGTGAGCCTCAAGAAGATTTTGGCGTATGCGAAGAAAAAACTCGCATCGCCGAAAACGGAGTTTTTGGTGATGCTGAAGCCGCAGTTTGAGGCGGATGATAGTCAGCTTACGAAGGGGGTGGTGAAAAACGAGCGGATGCGGCGGGAGATTATTCGGGATTTTGAAACGTGGCTTAAGAAAAATGGTTTTTTGATTGTTAATAAACGTGACAATGAACTCGCGGGGCGGACGGGAAATGTGGAAAGATTTTATTATTTGAAACTTGCAAAATAATGCACTTAAGGTTATAATGGGTGTATGAATTTGTTGCATGGCGTGGGTGATTTCTTCTCACTGGATATTGGAACTAATTCGATGCGAATCGTGCAGCTTTTTGGTGATGCGAAGAAAGGGTGGACGCTCTCGAAGTATGCGTATATTCCGATTGACTCGAAACTGACTGGCGATGCGACTGACCTTGGGCGAAAGCGGCTGGGGGAGGCGATTATGGGCGCGGTGCAGCAGGCGGGGATAAAGACGAAAAATATCGCGCTAGGGTTGCCGGCAAATAAGACTTTTACTTCGATTGTGGAAACGGAAACTTTGCCGGAAAAGGAACTCGCGAAAGCGTTTAAGTATGAGATTGATAAATATGTGCCGATGCCGATGAGTGAGGCGAAGGCGGATTATATTATACTTGGGCCGAGCCCGAGTGATGCGGCGAAGACGGAGATACTGGTGAGTTCGATCTCGAAAGAATATGCTGAGGCGACGATGGAGATGGTAGAAAAGACCGGGCTTAATATCATCGCGATGGAGCCGGAGCCACTAGCGATGGCGCGAAGCCTTGTGCCGATGGGGGCGGTGGGGGCGTCTCTCATTGTGGATTTTGGTGAGATGTCGACCGATGTGGTGATTATGTACGATAACCAGCCAAGGCTAGTGAGGTCAATACTGGGCGGATTTGGTGGACTTTCTAAGGTGCTTTCGACGGGATTGAATGTGAGGGAAGACCAAGCACGGCAGTTTATTTTGAAGTTTGGCTTGGCGGAAGATAAGATTGAAGGGCAGGTGTTTAAGATTCTTGCAAGCACGCTAGAGAATTATGCGTCGGAGCTCACGAAATCGATTAGGTTTTTCCAGACGCGATACGTGAATACGAAGGTGGATAATATAATACTGTCTGGGTATGCGGGGATGATTCCGTTATTTCCGGAGTATATTGAGGCGCGGACTGGTGTGCCGGCAGTGATTGGTAATCCATGGCAGGCGGTGCGGACGACAGCGGAGCAGCGGCAGGCGCTGGCTAGCGTTGCGAATGAATTTGCGGTAGTGATTGGACTGTCTGAAAGGAGTAATGACTAATGGCGGGAATAAATTTTTCGAAAATATCGGAGAAGTTCAAGGGGTTTTCTTCGTCTTTGACGGGAAAACTAAAGGGCTCGAATGGCAAAGTGGATCTTAGTAAAGTTGAGATTAAGATTCCGGATTTTCGGGAGATTGTCAGCAAGTTGAATCCTAAGAACCGGCGAAGCAATTTGATTTCGCGCGAGATTAACTTGGTGCCGGATGTGAAGGAAGAAATGATTCGGGCGCTGAAAATGCGGAACTTTATATTCTTCCTTTGTATTGTGATTGCGTCGGCGAGCGTGGCGGTGATGCTGGTATTTGCAAGTATCGCTGGTGGGCAGCAGGCGATTGTGGATGGTAAGAAAACGACGCTTACGGCGCTTTCGAAAAAAGTGAATGATTATTCGGATTTGTCTGACTTTTTGACAATTAAGGACCAGCTTTCGAATATCGAGTTGATTACGGATAATAAGACGCTGCTTTCGAGAACGTTTAGTATTTTGTCGGCGCTTCTGCCTAAGGGTGCAGATACGATTACGATTTCGGAGCTGACGGTGAATTTGGCTGGTGACAACCCGACGCTCGCGTTTGATGCGCAGGCGAATGCGGGCGATCCGCCGTATATTGATTATAATGTGCTGGATTCGTTCAAGAAGAGTATGCAATATATGCGGTATGATTATGGAACTTATGTAGATAAAGAAGGCGAAGCGATTCCGGCGTATTGTATGATTGAAAATGGGACGGATGGAGCGACATTTAGCGATCCGGACAAAGGTTATTATGCGTACTGGCTGATTTTGGGCGATGGTTGTAATCCGTCTTATGAACCAGAAGTGGATGATGATGGAAATGAGATTTACGATGAGGCCGAAGCGACGGAGGGGTATACTTTGGAAGAATACGACGGGAACCAAGTAGTGAAAATATGGCGAACGCCACAATTTGATGAGTGGTATGGTGGGGTTTCTACTGGTACGACGACGAATGTGAGTAGGCCGTTTATGGATGATGCTGGGACGATTGAGAACGTGGCGCATTTTGAAAGCGAGTGCATTAGCTACTATGCGGACGAAAATGAGGACGGAACGGTGACGTGGGGAAGTGAGAATAGTTGCGTTTTGGTGCCTGATGGCGTGGATGGGATTGTGATTTCGGATTCTTCGAACGGACGAGGCTCGTCAGGTGATTTGGTGCTGAGGTTTTCGGCGGTGATTACGCTTGAGGCGGAGGCTTATAGTTTTTCTAATCATCATTTGATGGCGGTGGCGCCAACAGGAAGATATAATGTGACGGATTCGTATAAACAAGTCCAGAATATGTTTGGTGAGAGAGCGACGGATTGCGCAATTGGTGATACGGCGTGCTATAATAACTCGAACGGAGGGAATTAGGATGGCAAAGGAAGTGGCAATTTCGAAAAGAGCGAAGATTTCGCAAGCACAGAAATATATGCTGATAGCGGTTCTTGGAACTGGCGCGGTGCTAGGCGTGGCGATTGCGGTGGTGATGCGGCTTGTGGCGCAGATTTCATTTAACGCGAAAGTGATGACGGAAGAAGATAAGGCGATGGCGACTTATACGAGCGCGATTCGAAGTATTGGTATTTGTAAAAAACCGGCGGGAAGTGTGTACACTGATGAGGAACTCAAAGCGTGCAAGCCGAATAGCATTGATGTGGCAACGATTCCGGGGACGCTTAGAGCGAACATTCTGGACGAGATGGCGGAGAATGAGTATCTGAATTCGGTGCCGAAAGAAAGTGACTCGACGTGTCTTAATAGTGTAACTGGAAAGAGCTATACTTATACGGAAATGCAGGAGATTTATGACGCGGCGGTAGAAAATGGTACGACGGAAGAAATCATGGCAGCAAGTGAGCTGATACAATTATGCTCGGCGCTACGCGTGATTCCGGATGCTTTGCCGGCATTTAAGAATGAGGAAGCGCTGCTTTCTAGCTTGAATAAGATTTTCTTATTGTCCGACTGGGAGCCGGAGACGCTGAGCCCGACTGGTACGTCGGCGGGGGCGGAGTTTGGGAATAATCTCAATACGTTTTCGGTGAGACTTGCGGTGGAGGCGGATTCGGAAACTACGCTCCGGGTGCTTAATAATATCGAGCGTTCGATTCGGGAATTTAACATTGAGCGAGCAACGATTGAATGGAGTAGCGATAATACATTGGCGCTTTCGGCACAGGCGACGGCGTATTATATGACGCCAACGACACTATCGGAATCAAATAAAGTAATGCGGGCAGGGAGTAAGTGATGAAGAAAGATTTGACGACAACAATCATTGCAGCGATAGCTGGTGTGGTGGCGGCGTATTTTATCACAAATATGTTTTTGCCGGTAATTGAAAACTTTTCGTTTAAGAATTTGAATGGGAATACGAATTTTACGTTGGCGGAGCCGGCTGAGGAGTTTTTTTACTATCGGGCGGTGAATCCGACGGTGGAAGTATATGTGGGCCAATGTATGGAGTATTATGCGGATGGAGTTTGCATTGACTATGGTGTGGGTAG
>JAFRBW010000011.1 GCA_017404685.1 Candidatus Saccharimonadota bacterium
CATCAATAGTAATAATAATGACGTCATTATTATTACAATTTGGTGCCCATAGCGCTGGGGTAATACCTGTTCCCATTCCGAACACAGAAGTCAAGACCAGTCGCGCCGATTATACTGCTTTGCGGGAAACTAGGAAGGTGCCAAATTGTAAAAAAATCCACCGAAAGGTGGATTTTTTGATGGAAGCGTCAGCAGAGCGCTATATTTCGTTAGCGGATGCGTTGCTCGCTCACCGTACCGCAAGTACGGCTCGCTCCGCTACTCCCGCTCCCTCGTCTAGCATCTCTTTAAAAGAAAGGCCAGCAAAGAACTAATATGAAAAAACGAACAGAAAGTGAATTCCGGTTCGTTTTTTGTTTGATAATTTATTTACATCGTTTAGCTTCTCTATTGACGCTTCTTGACTTTTAATTACACGTGTGATATAATGGTATTATATACTGAATTCGACCGGCTCCCAGAAAGAGGCGGTATTTTTAAGAAAAAGAAAGGAAAATATGGAGAATTTGGATCTAAAGCAGATGTCTTCAATGGTGGATATTATTGCAGAAGAGAAAGGTTTGCCGAGAGATGTGGTGCTTAATGTGATTGAGATGGCGATTGCGGCAGCTTGGCGAAAAGATAATGGCGACAAGGATATGAACGTGCGGGCGACGCTGAATACCAAGACGGGTGAGGCGGACGTATATGTGGCGCGCGAAGTGATTGAATCTGGGTTGGCATATAATCCATCGACGGAGATTCCGCAGGATAAGGCTGGGGCGGGGGCACAGATTGGCGATATTGTAGAAGAGAAAATTAAGGTAACGACCTTTGGCCGGGTGGCGGCGATGACGGCGAAGCAGGTAGTGATACAGAGATTGCGTGAGGCTGAGAACGACGCGGTGCTTTCTGAGTACGAAGACAAGGTTGGCACAGTTGTGACTGGTATGGTATCCAGGGTGGAGCCAAAGATGGTACGGATTGACCTTGGCCGGGCGAATGGTATCATGCCGAGAAGCGAGCAGATTGACGGCGAATACTATACGGTGGGTTCTAGAATCAAGGTCTATATCAAGAAGATTGAGCGGAACGATCGTGGCGCGCAGCTGGTGCTGTCGCGCGGGTCGGCGGAGTTTGTGGAATATCTATTCCGTCAGGAAGTGCCAGAGATTGAAAATGGCACTGTGCAGATTAAGGGAATCGCGCGCGAGGCGGGCCGTAGGACTAAGATTGCGGTGATTTCTACCGTATCAGGGGTGGATCCAGTGGGTACGTTTGTGGGCGGACGTGGCGTGCGTGTGCAGGCGGTGATGAATGAAATCGGCGATAAGGAGAAGATCGACATCATCAACTGGAGCGACAATCCGTCCGAATACATCCGCGAGGCGCTTTCGCCGGCGGAAATCAACAGGGTGGAGATTGACGGCGATAAGGCTACGGTGTACGTGACCGAGGAGCAACAGTCTATCGCGATTGGCAAGCAGGGGCAGAACGTGCGCCTGGCGTCTAGATTGACTGGATACACGATTGATATTGCGCTAGTGAAGGCGTCAACCAAGAAGAAAAAGAAGAACGTAGAGGATTCGCTGATTGGCGCACTTTCAGAGATGGAAGACGAAACTGCAGAGGCAGACAAAGAGAGCGAAGCAGCCGTGAATACAGAGAATGTAGCGGCTGTAGAAAATGCAGAAAATACAGAAACCGCAGAAAAATCCGAAGAATAGTTGCAAAATGTCCATAAGTTTGATATAATTATAAGTACTGAACATGCTTGTATAATAAAAAGGAAACTTATGAACATAAACGAGGAAGAGCGCCGCGCCCGGCTCTTAAAATCCAGGGCGGAGAGATTACCGGATATAAAGAAGCAATTTGAAGAGGCACAGAATCGGAACTTTAACTCTAATTTTAAAGAGGGCGGCAAGGATGCCGAGCTGGTAGTGGAGGCGAAGCCTAAAAAAGCCACTCAAGCTAAGAAAAAGAAGAAAAAGACTCCGACCAAGGCCCAGATGAAAGAGGGGCAAGAAAAACGGAAGGTAAACTTGTCTGTGTCGGTGAAAAAAGGCGATATGGTGCATCACCAGCGGATGCTTTCGCAAGATGTGAATGCGCAGGCGACGCAGCATATCATCGGGATTCCGGTAAACAAATCGCGCTATAATGGCTATGGTGGCGAACAGATTACTAATGCTAAGCTGAAGACGCTCAGGCCAGATCCGGAAGCGGTGAAGATCATCCCGATTGGCGGCGTGGGCGAGTTTGGCATCGGTAAAAATATGACGATTATCGAGTACAAATCCGAAATGATCGTGATTGATATGGGGGTGCTATTTGCGAGCGATGATTATCCAGGCGTGAATTATCTGATTCCGGATATCAAGTATCTTGAGGATAATCGCGACCATGTGAAGGCGATTTGCTTTACGCATGCGCACCTAGACCACATTGGGGCGTGCAAGCATTTACTCCCGAAGTTTTCGCAGCTGACGCCGATTTATGGGACGGATTTTACGCTGGGGATGGTGAAAAGGCAAATGTCGGAGCTAGAAGATGCGCCGGAAATGAATTATTGCCCGGTGGATCCGTTTAAACATGAGAAAATCCAGGTGAGTGAGCATTTTTCGGTGGAGTTTATCCATACGCTGCATTCGATTCCGGGGAATACTGCGATTATCGTGCGGACGCCGAATGGTTTGATTTACTTCTCTGGTGACTGGCGGTATGAAGCGCACCCAATGGGGATCCAGACGGATTTTGAGCGGATTGATGAGATTGTGAAAAAAGAAGGCGTGGACCTTCTGGTGAACGAATCAACCAACATCGATTCGCCGGGGCGGCATCCGCATTCGGAGTATGATGTGGGCGAAAACCTGGGAAAGGTGATGGATCACTACGCGGACGGGCGGGTGATTGTGTCGTGTTTTTCGTCGCAGATTGCGAGGATTGAGCTGGTGCTAAAGGAAGCAGCCAAGCGGGGACGCAAAGTGGCGTTTTCAGGATTCTCGATGATTAATAATATCGAGGTGGCGCTTCGCGCTAAGAGTATCAAGGTGCCAAAAGACACGATTATCAAGATGGAAGATACTTTGAAGCTGCCAGACAACAAAGTATGTATTGTCTGTACGGGGTCGCAGGGCGAATTGAACGCGGTGTTAAACCGCATGGTGACGGGGGCGCACAAGTACATCAAGGTGAAGCCGACGGATACGATTGTGTTTTCGTCGAACCCGATTCCGGGGAATGAGCCGCACGTGGTGAACACGGTGGATGGGCTGCTGCGCGAAGGTGCGCAAGTGATTCAGAATGGCAAGACGCATCTCACAAACATCGGACCGCTACATCTATCTGGGCACGCGTATTTTGAGGATCACGTGGAATTTGTGGAGCGGCTACGGCCGACCAACTATATGCCATATCACGGTGAGTTTTATATGCTGGA
>JAFRBW010000012.1 GCA_017404685.1 Candidatus Saccharimonadota bacterium
ATCTACGGCAAACCATACAACATCTCCGCCACGGCCAGCACCGGCTATAGCTTCTCCAGCTATTCTGCCACGGCTGGTACCTTTGGCAGTACATCTACTGCTAGCACCACCTACACTCCAGCCGCTGGAGCAGCCACCATCACCCCAAACGCTTCAGCCAACACCTATAGTATCACTATCAAGACTGCTACTGGTATCTCTAGCGTATCACTATCTGGCGGGAATCTCACGAGCGCTTGTACCGCCACTGATACTACCGGGACTAGCTGTACACTAACCTATGGTCAGACCTATACGCTTGCAGCTTCAGTGTCTACTGGCTACACATTTTCCAGCTGGAGTAACAGTGCCTCCCAGGGAACTATCGCCGGCACCACTACAGCCAACACCACCTATACACCAGGCACGGCAGCTACTACTCTCACGCCAAGCGCAACACCGAGATCGTATACTTGCACTAAACAATATAGACTCCAAAATGCAGATGGTACTTGGGGAAACTATATCACCGATACTACAGAGCAAGTAGCATACGGCTCCACTTGTAGCTACACCAAGAGAGTCACAAACTACACTGGCGTATCCGGCACCAATAGCCAATCTGCTTCCACTAGCGGCACGATGGGCACGAGCGGCCTCACCCTCCGGCTAAGTTTCTACCGCAACACATATACAATAAATGTTACAAATAGCAACACTACCTCCGGCGCAAGCAGCCTCACCATCCGCTATGGTGGCTCCGCTACGGTTACGGTCACACCAAGTAGCGGCTACTACCTCTCTGACGTCTCCTGCCCATCCGGCTACGCCTGCTCTGGCTATAATACCGGTACTAGCTACACCAGTCAGCAAACCGTAACGGTCACGAACAATGGCACAACTAGCGGCGGTACTCTATCCTTTACTGGTGGCGTTCCCTGTACCATCAGTGGCACCATGCAGGGCGTAACGTCACTTGATAGCTACAGCGTCGGCGATTGCGGCACTCTCACAGACACTCGCACCAGCATCGCCTATAACGTCAAAGTGCTTTCCCTAAACGGCACCAAAACCCTCTGGATGATGTCTAACCTCAAGCTCCCAGGCGGCACCGCCCTCACTACTTCCAACTCTAACGTCACCTCTAGCTACACCCTCCCAAGCCAAACCGAATGGACCAGCTCATCCCAAAATGATTTCTGTATACCACGTATGGCTTACGTAAGTAGTAACGACGAATACTACTACAACTGGCCAGCGGCAACAGCTAGGACTAACTCTACATCAAGTACAGATTCTTCCATTGGTTGTACCAACGATACAGGTAACTCCGTAGGCGATATCTGCCCTAAAGGTTGGCGTCTCCCAGAATATACCTCCACCGAGGTAAATAATAGCACTTGGCGCTCTGACCTCCAAGCGAATGGCTCCATAACTAATACCGGCGTCTTCGTCTCCGGCTCCCAGAGCCAAGTCGGCTCGAACGGCAACTGGTGGACATCTACTTGGTACAGTAATAGCGGCGCGAGGTACCTGTTCTACTGGAAAAGTACGCTCTATGTCAGCGAAAACTATAAGATGGGCGGGTACTCAGTGCGGTGTATGCGTACGAGTTAGGTCTTCCCAAAAAACCTTTATAAACCATCTTGCTTCATAAACCCCACTATGTTATACGGAACCTAGTGGGGTTGGCACTTTTAAAATAAGAGCGGGAAGAAAGGAGGGATTATGGATTTTGAACTGAGCCTAGTCCTTGGACTTTTCAAAGTAAAAATTTCCTCTGCTAATAAGCAAAGGAAATAACATAACCTAACACTATTCTACCGCACACCATTACTAAAGTCAACCCCACTTCGTGATAATCCCGGCAAAAGCCGGATTTTTTTGCGAGTATGATCCTAGGAGCTACGAGCATGATTTTTGCCACCCCTGTTAAACCAGCCGAGTACGATTCCAAAACCAGAGAGTATGATTATCTGGACGATTTTATGTGTCTCCACCAGCTATTCATTTTTGAAGCATAAACCAGATTTGGCAGCCAACTTGGTAATGATGATGTGTGGGTCACAATGCAAAGGTTTTTCTTTGCATGTTGCCAGCCCAAGTTAATTTTACAACTTTTCCTCATCCGAGACGAGTAAAGTTGCGAGCCCGCAGGGCGAGACAACTTGATCGAGGCGAGGATTGAGTGAAATGTTGTAATAATTAACATGGCGCGTGAGCAACACCGCAAAGAAAAACCTTGCATTGCGGCCATCAAACTCCAAGCTTCAAAAATGAGCAGCTGGTGAAGCCACAGACACATCGAAAAGCACTGCAAAGAAAAAACCCTGCATTGTGACTGGCCAAACCACGCCATTCTCCTAAAAACATGGTATAATTAGAAGGATAAAGGAAAGGATAAAGATGAAAACTTCAGACAACCAGAAGGAAACTATTGAGTTGGAAAAAATGCGTCACACATTGAGCCACGTGCTCGCAGCCGCAGTGACGGAGCTTTATCCTACAGCTAAGTTTGGCATTGGTCCGGCGATTGATAACGGCTTTTACTACGATATAGATTTTGGCGACACCAAGGTGAGCGACCAAGACCTTGAGAAGATTGAGAAGAAAATGCGCGGCCTGATTGCGCGGAAGCTCGAGATGAAAAAGCGCGTGGCCTCTAAAACCGAGGCGCTAGACTGGGCGCGCGATCGCAAGCAAGATTACAAGATTGAGCTGATCGAGGAGCTTCCAGAGAGTGAAGAGATTAGTTTTTACGATATGGGCGATGTTTTTACAGATCTCTGCAAAGGCCCGCATGTCGCGAATCTCAGCGAGACCGGTCCGTTCAAGCTGATAAGAATTGCCGGTGCTTATTGGCGTGGCGACGAGAAAAGGGAAATGCTTACACGGATTTATGGCGTGGCATTCAAGACCGAGGAAGAGCTGGATGCGTATCTAAAGCGCCAGGAGGAGGCCAAGGCTCGCGACCACCGCAAGCTCGGCAAAGAGCTAGATCTGTTTTGCTTCTCCGATTTGGTTGGTGCCGGTCTGCCACTCTTTACTCCGCGCGGCACCGAGCTCCGCGAGTTGATGGCAAACTACTCTCTGTCTCTCCGCGGCCGGGAAGGTTTTAAGAAAGTCTGGACCCCACACATCACCAAGACCGATCTCTACAAGACCTCTGGCCATTATGCCAAGTTCGGCGACGAACTCTTCATGGTACATTCTCAGGTGAACGGGGAAGATTTTGCCATGAAACCGATGAACTGCCCGCATCACGCCCAGATTTTCGCTTCGCGCCCGCGGACTTATCGGGAAATGCCGGTGCGCTACATGGAGGCGACGACTGATTATCGCGACGAAAAAACCGGCGAGCTAGGCGGCCTTTCGCGCGTGCGCTCGCTTACTCAGGACGATTCTCATGTTTTCTGTCGCAAAGACCAGATCAAAGATGAGGTAAAACGTTTAGTCGCGATTGTAAAAGAATTATACACCACGATGGGCATGCAGAAGCTCCGCGCGCGTCTCTCTTATCGCTCCGACGAAGACAAGTATCTCGGCGACAAAAAGCTCTGGGAGATGGCGCAGAACCAGATCAAGCAAGCCGCGATTGATAATGGCTTGGATTATTTCGAGCAAGAGGGCGAGGCGGCTTTCTATGGGCCAAAGATTGATTTCATGGCCGAAGACGCCATTGGCCGTGAACATCAGCTCGCCACTATTCAGCTAGACTTCGTCCAGCCAGAACGTTTTGAGCTTGAGTTTGTGAATGAAAAAGGCGAAAAAGAACGCCCAGTGATGATTCATCACGCTACGCTTGGTTCTATTGAGCGGTTTTTGAGCGTATTTATTGAGCATACCGGCGGCTGGTTCCCATTCTGGTGCGCGCCAGAACAGGTGCGGATTGTCACCGTGAATGATACAGTATCTGATTACGTTGCTAAGATTACCGACATCCTAAGCGGCATTGTGCTAGAAAAGCCTCTGAAATACAACGAGCTGCGCTACTCTGTGGATATGTCCACCGACTCGCTTGGTAAGAAGATAAAACGCGCCACCGAAATGAAAATCCCAGTGCTCCTCATCGTCGGCCCAAAGGACGCCGAAGAGGAAATCGTCTCCGTGCGTCTGCGCGATAAGGAAGAAAAAGTCAAGCTTCAAAAGCTCGCAGAATACCTATGCAAACTATCGTAATCTTGGGCCCTACCGGCTCCGGTAAGACTGGGGTTTCCATCAAACTCGCAAAGGCCATAGGCGGCGAGATTATCTCGGCCGACTCACGTGCTATTTATAAAGGCATGGACATCGGCACTGCCAAGCCAACCTCAGCCGAGATGGATGGCGTGCCACACTTCGGCCTAGATTTGGTCGAACCAGGCGAACGCTTCACCGTGGCCGACTGGAAATCCTACGCTGAGGAAAAAATCCAGGAAATCAAAGCGCGTGGCCATGTTCCGCTCATCGTTGGCGGCACTGGGCTTTATATCGACGCGCTTATCTACGATTATCATTTCAAAGGCCCCACTGGTCACAAAATTGGCGACATTGAACAAAAAAGTTGTTCAGACAGAACAGAGATAAAAGGCGACTTTTTACTTATCGGTATCGATTGGAGTAAAGAAGAGCTTCGCGCCCGCCTTCGCGCTCGCATTGACCAAATGTTTTGCGACGACCTTTATTCCGAGACCAGGACCCTGGTAGAGAAATATGGCTGGGATAGCGGTGCCATGAAAAGCGATATATATGAGTATGCCTGGAAGTATCTAGAGGGCGAAATGACCTTGGAAGAGGCCAAAGAACGCTGTTTCTTTGAAGATTATCATCTCGCCAAACGCCAGCTCACTTGGTTTAAGCGCAACAAGAAAATTATTTGGCTAAAACTTGAAAATATTTATCCATTTGTGCTAAAATATATACAGAATGAGTAAAGCGGATAGTACACCAATTGAAAAATTGTTCGGCTCCAAGACGCGGGCCAAACTTTTAAAACTATTCTTTGAAAATCCAGAGAAATCTTTTTACGTCCGCGAAATGACCAGAGTGATAGACGAGCAAATCAACTCCGTCCGTAGAGAATTACTCAACCTTGAGAGTATTGGCATCATCAAAAACGAAACCTTCGACAACAAAATCTATTACTCGGCCAACGGCAAGCATCCATTCACTCGCCCACTTGCAGAAATCTTCTCGAAAAAAATCGACCTCAGCCTCGACAAAAACGTCGCGCACGACACCTGGGAAGATTACTGCCGCCCAGTGAAGCACTATCTAAAAGGGCTCATCGTCACTAATCGTTTACCAGGGCAAGACGGCATAGACCTACTTATCATCGGCAACGACAAGACCAAAAAGCTCACCCGCTGGGCCGAAGTCATCGAGAAGAAACAGGGAAAGCCAATCAATTACGTTATCATGTCGGTCGATGATTTTACCTACAGACGAAGTGTCAAAGACCGATTCATCGAAGACATACTAGAGATGGAAATCACCGAGATCATTGATCCAGAGAAAATTATAAATAATTAGGAGGAATATGTTTGAACTAGAGAGCAAAAGCCCAGACGAAATCACTATCATTACCAAAAAAGGCGCGATTAAGTTTAATGTCGCCGACGCTGTCATCGACGCCGGGCTCGCCGTAGGTAAAATCACCGGTCCAGGCGAGTTCGAGATCGGCGAAGCCACCATCCGCGGCGTCGCTACCGAATCCGGCAAGACTATCTACGACGTAGAAATCGGCGGCATCCATGTCGGCATCATCGGTGGCTGCGAAGAAAACCTTGACGACATCGTAGCCGACATCCTCTGCACCTCTAGCATTCGCGCCGTTCGCGAGGTCGAGCCAAAGCTCGTCATCTCTATGGGCAATGTGGACGGCATGGTCACCGAGCTTAAGTTATCCGCTCGTACCGAGAAAAAGCTCAAGGTCAAAAGCCTAGACAGCTTGCCAACCGTTAAAGAAGTAGTAGCCTTATGCTAGAATCTCATAATCTTGGTTGGCTCATCATACTCATCATTATCGTCATCATATCGGTAATATTGCATGAGCTAGCTCATGGCGTGATGGCCTATTGGCTGGGTGATCATACCGCCAAAGATGCCGGCCGACTTTCCTTTAATCCATTGAAACATATCGATCCGTATATGTCTATTTTGGTGCCAGTAATATTATATATGTTACGTGCGCCGGTTTTTGGCGGAGCTAAACCTGTGCCAGTCAACTACAATCACCTTAAATGGCACGAATGGGGTATGGCTCTTGTAGCACTCGCTGGACCATTCACGAATTTTCTAATCGCATTCCTCGCTTTTTTAATTGGGCATTTTACGGGAGCCCTTGATACGGAAGGCGGTTATAATCCTACGCTTCTATTTGTCTTCTATGAGACTATTGTAGTCAATCTCGGCTTTATGATTTTTAACCTGTTGCCAATCCCGCCGCTCGATGGCTCGCGTGTTCTTTATGCAATCTCTCCAAACATCGTACGCGAGTTTCTTAATAAAATTGAACAATATGGCGTAATTATAGTTTACATATTAATTTTATTGTTCGGAGAGGCTTTTTCCGGCATCATGGTGGGTAGCATAAATAGCATTTTACAATTCTTCTACAATTTGGTATAATAAAGATAGCCCTACTTGGCAGCATGATTTTCCTGAATAATCATGTTTAAGGGATTTCGTGGCTTACATTCGTGGATGTATCGCATAAGATTTTACCCACCTTGTATATATTACGGGGAAAACGGGCCAGTAGGGTTTTAGGATATAGCAGGGTGGTATGAAACAAAGAATTCGCGTAGTCGGCGTAATCAAAAATGGGGATGGGGTGCTGATTTTGAAACGAAACCGCGGGCGGTCTGAAGCCCCGGTTTTTTGGGAACTGCCAACCGGCAAAATTCGCTTTGGTGAGCAGCCAGAAGAGGCCATGGCGCGTGCTGTTTCTGAATATACTGGCCTGACTGCAGAATCCGTCAGTCTGAAAGATGTTATCACGTTTTTGGCTCCAGAAGGCGCCAGCCGTATTAGTAATCTATATATTGTCTATGAAGTGGGTATTAGTGGTGACGAAAAACCTTCGCCGCTGGGTCGGTACAACGCATATAAGTACATTAAAGATTTTGCCAGTAGTAATATTCGTTTGGACGAAGCTAGCCTCTCGGTCCTAGAAATCACCGAGGGTAAAGTGATGCCGAATCACATTTCGCCTCGGCTCGCCGCTAATTCCGTCGCCATTTACGTCGATGGCGCTTCACGCGGCAACCCTGGCCCAGCCGGGACCGGCTACTGCATTGTCGGTGCAGACGGCGCCGTTATCGAACGCGGCGGCGAGTTCATTGGCTTCGCTACTTCGCGCGTGGCCGAATACTATGCCATGAAAAGCGGCGTCATGCACGCTCTCGCGCTCGGCCTCAAGTCGGTCCGCTTCATGTCTGATAGCCTCATGGTGGTAAATCAGCTAAAAGGCATCTTCACGGTCAAGAATCAAGACATTCTCCCCATCTATCGTGACATTGAAAGCAAGCTCGGCGAGTTTGACGCGGTTTCTTTTTCGCATATTCCGCGTTCCAAGAACCAAATTGCGGATAGCGAAGCCAATCTAGCTATTGATAAGATTGTGAAGGGGTGATATAATTACATAGAGCCCGAAAGGCAATCGCTTTTTAATAAGAGGAAAGTCCGGGCAACAGAGAGCAAGGTAGTCGCTAACGGCGACCGTCCGTAAGGATAGGGAAAGTACCACAGAGACTAATACCGCCTAGCATCGCTAGGCAAGGGTGAAAAGAGTGAGGTAAGAGCTCACAGCGCATCGTAGCGATATGTTGCGGAGGCAAACCCTACCTGTTGCAAGGAGTGCTATATACCCTCGCTCGGGGATGCACGCTCACCGCTTGAGTACTATAGCAATGTAGTATCTAGATAGATGATTGCCAGTTTTGTCGCAAGGCAAAGCTACAGAACCCGGCTTACTGAAGGCTCTATATCAAAAAATCACCCAAATCCGGGTGATTTTTTGATTCTAAGGTTTAGGCTTTCTTTACGGTCTTCGGATCGGTTACGATGCCTTTTTTCTTTAGCGTCCTTAGGGCAGACGTAGAAATATTGCATTTTACCTTCTTGCCATCTATAATCAAAGTCCTCTTAGATACATTCGGCTTAAAAACCTTGCGAGTGTGTCTTTGCGAGAAAGAAACATTATGGCCGTACATCTTGCCTTTACCGGTAACTTCACAAATCGCCATTTTATTTCTCCTTTACCGTATTTACGATTGCCTTAAAAGCTTCTGGGTTGTTTACCGCGAGATCAGCAAGCACCTTGCGATCGAGGTTGATATTTTTTGCCTTCATCCCGGCAATCAGCTGGGAGTAGGAAAGACCAAGCTCGCGCGAAGCGTTGTTGATACGTGTAATCCAAAGTGCTCTTAGATCGCGCTTTTTGTTGCGACGATCGCGATAGCTGTACCGAAGCGCCTTAATCACGCCCTGATTCGCAAGGCGATAGCTCCGGGTACGAGCATGCTGCATACCCTTAGCAGCTTTCAAAACCTTCTTATGTTTGGCCATTGCGGCCACGCCACGTTTAACTCTCATAATTAAACCCCCAATGCTGTCTTAATGTTTTTCTTGATTTTGCCATTAATCATCGCAGCAGTTTTCATGTTGCGCTTCCTGGCTTTGGATTTTTTTGCGAGAATATGATTCCCGAAAGCACGCTCGCGCGAGATTTTGCCAGAACCGGTAATCTTGATGCGCTTTGCGGTGCCTTTATGCGTCTTTAACTTTGGCATATAGGTTTTCCTTTAGTTTAAGTTTATATCGAATGTGCAACCAGGGAACCGTGGAAGTAGGAAATTACTTCTTCCGAATTCCGACTGATAAATTGCGTCCGTTCATTTGTGGCTTGCCTTCTACGACGATATTGTCGCCCATCAGAGCCAGCACTTTATCTAAAAGTTCCGTCCCGATTTCTTTGTGCGCCATCTCCCGACCACGAAAGACAACCATAATCTTCACTCGGTCACCGTCTTCGATGAAACCACGCATTTTGCGGACTTTAATGTTAAGGTCGTTCTCTGAAATCTTTAGACCAATCTTCATTTGCTTCAGCTCAGATTGCTTTTCACGAGCTTTTTTGCGATTCTTGGCCTCTTCTTTCATCTTTTGATACTGGTATTTACCCCAGTCAATGATCTTGACGACCGGAGGATTAGCATTGGCGGCAATCTCCACCAAATCTACTCCCTGTTCCTTCGCCAGAAGTTGGGCTTCGCGGCTAGACATAACGCCCAGCTGCTCTCCACTCGAGCCTATAACGCGTACCTCCGGATAACGAATTTCTCCATTGATTCGGGTGCGTGATGAGTTTTTGATAGTAGTCCTTTCTTCTCTTGAATTAACCTAGTAACAATTATATCAAATCCCAGGTAAAAATGCAAGAGTATTTTAACGTTTTCTGTAAGTTAGCGCCTCTGCGATGTGTTTTGTCAAAATTACATCAGTCCCTTCAAGATCCGCAATCGTCCGGGCGACCTTAATAGTCTTAAAATAGGCCCGCGCCGAAAGCCCCAATTTGTCCGAGGCCTGCGCTAAGAGCTTTTCCGCGGCCGTTTCCATTTGTAGAAACTTTGAAACCTGAAACGACGACAGGGAACTGTTGTAAATTTCACCTTGCCCATAACGTAGCATTTGCCGACGAATCGCCCCAGTTATTGTATTTTTTACAGCAAAATGTTCGTCGGTTTTGTCCGTGATAGCTTTTTTGAGCTCGACATTTTCGACTTTTTCGGCCGTTACAAACATGTCTATCCTATCAAGTAGTGGCCCAGAGAGCTTTTTCTGATAATTTTGAATTTGGTTCATAGAACATTTGCATTCATGCGCCGGATCACCCAGATAGCCACAGGGGCAAGGGTTCATTGTCGCGATCAGCATAAAGTCTGCAGGGTAAGTCGTCTTACGATTCGCTCTGGAGATGGAGATCACTCTATCTTCGAGTGGTTGCCGGAGCGCCTCTAGCACCGAACGCGGAAACTCCGGCACTTCATCTAGAAACAAAACGCCCCTATGCGCCAAGGAAATCTCCCCGGGAAGCGCACCGCTGCCGCCACCAATCACTGACGTTGCGCTTGCCGTATGATGTGGGGAACGAAACGGCCGCTTCTCAATAATGTCACCTGTAGCCATCCCAGCAATCGAGTAGATCTTGGTAATGCTGATTTTTTCTTCTGGCGTGAGTTCTGGCAGCAGGTTCGCCGCCGCCTTCGCGAGTAGCGTCTTTCCGGCTCCTGGCGGCCCAGAAATCAAAATATTATGGTGTCCCGCAATTGCAATTTGCATTGCGCGTTTAGCAATCTTTTGCCCGCGAATGTGGTCTAAAACCGGCCCCGTGGGCGTCTCTTTGCCGTTTCTCAGCTGGGGCGTAACCTTACTCGCCGTTTCTAGCGTGAGTTGATTCTTGAGATGCAAAAACAAATCTTGCAGGCTACTCACCCCATATATTGTCACGTCGCTCATTAGGCTCGCCTGGGGCAAATTCTTCACCGGCAAGTAAATCTCTGTAATTCCAGCCTCTTTGGCTGTCTCAATAATGTTGATTACGCCCCTAATCGGCCTCAATTTGCCATCAAGTGACAATTCTCCCGCAAACAAGCGATTCGTCACGTCCGACTTTACTAGCTGTCCAGAGAGTAGCAGCACCGAAAGTGCAATCGGCAAATCTAGATACGATCCGTCCTTTTCTAGATCTGCCGGCGCCAAGCTAATCGTCACCTTTTTATCCGGAAACGAGAAGCCGGAATTAACAATTGCACTCCGCACCCGCTCTTTTGCCTCGTTGATGGTTTTATTCGCCATCCCGACGATATTGAATGCTGGCAGCCCCCAGTTCATGTCCCCCTCGACCTCGACCATCTTACCACCGAAGCCATATGGTATTGCTGAAAATATTTTGCTAGTCATGCCTGCACCCTACCACGAATGCAAAAATAATTCAACCCCCTACCTGTCTAACAGGGGTGAAAATGCTTAAAATAAACTCCTAAAATCATGTTTTTTGCTAGAAAAACTTTTACAGATAGCACCAGATAAAGCTTGTGGAAAACTTCGCAAAATTGAACAAAAAAAGTATGAAAAATGTATTGACATTAGCATTTTTAGGCGCTATAATAGAGATAGCTTCTGAATAAAAAAATTATACAGAAGGTCAAAACAAAAATATAGCCAAAATAACTCCACACTCTACTTAAGAAAGCCGGTTTTCCTCGCAGTTACCGGCTTTCTTCTTGTTTTTAAGGCATAACTATGATATAATTAAAACAGTTGGGGCTGACAAAGCTTAGACGGATCATTAACAGATGCAAGGCATACCGATTAAATACCGTAAGTATTGATAAGTGTAGAAAACACGAAAACTGCGCATGTTGCATACATGCCAGCTTATGCCTAGTTTTTAACAGGCTGGTCAACGTCTGAGTCCCCATAGGGCGTTTGATTATCATAAAATGGGCGATAAGGCTAAGGCGCGGCGCACCATAGCACAAAAACAAAAGCCACGGCATCCCCAAGTTTGGTTTCTTGCAGCTTGTGGTATCCGCCAAAACGAAACAGGAAACTATGTATGTAGAATTGTATCCCCGTGATGACTCGGACCCGGAGGCAGTATCCGGCAGCTCCACCACACCCATATTTTAGGCAAAATACCGCGAAAGTGGTGTTTTTTGTTGTAAAAAACACATCAAAAAGACCATTTTGCGCCCACCAAAAACGCATCGTATTGTAAAAAATACAACAAAATGAACAAAAAATTAGAACAGGGGTAAAACAGGGGCAATGATGTAAAAATTACAATAAAAAAGTTGTACAAAACTCTTGATTTTTTAAGCTACTTATGCTAATATGAAAGTAGTCGAGATGACTAAAACAAAAATAAAACATCAAAAAGGACATTATGAAAAAAATCAAGAAAAGACCAAAGTAAAAATTGACCAAATCTTTCGTTTGTACCTTCTGCCAGAATAAAAATAAAATAGAACGAAAGGAAACGGTAACAAAAATTGTGCTTCACCTCGCGTGAAGCGGTCAAGGGAATAGCGGGATAAAGGTTGTGGCTAATAGTTGTGTTCATTGAGCCAGATAACCTCCCGCTTCCCCCATAACACATATAAACTCGCAGCAAAAATAGGGGGCAGAAAAGGCACTTGGGGGATCAAACTAGTTGTGATATAATGGAAATATGAAGCATAAACGCATTGTTTCTATTATTGCCATTCTGGGCGTCCTCGCCCTCTGGTTTATGTTGTTTTTCACTTCACCGACGGAAATTGGGCCGTTCGGTGTTTTATTATTTTTTACAACACTCTATGCGTCCATCTTTGGCATTTTCAGCCTTGTTCTGCAACTTTTTTATAAGACCGCGCTCAAAAAAGACGCTATGAGAGGCAAAGACTACCTCTATTCTGCTATTATGGCCTTTGGCCCAATCATGGTCCTAATGGCACGTTCCTTTGGCGCAATCAGTCTCTGGACCATCGGACTTATCGTTTTGTTCCTATTTTTGGCGGAGTTTTTAGTGGCAAAAAGATTCTAAACGTGGTAAAATAAGCATATGGACAATGGCAAGATAAGAAACCCAGAAAAAATCACGTCTCCAGGCGAGGCTAAAGTTTGGGATATCGAGGCCAGAGAACGCACATCCTCTGATTTTGCCGGCGTTGGCAGAAAAGCCATCTTCTCTCCAGAAAATGCCCCAGCAGAAATGGGCGAAAAGCCCCCAGTTTTTGAGATCACTCCTGCCGACTCTACTAGCGACGCGCCCAGGGAAGCGCAGCCACTATTTTTCACCCCAGATAGAATCCATCCAGATCGCTACGATATCAGTAAAGACACGATTCAGGCCGTAGATGACGTGATTCGAGTTAATAGTCCTAGCGCCCTTGTCGATAATTATCAAGCCATGAGCGACCTCTATAACGAAGCCGATGCCAAGTTCAAACACTATGCATCCTACATCAAAAACGGAGGCAGGAGGTAATATGCCGGAACTATGGGTGGTGATTGGCAGTGTGGTAGTGATAGTGCTAATTATCTCTGTTATTTTGACAATGTCTCGCATCAAAAAACTCCGCAAGGCCAAGCGCTATGAGCGCAGTCTCCGCATGAAGTCTCTGCTTATCCATCTCCCACCTACCACCGACGACATCGAAGGTGGCGGTCGAGATAAGCGCGATATCATGGACGAAGCCATCTCTAAAGCCCAGGTGATGTATTCGATTCTAGCTTCTACGGCCACAAAAGGTTTCAAGAAAAAACTCTACGGTGATCGCCATTTCTCTCTAGAAATCATCGCCAAAAACGGCATCATTCGCTACTACGCTATCGTCCCGTCACAGCTTACCGAGATTGTAAAACAAGCAGTCCAGTCAGCTTATCCGACCGCCAGAATAGAGGAAAAACGCGAAGAAAACATCTTTGCAGGGAACGACAGCTTTGACACCGTTGCTGGCGCCGAACTAACTCTAAACAAAGAGTCCTACCTCCCTATCGCCACCTACGAAGACACCAAGCGCGATGCCTCGATGGCCATTCTGAATGCACTTTCTAGCCTGAATAAAAACGAAGGTGCAGCTGTACAAATTTTGTTCCGTCCTGCAGACAAAAAATGGCTCGAAAACGCCAAAAAACACGTCGAATCCATCCAAACAGGGAAAAGCACTAAAACCACCGGTGCTGGTCTAGGGCAATTCGCTATGGACGTCATCAGAGCGCCATTTGAAGTACCAGAGGAGCACGAAAAAACCACTACTGAGACTATGACCTCTGCTAAAACAGACGAAGTCTCTGCTATCACCTCCAAAATGCGCTATCCTGCCTTCGAAACGCTCATTCGCATCATCGCAAGCTCTGATTCCGGAGCTCGCTCAGAGGCGATCGTAGGTGGCATCGTCAGCGCCTTTTCTCAATTTGACTCCATAGAGTACAATAGCTTCAAAGTAAACCCGTTCAAAGATGTAAAAAAGCTCTGCGTCGACTACACTTTTCGCTTTTTCCCCTTAAAAGTCCGAACAAATATTTTGAACAGCGTCGAGCTCGCCAGCATCTATCATCTCCCAGAACAAAACGCCATCCCAAATTCCCAGGTAGAACGCCAGCTCGTCAAACAAGTTGATGGCCCAGCCAAACTCACAGAGGACGGCATTTTCCTCGGCACCAACGAGTTCCGAGGCGTAAAAAAAAGGATTTTCCTCTCTGATGACGACCGTCGCCGCCACATGTACGTCATTGGTCAGACCGGTATGGGTAAGTCTGTTTTCCTCGAGAACATCGCCTACCAAGATATGGTTGCCGGCCGAGGCTTTGCCTTCATCGACCCACACGGCGACGCCGTAGAAGCGCTCTTGAAGCGTGTCCCAGAGAACCGCATTGACGATGTCATCTATTTTGACCCAGCCGATATCGAGCATCCAGTCGGCATGACTATGTTCGAGTTTACCTCTGACGACCAAAAAGATTTCATCGTTCAGGAAGGCATCAGTATGCTCCAGTCTCTCTTTGACCCAGAAAATCAGGGCTTCTTCGGTCCGCGCGGCCAGCATATGTTTAGGCAAGCCGCCCTTCTCCTCATGTCTGATCCAAAAGGCGCCACTTTTATCGATATTCCTCAATGTTTCACCGATCCAGAATTCGTCAAGTCCAAGCTAAAATACGTCACCGACAAATCCGTTTACGACTACTGGACCAAAGAGTTCCCAGCCTCGCAAAAATCCTCCGACGCCGGTGAAGTCATCACCTGGTTCGCCTCTAAATGGGGCCCGTTCCTCTCTAATACCATCATGCGAAACACCCTCGGCCAGATCAAATCCGGCTTCAATATCAGAGAGATTATGGACAACAAAAAGATTTTCCTCGTCAACCTCTCTAAGGGTCGCCTCGGCGATATCAACGCCAACCTTCTCGGTATGATTTTTGTTATGAAGTTCCAGCAAGCTGCTATGAGTCGCCAGGACATCCCTGAAGATGAGCGCCAGGATTTCTGTCTCTATGTCGACGAGTTCCAGAACTTCGCCACCGATTCCTTCGAGTCTATCTTGAGCGAGGCTCGCAAATACCGCCTCAATCTGATTGTCGCCAACCAGTTCATGACTCAGCTTACCGACAAAATCAGGGAAGCGCTCCTTGGTAACGTCGGTACCATCATCTGTGGCCGCGTCGGTGTCACCGATGCTGATCTGATGGTCAAGGCCTTCACTCCTACCTTTACCGCCGAAGACCTCACCAAGACTCCAAATCACGCCGCTGTCGCTAAGGTGATGATGTTTGGTATGCCTACCTCTGCCTTCACGATGAACCTGCCTGCCCCAATGGGTGTGCCTAACGACAATCTCATGGACAGCCTCAAGGTCTACTCTGCCACGAAGTACGCCAAGACTCGCGCCGAGGTAGAGAAGGAAATCAACGACCGCTGGTCCACCCCTAAAGAACCCCAAAACCCAGCAGAACCATCTCAAAATGGGGATAACCAGGCTGCAAAAATGCCTCCTGAGGCCTCTGCGGGCGCCGAGAAGGGCTTTTTAGACGATTGGCTAGCATCTCACCCATCTCCAGCTCAAAACGCTCCAGAACCACCAAAAAATGCGGATGAGGCGATATTCCAGGTGAGATGAGTGGATTGGGCGGGTGACGGCCGAAGGGGGACCCCCAAAATGTTTTGCGTCAGCAAAAATTTTGGGGGAAGAGGCCGGCAGGACCCGCCCAACTGTTTCTTATCGCCGCTTGATTTTTTCTCGCGTTAGGTGTATAATAGAGAGGTATTTATTTAAGAAGAGGTATTATATATGGCTGAGAAGGAAGCCTATGATTCGTCTGAGATTCGCGTTCTCGAAGGTCTAGAGCCGGTGCGCTTGAGGCCAGGTATGTACATCGGTTCCACCGGTTACGACGGCTTACATCATCTGATCAAAGAGATTGCCGACAACTCCATCGACGAGGCAATTGCTGGCTTTGCCAACAAGATTGAAATTACAATCCTAAAAGACGGCGGCGTCCGTGTAGATGATAATGGCCGCGGTATCCCTGTAGATATTCACCCAAAGACCAAAAAATCCACTCTCGAGACGGTTCTCACCGTCCTTCATGCCGGCGGTAAATTCGGCGATGGCGGCTACAAAGTCTCTTCTGGTCTTCATGGTGTCGGTTCCAGCGTCGTGAATGCACTTTCCACCAATATGATCGCCGAAGTTTACAGAGATGGCAAAACCCACCACATCGAATTCGACACCGGCAAGCCTACCATGGAACTAAAAGTCTCCTCTGGCTCACCTCGCGAACACGGTACCTCTATTACTTTCTACCCAGATCCTTCAATTTTCAAAGAGACTACCACCTTTGATTACACCTGGGTGTCTAATTATGCCCGCCATCAGGCTTATCTTACCAAAGGTATCTTGATTAGCGTCTCAGACGAACGCACTGGCGCCCACGAGTCCTTCTATTTCGAGGGCGGCATCAAGAGCTACGTCAAGCGTCTCAATCAAGGCAAAGAGCTCCTCTCTGACGATATTTTCTATGTAGATAAGCAAGTCGGCGATACCGGTATTGAGATCGCTCTCCAGTATAACGACACCTTCTCTGAAATCATGAAACCATTCGCCAACAACGTTCTCACCCCTGATGGCGGTATGCATGTCGTCGGTTTTCGTACCGGTCTCAACCGCACTATTAATGATTACGCCCGCAAAAACGGCCTCCTGAAGGAAAAGGAAGAGAATCTCACCGGTGATGACATCAAAGAGGGTCTCACCGCCGTTATTCTTGTCAAGCTCCCAGATCCGCAGTTTGAAGGTCAGACCAAGAACAAACTCGGCAATCCAGAGGTCCGTGGCTATGTTGACACGGTTATGACCGAGTATTTTGGCTATTATCTCGAAGAAAACCCCCAGATCGCCAAGAAAATCGTCGGTAAAGCCACTCTGGCCGCCCGCGCCAGGAAAGCCGCTCGCGCCGCTCGCGACAACGTTATCAGAAAAGGCGCTTTCGAAGGGCTAAATCTCCCAAGCAAGCTCGCTGATTGTTCCTCTCGTGATCGTTCCGAATGTGAACTCTTCATCGTAGAGGGTAACTCCGCTGCCGGTTCCGCCAAGGAAGGTCGCAATCCTCAGATCCAGGCCATCCTCCCATTAAGAGGTAAAGTTCTCAACACCGAGCGCGCCCGCCTCGACAAAATGCTTGCCAACGCCGAGCTCGTCTCTCTGATAAAAGGCCTTGGCGTTGGTATCGGCGACCAATTCAACCTCGACGGCCTCCGTTACGACAAAATCATCTTTATGACCGATGCCGATGTTGATGGTCTCCACATCGCCACCCTTCTCATGACTTTCTTCTTCCGCTATATGCCAGACGTAATCGAGGCCGGCCACGTCTATCTAGCCAAGCCACCTCTGTTTGGCCTCATCAAGGGTACCGGCAACACCAGGAAGATTGACTATCTGTACGACGAGGTCGCCCTAGAGAAGAAGCTCACCGAAAAAATCGAAGAACGCCGGAAAAACGGCACCAAAATCGACGAAACTCAAGAGAGATTCAAGCAAGCTGGCTATACCGCTCAGCAGCGTTTCAAAGGTCTCGGCGAAATGGACGCCAAGCAGCTCTGGGAGACCACTATGGACCCAGAGAACCGCATCCTAGTCAAAGTCCACGTTGAAGATGCGGAAAAAGCCGATGCGGTCTTTACGAAGCTTATGGGAGATCAGGTCGAACTCCGCAAAAACTTCATCCAAGCCGGTGCCGCCACTGTTAATCTTGACGATTTGGACTTCTAAGGAGGAAATATGGAAGACGAAGAGATAAAAAACACCACAATCGAGCCAACCGATGGCCTTGAATTAAAACCAGTCGAGCATACCATGGAGGATTACTTCCTCAAGTACTCCATGTCCGTTATTATAGACCGCGCCCTCCCAGATGTTCGTGATGGTTTGAAGCCAGTAAACCGCCGCATCTTATACGCTATGAATAAAAACGGCTGGAAAGCCCCTCACGCTACGGTCAAGTCCGCCCGTATCGTCGGTGAAGTTATGGGTAAATACCACCCGCACGGCGATTCGTCCATCTATGATGCTATGGTGAACCTCGCTCAACCTTGGAAAATGCGTTACACTCTCGTAGAAGGCCAGGGAAACTTCGGTTCCGCCGATGGTGATGAACCAGCCGCCTCACGTTACACCGAGGCTCGCATGGACAAAATCGGCTCCGAACTCCTTGCTGACATCGAGAAGGAAACCGTTGATTTTCGTGACAACTTCGATGGCACCGAGAAAGAACCAGTTGTCCTCCCGGCCGCCGTGCCAAACATTCTCTTGAATGGCCAGATGGGTATCGCTGTTGGTATGGCCACCAATATTCCGCCGCACAACCTCGGTGAGCTTGTTGACGCTACCGTCGCCCTGATTGACGACCCAGAAATCGGCCTCGAGGGTCTAATGAAGTACGTCAAAGGCCCAGATTTTCCAACCGGCGCCGAAGTTTACGGTGGCGCACCGATGAAACAAGCCTATGCCACCGGTAAAGGCTCCGTTACGATTCGTGCCGTCGCCAACATCGAAGAGCGCAAAAACGGCCGCTACAACATTGTCGTGACAGAGATGCCATATGGAGTATCCAAGGAGGCCTTCATCGAGAAAGTTCGCGATCTTGTCAACAATAAAAAACTCGATCACATCGCCGATGCCCGTAACGAATCCGCTCGCGGCAAGACTCGCGTAGTCGTAGAGCTTAAGAAAGACGCTTTCCCAAAGAAAATCCTAAATCAACTCTACAAGCTCACAGATTTGCAAACGACATTCCACTATAATGTCTTGGCTCTCGTGGATGGCATCCAGCCACGCGTCCTTGGTCTCAAGGAGATTTTGAGCGAGTTTGTCAAGCATCGCCAAGTAGTGATTCGCCGCCGCACCGAGTTTGATTTAAGAAAAGCCAAAGAGCGTGCCCATATCTTAGAAGGTTTAAAAATCGCTCTCGACAACATCGATGAGGTCATCAAAGTCATTCGTTCGTCCTACGATGATGCCGATAAGCAGCTTATGACTCGTTTCGGCCTCTCTGAGATTCAGGCCAACGCCATCCTCCAGATGCAGCTTCGTCGTCTCCAAGGTCTAGAACGCGACAAGATCGAAGAAGAATTGAAAGAACTCCACGAGCTCATCAAAAAGCTCGAAGCCATCCTCGCCGACGAAAAGGAAATCCTCCGTGTCGTCAAGGAAGAGCTTATCGCCATCAAAGAGAAATACGACGATCCTCGCCGCTCCAAGATTATCAATCACGAAGTCGGCAAATTCTCTGAGGAAGAGCTTATCCCAGAGGAAGAAAGTGTCATTCTTCTCACTACCGAAAACTACATGAAACGCGTCCCTCAGAACGATTTTCGCCGCCAAAACCGCGGCGGTAAGGGTAAAAAGGGCATGACTACCAAAGAAGAGGACGTCATCGCCCAGATTCTCACCGCTTCATCACACGACTATCTATTATTCTTTACCAACCAAGGCCGTCTCTTCCGAATGAAAGCCTACGAAGTCCCTCAGGCCTCTCTAGCCGCCAAGGGTACCGCCGCTGTCAATATGCTCAATATGCATCCAGAGGAAAAAATCACCGCCATTATCAAACAAGGTGAAGGCGTCGAGAACGGCTACCTCTTCATGGCCACCAAGAAGGGAACCATCAAGAAATCGGCCATCAAGGACTTCTTCAACGTCAGAAGCAGCGGTCTCATCGCCATTAAGCTAGATGACGGTGACGAACTCAAGTGGGTCAAAGAGACTACCGGCGAGAATGATATTGTAATTTCTACATCAGCCGGCCAAGCCACCAGATTCAACGAGAAAGAAGTTCGCGCCATGGGCCGCTCTGCTATGGGTGTCCGCGGTATGCGTCTCCGCCCGAAGGACGAAATCGTCGGCATGGACGTCATTACTGATCCAGACCAAAAGCTCATTGCTGTTTCAGCAAACGGCTACGGCAAAGCTACTCTCGTTTCCAACTTCCCTCCGCACAAGCGCGGCGGCGTCGGCATCAAAGTCGCCACTGTCACCGAGAAAACCGGCCCAATTGTCGCTGTTCATACTCTCGATCCAGCCGCTAAAGAAGTCATTATGATGTCCACCAAAGGCCAGGCCATTCGCGTCGCGATGCAAGAAATCCCAACTCTCGGCCGCGCCACTCAAGGTGTTCGCATCATGAAAATGAGCGAAGGCGATACAGTTGCCTCTATCGGTCTTGTCTTGCCAGAAGAGGAAGATAGCGAGCAAGTAACAGAGGTAGAAGCAGAGAAATAGCCGGATTATATCACAGCTTCAGATAATTTTCAACCCCCCACCTAATACTGCGCAAAATTCGCGAGGTGGGGGGTTGACTTTTTTGATGTAAAGTGCCTATACTGCCCCATAAACTTTAAACAAAGGAGCATTTTATGCCAAAAAAATATACTCTCATATCAACTGCGATGCTGCTGGCTGGCACTCTCGGCCAGGTACTGCCAACATTCGCTGAGACCGTCACCGACACTGGGACATATTACGATGTTCCAGAACTTAGAGCGATGTACGACGAATTCATCGACACCGTCACCTCCAGTTGCGGCGTTTTCAAAAACACCAACTCTTTTATTAACTGTCGCCTCACCAAGGAGAATCAGTTCCGTAACACCTACGGCGCTCTCTATGAATCGGCTTTCAAACTTAATTACGTCAACAAAATCGCCCTCACGGCCGTCAACCCCACCGCTGGCACACTCCGATTTTATGTCGATTACACCAACACGTTTATGGAAGACGCGTTTGAGCTCCAAAACTTCACCATTTTTTGGGCCGACAACACCATAAGCCCAGCAATCGGCAGCAATTCTGATCTGATTTGGCAATATGCTGACCAGATTCTCTCGACCGGTTCCGCTGGAGACGGCATCCATGTTCTCTATAATAGTCAAAAGGGAAACACCGATTGGCTTACCGGTAACGCCGAAAACCGCATTGTTTATGACATCTCTGGCGACATTATCGCAAATAATCCCAACCAGCGCATCTATTTTGCAGGTTACGACACGAGCGGCGCAAAACACCACAGAACAAATAGTTTTTACCAGTGTGTCGAAAACGGCTGGGATGGCAGCGGCGAATGCCAGCTAAACTATTACGTTGAGAATAACGGCTACACTAGCCTGTACGTCACCGCAGAAAGCACAGCTGAGGATGCGGCCCTGATTGAAACGCGCGAAAAAGAAGCAGCCTTGCGTCAAGCACTCGCCGAGGCCACTGCCGCGGCCACCGAGGCTAATGCTGCTGCCGCCGAGGCCAGGGAATACATCGCCGAACTCCAGGCTGCCCTCGAGGCTGCAAACAACGCTATAGAGGTAGCCACGAGTGCCGCCGCTTCTGCTACTGAGGAAGCCAACGCCGCCAGGCAAGCCAGAGACGAAGCCCTAGCCGCAGCCAACATCGCCAGGGACGAAGCTACCGCAGCGGCTTCTTCCGCATTAAACGCCGCAGAAAGCGTTTTGGCGGCCGAAGAATCCCGTCTTGCGGCCGAAGAAGCCAGGGCTATTGCCGAAGAAGCTAGAGTTGCTGCAGAAGAAGCTCGCGCTGCTGCCGCCATCGCTCGTGCTGAAGAAGCCGAACGTGCTGCCGCAGCTATCAGAGAAGCTATAGATAACGCAAACGCCGCCGCTGCCGCCGCAGAAGCTGTAGCCGCGGAAGCAAACAATACTCTATTGTCTCTTGAAACTAGGCTCGCCGAACTCGCCGCCAGCTCCCAGGTTGCCTCTGCTAATACAACATCGTCCGATGGTAGCCTAGACAACCTCCCAGACCTTTCAGGCGTCACTAATCTCGTTGGCGACTCTAGCGAAGATACTGCTGCCGCGGATTCCGTAGTCGAAACTGCTCCGCTCACTCCAGAAACCGGCGTTAGCACCGGCCAGGGAACCATCAACCTCGTTCCTGTCATCGCTACGATTTTCGCTGCCACAGCCGCAATTTTCTGGTTTTTCACCGGCAAATCCCGTAATTCTGCCCCAAAATCCCAGAAAAACTAACTTTTTTCAAAAAAAGTTAAAAAAAGTCCAAAAAAAGTATTGACAAAACTGACGATGTGCGATAAACTAGTAATTAGTCTAAAGCTGCGAGATATTATTTGAAAGTCTTTAGAGAAAGTTTAACAATTTAGTTGTGCAATTAATCATCGTCAGTTTTTTAATTTGAGTTTTCAAACTTGAAACTTTAATGGAGAGTTTGAACCTGGCTCAGGATGAAT
>JAFRBW010000013.1 GCA_017404685.1 Candidatus Saccharimonadota bacterium
CTACCATAGCTGCATCAATACCATTAAACAAAACTAATACTCCAATTAATACTGGAGATGAAACAGACATCACCGTTGCAGCCAAAGTAGATTCAGAAACCCCAGCTGGTAGTTATAAAGTAGATCTAAACTTCACTGCTATCACAAATGCAAATACCTACAGCATCACCTTCAATCCCGGCTCTGCCTCAAGCGATGCATCTCTCATCAGCATGCCTTCCCCAAACCCTCAACCCGGCGCATTGGAATCTGGTTCTTCCACTAGCATCACCATCTCCAGCTCCACCCCAACCAGAGCTGGCTATAGCTTCCTCGGCTGGTGTTCTGTAACTCCAACTACGTCAAACAATAATGACTCATGTACCAATACTACTGATGGTAGCGGTACCACATATCAACCAGGCAGTTCCATCACTATTTATACTGATACGCCAGATATTACCCTTTACGCTATGTGGGGTATAGACTCTTACACTATCACTATCGCAAACTCTAACACTTCGTCAAGCGTAAATAGTCTCATTATTCCTTATGGCGGTTCTGCTACGGTCACGGTCACGCCGAGCAGCGGCTACTACCTTTCAGCGGTCTCCTGCCCATCCGGCTACACTTGCTCCGGCTATAATACCGGTACCAGCTACACTAGTGCACAGACCATAACCATCACAAACAACGGCACAACTTCTGGCGGGATATTGGCTTTCACTGGCACAATCAGCGGATATAACTACAATTTAACCTTCAACGGCAACGGCGGCACACCATCCAGCTCATCGCTTTCTGGTTTCGCTGCGACCGTCACGCTTCCAACTGCTACCTACCACACCGCGTCCACCACAAACACTAGCACAACTTACGCTACGCTTGCTGGCTGGAGCGAAACCCCAAATGCTACCACCGCAGATTATTCCGGCACAATGAATCTAACTGCCGATACTGCCAAAACCCTTTATGCCGTCTGGAGCTTCAATAGTGGCACTCTGCAAAATACCAGCACATCCTGCGGTACTAATATGATTGATGCTCGTACCGGCGTATCATACAAGACCTATGCTATCTCCAACCAGTGTTACATGGAGCAAAACCTCTATCTCCCAACAGGCTTCACTCTCTACGCTGGCGACTCCAACATCTATAGTACTATCGCTACCAAGAACCAACAAGTCTCTTGGGCTACTCCAACAACTCTTCTCACAGCTGACAGTACGAGCCCATATAATCAAGCTAGAATGATGGAGGGTACATATACAAACAACACTTACAATGTAACTGGCGGCTGGTATAATTATTGTGCAGCTTCAGCAGGCACAATCTGTGATGATACCACAATCGAAAACGCCAACTCTGATATCTGTCCAAAAGGCTGGCGCCTCCCAACCTACTCTGAAATGCGTAACGTCGTAAGTGCTAACCGCTCCAACTGGAGGTTCTACGCCGGGTACTACTACGTTGGTTCTCTTCAGGGTGCCTCGGTGGTCTCGGACTGGTGGTCTGCTACTGCGGTCGATGCGACGCTTCAGTACCGCCTGCGCTACAACAACAACTATGACATCCTGAGTGCCGCCTTCGACTACAAGTACAACGGGTTCTTCGTACGCTGCGTCCGGGAGGACCACACCATCGCCGACGTAACCTATATGCAAGACATCAATGATATGGTCTTCAATAACACCGCCGTCGGCACCACCGCCACTCTCAAAGACTCCCGTACCAGTACTAGCTACTCCGTCAAGATGCTTTCCCTCAACGGCACCAAAACCCTCTGGATGATGTCTAACCTCAAGCTCCCAGGTGGCACTACCCTCACTACTTCCGACTCCAACGTCACCGCCGACTACACCATCCCAAGCGACACTGGCTCTTCCGGCTGGGTAAACGACTTTTGTAAACCATACATGGCCTCTAAAAATGGGGAGTACTACTACAACTGGCCAGCAGCAACAGCTAGAACCAACTCCACATCCAGTGCATCTGGCTGTTCTAACGATACATCCAACTCCGTAGGCGATATCTGCCCTAAAGGTTGGCGTCTCCCAGTATACTCAGGCGAAGTAGATAACTCCACCTGGAGAAGCAATCTCCAAGCGAATGGCTCCCTAACTACTACCGGCAACTTCAACTCCGGCTCCCAGTACAATGTCGGCTCGTACGGCCGCTGGTGGACATCTACTCGGAACAATGATTACAGCGCGATGCTCCTGAACTCCGATGGTAGTACGGCCTATGCCGACTACAACAATAAGGGCATCGGGAACTCAGTGCGGTGTATGCGTACGAGTTAGGCACCCCATTAGATTTGCATTGGCGACGTCCAGTGAGCGACCTTTAGCCGATAGGTCGGCTGGACGCGGCCACGAGTGGGATATTTATGTTGCCCAGTATTGACCGGCAATAACTAACAAGACCCATTTTGTTGCATTATTTCTCACCTTGGTGTATAATATAATTACGTACGAAAGTACGATTTTCGGGACATCACCCGCTCCCTAGCTGTAAAGCTAGGGCACATTTTTTTGGTGATTAAACAAACATAGCTATCCAGTATGCACTCGTAATCCTTTTTAGAAAGTTCTCCTATACGACTATAAACTCTCGATGTATCAAATAATCTCGTTTGTATTAGCGCCGCATATTCCTTTCGGCCCTGGAACTCAAAGTTGGCATACCAACTACCGCTATGTGGTTGCGAAGTCAGTGGTACGCCAGTAAAACATTGTGCCGTATGTTTTCTCAACACAACCACAGGCCTAGAATATCTGTCACTCTTTCCGTCAATCTCCACGCCAACGTTCTCACCAACCGCCGTCCACACTACATCCCCCTCATTAATCTGCCGATGTTCAGCAAAATTATTAATCGCAGCTTTTCGCTTCATCCATTTTCTGTAATTTTTCGTAATGCTCTGCATCTTTCTCTCCTCTATCTTCTCGTAAAGGTCCTCTTCCCCACCAAGAAAGGGACCTTCTTATATAACTGAAATTAACCATCTAGGCTAATTCAAATTAATGTTAATAATAAAGTTCGCCGACCCGCCAAATTATAGTCACATTTCATCAAAAAAATCAACCCCCCACCCAGAAACACGCTTCTCACCCCTGTAAAAATCCACCCATTCACTGGGTGGATTTTGAGAAAAACACGTTTTTTATTTTTTGCTAGATTTTTTGGCAGACTTTTTCGCGGCGGATTTTGCAGACTTCCCAGCCTTCGCGGCCTTTGCACTAGACTTTGCGATAGCCTTCGCGTTGGCTTTCGCCGCAGCCTTCTTCTTCGTTTTTGCGGCCGCTTCGCTCCGCGCTTCGCTATCCTCAATCTTCTGTGAACGATTATGAATACCATAAACCATACTCGTAACGCCCACGATCAGAAGATACGCACCAAAGAACCGCACAAACGTCAAATCGTTCAAAGACCCCGCGTTCAAAATCACAAACCCAGTGATCGTACCAATCACACCCGCTAGGACGCGGATAAAACGATCGGTCGGGTCAACGGTATTGATAAACCCATGGATAATATCAATAATACCAGACGCACAGGTATAAATCGCCAGCACTACCATTGCCGCAATCTGGTTCCCCGGCATCACAAACAGCAGGAACAGCGCCGCCGCCACATCAATCAACGCGTCAATAACCGAGTTCCCCCAGCCGCGTTTCTTGGTAGAATTATAAAGCGCGCTCGTCGCGTCAATAATCCCCATTAGTACCAGGTAAATCACGATTACAGAAACCGTGAACCCCAGGTCATTTAGTGCGCTAAACAGCGCCAAACATCCAAACACTGCCGCAAGCCCACCGCGGAGCACAAACACGAACCAGTGCTTATCAATGTATCTTCGATTTATATGTGCCATAAAATCCTTTTTAAATTACTTATGTTTAAATTATATCACAAAAATCTAAACGTGGCGAACTTTTTTACGCAAAGTTTCCACGAGATAATCCAGCTGATACCGTAGAGGCTTCAAAACCAAATCATGCGCTGGCACGTACCGAAACTCTTCGCATCCAAACGACCGCTTAAACTCCGACACTCCATAAAACCGATGCGATTTTTCGTCCACTCCCACAATCCCCCAGAGATTATACCGCACGCAGCCTCGCCGCCGCGCCTCGTCCATCGCCGCAAGATGAAGTAGCGGCGCCGCCGAATACTTCGTCCCAAGTTCGCTCGACACGCCGTAATGATAACTCGCCTCCGGCCCGTAAAAAATCATAAAATTTTGCGCCAAAATCTCGCCATCCTTCCGCGCTGTATAAATCAGAATCTCTCCGCCTTCACGAAACGCCTCAAATTGCTTCGTCAAAAATTCAGCAGAAAACGCCACATATTTTTGCCGCTCCGCATGTAGTTTTTCTAGCCGACAAAACTCAGAAATCGTCGCATCATCACACGATGCCGTAATCTCAATCTCGTTTTTCTCGGCCTTCCGCAGTTTCCGCCGGAACCCTTGCGATGCCCCAGCCAGAATCTCCTCGTGCGACTTATGAAGATCCAAAATCCCCGCGTATTCCACCGACAGATACATTGGCGCCTTCCTAAAACCATTCCTAGACAAAGTCGCGAGAATATTGTCCGACATTGCCTCATTCGGTCGCACCCGCACAAACACCGCACCATTTTCCTCCCCCGCACGCTTAATGTCGGAAAATATGGCTTTCGTGAGCCGCTTGTTATCAAAATCACAAATCGGACCGCCCGCAATCGCGAGATACGTTCCACGCTTTGCCGTTTCCACCACGCCAGCATACGCGCCCACGATAACACCGTCCTCATAAAATAGTCGCCGCACCACTTTCTTCCCTCGCGCCTTGTGGAACTCATAAAAATCCCACGACTGCAAAAAATTCGCTTCCGGCCGCTGCGACACAAACCCATCCCATTCCTCCCGACTGGTGGCATCAATAGCTTTATTCATTACAAGCGCCCCTCTCTTCATTTGCAAATCTTTCCTCATCTTTCAGAGCTTCTTCTAGTATCTCTTCGTCGCTCATAAATGCCTCTTTTTCTTTCTCGCCGCTTCCACGACGTAATCTTTCAGATATCCCAGCCGCGACAGCACCAAATCGTGCGCCGGCACAAATTCCACCACTTCGCCCGGAAACCCAGTCTTAAAAGTCGTTACTCCAGCATACCGGTGTTGCGGCTGCCCCGCTGGCGCAATCCCCCAGAGGTTAAACCGCTCATATCCCTCCGCTTTCAAATCGCGAATCGCTTGCCAGAGCAGCGCATACGCCCCTGGCAGCTTACGGTTCAGATCGGTCGAGGCCGCCTCATAATACTCCGCCTCTTTGCCACCCTTGATAATCAGGCCATAGGCAATCGCCTCACCCTCCTTCGTCACGGCTTTATAAATCACAATATCGCCAAGAAACGCTTCCCTTTCCGCCATCAAAACCTTGAGCGATGGCGGCACAAAGTTCTGCCTCCGCGCCGTCTCCGCCTGGACTTTGTGAAACTCTTCAAAATCCGCCTCCGTGTCGCCCTTTACTACTTTAATGCCAAGTTTTTCCGCGCGCCGCACCTCATATCTTGTCTGCCGACGCATCTCGGCCAGAAGCTCACTCTCGGTCTTCATGAGGTCAATCATCACTGTATGTTCCGCTGCTAGATGCATCGGCGATTTCTTTAGCCCCAGCCCCTCAAGCATCTGCAAATTCTCCGCCGTCATCGGAAGCTGTGGTCGCATCCGCACAAACACGCATTTTTCCGCTCGCCCAATTTCACCAATGCGCGTCATGATTTCCCGCACAATCTTCTTGTCGCTCCAATCGCAAAGCGGCCCGCACGGAATCTCTAAGTACCGCCCTCGTTTTGCATCACGCACCACCATCACGGCCCAACCTTGGCCATCAAAATCCTCGCAAATCACCCTGCACCCCAGTAGTTCATTCATCCGCGCGTATTTTGGCGATTGCAAAGCGTTCGCCTCCGGAAACTTCTCTACTATTTTCGCAAAATCCACCTCGCTCATTTTGCCTCCTCGTACTTTTTAATTATTGCCCGCGCCTTAGCCAAATCTTTTTTACTATAGTAATTTGGTAAATTGACAATTTTACTTGCCACCTCTGTAGCAACCGGACACGCCGCCTCATCAAAATGCACTTTTTTATAGTATCTCACCGGAGAAACCGGCTTCTCGTACCAAAGTCCATCAAAGTAATACCCAGCCTGCTTTAGCTCCGCGAGACATTTTTCGCGGTCTCGCACCAGATAAAACTCCCTCAGCGGCCCTTCGCCAGATTTTTTGAGCTTTTTTAGCTCAATAAGGGCCAGTTTCGCCTCAAAATACGGCATCCTGCGCGTAAGATCCAGCCGGTTGTCCGCCGACCTTTCCACAAAATGTATCTTCGTGAGAGCGCGCATGAATATTCCGCCAAGATGGATATAAGATAGCCCCCTCGCCCATGCCGCAAACGTCGGATACCACCTGTCGCGAAGATAGTCCGAAGCTTTCGGTGGTCGCGATACTATTGATCGCGGGTCGCGTCCGTCCGGCCCGTCGCCACGGGCAGACGGCGCTAACCCTCGCGCTGCCGCGCTCCGGAATGCCCGCGATTCAATAGCATCACTCCCTCTAAACACTACTGCTCCGCCAGAAGTCGTATCAATCGCCTTTTCTTTGCCAAACGACAGCACCGTAGCCACGCCAACCGTCCCCGCTTCGCGCCCATCCGAATAAAATCTTCCCACCGAATGCGCCAAATCTTCAATAATGAGCAGCCCATTTTCCTTCGCAAACTTCTCCACCGCTACCATATCCACCGGATTTCCGAGCGTGTTCTGGACGACAATACCTTTGGCATTATCTGTATCAATCTTAGATAAATCCATATTTAGTGTCTCGCGTTCAATATCCGTAAACACCGGTACCATCCCGGCCGCCTTTACCGCCTCATATACCGCATAGCAAGTAAACCCATTCACCAGTACTAAGTCGCCACGCTTAAAATTCGCTAAAAGAGCCAGAGTCAGCGCGCTTCGCCCGTTCTTACAGAGCATCGCCTCTCCGCCATATCTTTTCTCAAGGAACTCGCATAGCTCCTTGGCATCCTTCTTGCTTCCATGAGTAAAAAGCTGTCGCCACGCCCCTTTTCTTCCCGCTGCGAGTCCTAGGAAGTAACGTTTCATTTTTGCACCCTCTTAATTAGAGTCGTCAGCGCTCGCGCCAGCTCCTCCGGCGACGAAATATACGGCGCGTGCGTCCAATTCGCATAAAACTTCAGCTCCGCATTCGGCAACTTCTCATACATCATCGTCGCCTGCCGCGGCGGCGTGGTGGTGTCTTTTTTGCCCCACAAGATGAAAGTCGGCGTCGCCACCTTGGCAAAATCCAGACTTTTATCTGATTCTATCATATTCACTAGTGTTTTCTTCATATTCTCCGGCGCGTGCGAATAATCTGTCGTCCCTGTAATCCGATGAAACGCTTTATTAAGAAGCGGCACTTTCTTGAGTGGTCGCCCAATCTTCGCCAGCCGCGCCACAATTTTCTTCTTCGCCGATGGCTCGTAAATCCCCGCCGCATCCAGCAAAATCAACTGCGACAACTTCTCTGGTCTCTTTGCGCAGAGATTCAGCAAAATCCTCCCGCCATTAGAATGTCCCAGCGCCACCGCCCCATCCGGAATCTCCTTCTCTGCCCACGCCACATAGTCAGAAATCTCAAAAACTTTCTTGCTTTCCTCTGTAAGTCCCGGCACATGCAACATTTTCACGCGAATACCATTTCCCTTCATAATATCAAGCGTGTGTTGCCACGGCTCCACTGTGTAAGTCCACCCATGTACGATATAAAGGTCATACGGCATCTTATTTAAAGCCGCCGCGCTGTCTTTTTCCGCAGACTTTTTCGGAAGATCCTTAGGCGCCTCGCTCGTTTTCTTCTGAGTAGGTTTTTTCTCTGGCAATCCCGTCGCTCCACCACCGCTCATTATTCTAGCCCCCACGCTTTCCGCCGCGCAATCGCCCCGCGGTCTCGCCGGCATAACTTCGCCGCATCCGCTGGATTTTCCAGCATCTTCTCAATAATCCACTCTAGGTATTGGCTCCCCTTAAAAATCAAAGTCTCGCGCCCACGCACCCGCTTTTCCAGATAGGCGAGAGCTTTGCGCGGATCCGTCGTTGCCACAGCAGAAATCCCCAATTTCTTGAGCTCCGGCGCCGTGTATTCTTTCGTTCGCCGCCCCACCAGCACCACTCGCTCTGGCTTCACCTCAGCAATCAGCTTTGCTAGCCGCCGATGCTCTTCTTCCTCTAGCGACCCCTGATCCACAATATCTCCAATCACCAGCCACTTGTGCTCCGCGTGCATCCGCTTTGCCATGTCCAGGATCGACGCCATCGAGATCATGTGCGCATTATATGTGCTATCCACGATATCCGCCCCGCCTTTCCCTACAAAATGCGAACATCGCCCCGGCGCCATCTTTAGCCCCGAAAAATCCGGGTTAAACGGCAGCTTCAGGTATTTCATCAAATCCTGCAGCACGAACAGATTGAACGCCACGTCTTTCGGCTGCGGCGTGTCAAAATGAAAAGTCGTATCCCCGTAGGTAAAGTCCGTAGAATCCGGATAGACCACGTATTTTTTCATTAGCGATTTCTGGATCGGGATCACCTTCGCCTTAATATCAGAGGTCGCCTCCACCATCAGCTTGGAACTCGCGTCAATATATACCCGCTTTGATGTATTTGCCGGCAGATTCGCAAACTCCGCCGTAATCGCCTCGGAAAGATCCTTGAATTTCCCCTCTTCCACCACCTTCTCAAACTGCACCGCGTGCGACAGCCCAATTGACACCCAAATCGTCACCTCTGGCCTCAGCCATTCCGCCAGAAACTCCGCCTCATGCGGCCGTTCCCCGTCAATCTCTACCACGTAAAACTTCGCCCGCCGCCGATAAAACAGCCCACGAAACGGCGCCGCAATAAAGAGATAAATCCACTTCAGCTTAGACCCATGGATGCCTTTTAGCCCCAAAAGGTCAAACGATACCCCAAACGCCGAATTCGCATCATGCGAATAGTGAGCCTTGTCCCCCATCTCATGCTCTAGCATATCCAGCATCGTCGTCTTCCCAGCCGACCCAGTCACAGCAATCACCCGCGGATGCCACCGCCGGAAGGCCCGGTTCGCAAAGTAACGAAAATACTTCGCTGCCACGAAATAAAAGCGTTTCTTAAGCGTCGAAACTTTACTCATACAACTATTATACCGCATATTGCAAAATCGTGCAAAACGTGATATAATGGTATTATAACAAACTAATCATCTACCCCTAAAAATTCACCGACCGGCCATCTAAGCGCCCATCTGAAGTTATAGGGGCGAAAGGACAAAATGACAGAAGCAAAAAAGAATGAAGGTCTCACCATTCGTATCCGCCTCAAGGCGTACGACCATCGCGTGATTGATCAGAGCGCTCGCCAGATTGTTGATACGGCTATCCGTACCGGCGCTCGCGTATCTGGGCCGATCCCTCTACCAACCAAGCGTAGCACTTTCACCGTAGTGAAGTCGCCACACGTTTACAAGACCGGCGGCGAAGCCTTCGAGATGAAAGTTCACAAGCGCCTCATCGACATCCTCGATGCCAACCCAAAGACGATCGAGAGCCTTCAAAACCTCTCCCTCCCAGCTGGCGTCGATGCCGAAATCCGCATGTAGAAAGCAAAAGAGCCAAATGTAGTTTGGCTCTTTTTTGATTTAACTTTGACGGTTTAAATGTGATATGATATCTCAATATGGTAGGGGATAAATAACAGAATTCGCCGCCGTGTACCAGGCTAGAGTAATGAGTGTCTTAAGATTGCACTCAAAGATTGGACGCGTCCCAAAGTCGGACCTAGAAAAGGTCAAACGGGCGTTCCACAAACTATGTCAATAGAATGTACCCCCTTCTTTACGAAGGGGAGATGGCGAATATCTTCGAATATACCTACATTATATCAAAAATAACAAGGAAAAATAATAGCCACGGATACATTCAATCCTATGCGACCAATCCACCTTCTTTGCAAAAATACTTGATTTAAACACACTATTTTGCTACAATAAAATTGCAATAGTTCAAATTAAGATGTTCCATGTCAAAAGGACGATGACACAGCAGATTAAAGGCACCATGAGGCGTCCACTGCTGTGCGTGGCACATCGTTTGGACTATTGCACCCTCGTGGTGCCTTTAGTATTCAAAAGAAATAATTGCACCACCAGGCTAAAAGCTAAAAAAGTGAGGTCAAATGGTGCAAAGCATACATACAAAATATAAAAATCGCAGCGACAACACTCCCACCGAGATTTTTAGTAAGATTTCCCGTTTGCGGAGTATGTTTTTATTCTTCTCTGTTATTTTGGCGAGTATGATTTCCAAAGTCCGGAGTACGATTTTTGGACGAACTTTCGTCGCGTTTCCACGCTATGCCTTTGTAATCCTCGCATTTCTTGCTACAATGTCTGTTTTTAGTTTTTCTGCATCAGTCTTCGCCGACAGTTCTTCCTCCGCAGTCTACGGTGACGAAGGCTCAGTGGAAAATAGTTCCAACTTTAGCGTCATGGTAGAAGAACTAAACGCCCTGGAACTTCGCCTCTCCGCCAGTGACCTTGTACTAGACTTAAACCCTACTAGTGATGCACCAGTATTTGGTAGTAGCGATTTAAGCGTTACTGTCTATACTACCAACACCACTGGCTATTATCTCACTATGACCCCAACCACTACCAACCTCACTCGTACAGAAGCACTAAATGGTAACTATCCAACTATTGCTACATTGGCTAGTGCCGTAGCTCCATCTACCTTCTCTTCTACTTCCGATACTACCACAGCCAATAAGTGGGGCTATAAAGTAAACACTACCAACTTAAGTACTATAGATACTACTAACTATAATCCAGCCGTCACCACCGCAGTTCCACTCAATAAAACCACCGCACCACTAGCTAATGGCGATGAGA
>JAFRBW010000014.1 GCA_017404685.1 Candidatus Saccharimonadota bacterium
AAATCAACGACATTATTTCCGCGAAATATCATGTTGAAGGTGATTTACGGCGCCTCGTGAGCAATAATATCAAACGTCTAAAGGATATTAATTCCTACAAGGGTGTCCGCCACAAGGCTAAATTACCAGTCAACGGCCAGCGTACTCGTACGAATGCACGTACTCGTAAGGGTAAGGCGATCGCGGTCGGTGGTGCACAACCAAAAGCAGCAAGTAAAACTTAGGAGTAAGAAATGGCAGAAGAAGAAATTAAAACTACTACTGCAGCTCAAGCTACTGAAACTACAGCGGCTCCAAAGACTAAGGCTGCAAAGAAAGGCAAGCGGATTGTCAATGCCGGTCAGGTACACATTCAGGCTACTTTTAACAATACAATTATTAGTGTCACCGACAAAACTGGTGCAGTGCTTTCGGCTTCGTCCGCTGGAGCTAATGGCTTCCGTGGCTCGAAGAAGGGTACGGCATTTGCAGCTGGTGTAGCTGCCGAAAAGGCGCTTGACATTGCAAAGAAAAATCACGCTCTTAATACTGTAGATGTGTTTGTGTCTGGTATTGGTTTGGGTCGTGACGCAGCAATTCGGGCGATTTCGACTGTTGGCATTAGAATTGATTCTATTACTGATGTAACCCCGATTGCACACGGTGGTGTGCGTCCGAAGGGAGAAAGGAAACCGTAATGGCACGCGATAATTCTCCAATTGTAAAACAGAGCCGTCGCGAGGGCTATGCTCTTGCGCCAAAAGCAAACAAGGTGATGGCCAAGAAGTCTGGTATTCCAGGTGAGCATGGTGACATGCGCGTGCGTGGCGGTAGCCTTTATCTGACACAGCTTCGCGAGAAGCAGAAAGTACGCCGGACTTACGGCTTGCTAGAAAAGCAGTTTGCGAAACTGATGAAAGAAGCTCAAAAGTCTGAAGGTTTGACTGGCGAGAAATTGCTGGAGTTCCTAGAGAGACGGGCAGATAACGTAGTTTACCGTGCAGGTTTTGCTACGACTCGTCGCCAGGCAAGACAGCTGGTATCGCATGGTCATTTCCTTTTGAATGGCCGGAGGATTGATATTCCTTCGATCCGACTTTCAGCAGGTGATGTGCTAGAGGTGCGCCCTAAGGCACAGAAGACTGAATATTTCAAGAATCTCCAGAACGTAATGGGTGCGGCAGGAGCTACTCCTTTGTCTTGGCTAAAAGCTGATGGCAAAAAGATGAAGATTGAGGTGACTGGACTTCCGAAACGCGAAGAAGCGGAAGCCGGCATTAATGAACAACTAATCGTTGAGTACTACTCACGTTAAGGAGGACTTAAATGACAACAAAAAACATTCACGAAGCTACACTCGCCGAGGTCAAGGAAATCAGTCCGACTGAGGCCGAGTTTGTGATTAAGCCACTTTATTATGGCTATGGAAACACGCTTGGTAATTCTCTCCGGCGGGTTCTCCTCTCCAGCGTGAAGGGTGCTGCAATTACGGCTTTCTCGATTGAAGGTACGACGCATGAGTTTACCGCTATTCCTGGCATTCGCGAGGATGTGGTGGATATCATGCTGAACCTCAAGAACATTCGTTTCAAGATGCACACTGAAGGTCCAGTAGAGCTTTCTCTTGAGATCAAGGGCGACAAGCAGTCTTCGGAAAAAGACGGCGAGAAGCGCGTAGTAGCTGGCGATATTAAACTTCCATCGGAAGTGGAAATCGCAAATCCAAACCAAGTAATTTGTCACATTGATGACCCGAAGTATGTCCTCAAAATGCACTTTGTGGTAGAATCCGGACGTGGTTACCTTACCATTGACAAGTCCTCTGAAGATCGTTTGCACTCTGATATGATTGCAGTTGATGCGGTCTTTACCCCGGTTCTTCGCGTACGCTACAAAGTTGAGAATACTCGTGTTGGTCAGGATACCAATTTGCAGCAACTGACACTCACGGTCAATACCGATGGTACGATTTCGCCGCGCGCAGCTTTTGAAGAAGCGGCAGCGATTCTCGTGAATCAGTACACCGCGCTAGCTGGCGGGACCCACATTGAGCGGACTCCTGCTCCAGGTAGCAACAACGATGACGAAGATTCTGGCCTGCTCAAGCCAATTGAGGAGCTAAATCTCTCGGCTCGGACCGCTAATGCACTTCTTAATAATGACATCAAGACTATTCAGGACCTCGTGACTCTATCTGAAAGCGACATGAAGGACTTGAAAGGCTTTGGACAGAAGGCATTAGACGAAGTTAAAGAAAAGTTAACGGAGTTTATAAATTAATATGCATCGCCACGGATACAAAGGCCGCAAGTTCGGCCGTGAAACTGACCAGAGGTTGGCACTCCGTCGTGGGCTGGTATGCTCTCTGATCAAGTATCAAACTATAACAACTACGCTGGCGCGGGCGAAGGAAATTCGCCGCGAAGCGGAAAAACTAATTACGCTCGCTAAGAAGGGCGGACTTTCTAATCGTCGGTTGGTGATTTCTCGGCTTGACGATGTGGAGACTGCGAACCTTCTCGTGGACGTAATTGCTCCACAGATTACCCGCAATTCTGGGTATCTTCGGATTGAGCACGCAGGTTATCGCCGCGGTGACAATTCTGAGATGGGTACTATCTCTTTTGTTGATGAAATCGAGATGGTAGAAAAGCCTGTCGAGGAGCCAAAGGCTAGCGAGGCTAAGAAGGCTCTCAAGGCCGAAAAAGCCCCTAAGGCCAAGAAGGAGGAGAAATAATGAAAACTTATTCACAGAAATCCTCGGAAATTAGTCGGGAATGGTGGGTGATTGACGCCGGCTCGATGCCGCTTGGCAAATTGGCAGTAGTAATTGCCGACAAGCTCATGGGCAAAAGCAAGGTGACCTATACTCCACATATTGACAACGGTGACTATGTGGTAGTAGTGAATGCGAAAAACATTCAGGTGACCGGCAACAAGATGGTCGATAAAAAGTATTATCGCCATAGTGGGTTCCCAGGTGGTCTTACCGAACTCAAACTTGAGGAAGTTATCGAGAAGAATCCTGAAGTTGCGATTCGTGAGGCCGTCAAGGGAATGCTCCCGAAGAATAAACTGGCTGCGGACCGGCTTGCACGGCTTCGTGTATTTGACGGAGCGGAGCATGCTCACGCAGCACAAAACCCAAAGGAGATTAAGTAATGGCAGATAAGAAATATGTTTACGGCCTAGGGCGCCGCAAGTCTGCGACTGCGACTGCACGTCTCTATGCTGGTAAGGGTGAAATCACCATCAATGGCAAAAGTGCGCTAGATTATCTATCTGGCAACAAGACTTTGCTAGCCGAGGTGACTGACCCACTAGCAATTGCTGGCAAGCAGAAAGATTACGACATCACCATCGTGGTAAAAGGCGGTGGCTTGGCTGGCCAAGTAGATGCGATCAAACTCGCTATCTCGAAGGCTCTCACACTAGAAGCACCAGATCTACGTCCGATGCTCAAGAAAGCCGGTATGATGAAGCGTGATCCACGTGAGAAAGAGCGCAAAAAATATGGTCTTCGGTCTGCACGCAAGAAAGAGCAGTTCTCGAAGCGTTAAAAATAAGCCCCGATGGGGCTTATTTTTTTTGAGCTCCACCAGCTGTTCATTTTTGAAGCTTTTCCACCAGCTGCTCATTTTTGAAGCTTGGACTTGTCTTGTTGTAATTGTTACGAAATTAGGCAGGCACTCACGACTTTAGCGGACTCTTCTTTTGTTTACGGAGTAGTGCCAGACCTTCCTCAATGTTCTTTAGTGATTCTATTTTGCGCTTAGGAGTCGTGAGTGCGCTGTAATTTCTGTAACAATTACAACCGCCAAATCTGGTTTATGCTTCAAAAATGGGTAGCTGGTGGAGGCACATAAAATCACTCTGAAAAAAACATACTCTTTGGTTTTGGAATCGTACTGGGCTGATTTAACAGGGGTGGGGAAAATCATGCTCGCGCCCTAAAAGATCATACTCGTAAAAAATCTGGGTTTTCACCCAGATTTTTTGTGTGGTGTTTTTTCAATTAATGCGGTAAGGCGGGTTTTTCCCTTCGGGGAGAAAACCTAAGGGAAGACCTAACTCGTGCGCATACACCGCACTGAGTACCCGAGGTACTTATAGACGTAGTAGTCGTCGGCATAGGCCGTACTCTCATAGGAGTACAGGCGCCCCGCGCTGCTAACATCGTTCCTAGTAGATGTCCACCAGTAGCCGTACAAGCCTACATTGCTCTGGGAGCCGGAGCTGAAGTAGCCGGTCTTAGTTAAGGAGCCATTCGCTTGGAGGTCAGAACGCCATGTAGAGTTACCTGTTTCTTCACCTAAGTATGAGTATACTGGGAGGCGCCAGCCTTTAGGACAGATATCGCCTACGGAGTTACCAGTATCGTTGGAACAGCCAACGTCACGAGAAGTACTTGATGTAGAGTTAGTTCTAGCTGTAGCGGCTGGCCAGTTGTAGTAGTATTCGCCGTTACTACTTACGTAAGCCATACGTGGTTTACAGAAATCATCTTGGGACGTGCTGGTCCATTCAGTTTGGCTTGGGAGAGTGTAGCTAGAGGTGACGTTGGAGTTGGAAGTTGTGAGGACGGTGCCGCCAGGCAATTTTAAGTTACTCATCATCCAGCACTTATTTTTACCATTAAGACTGATCAGCTTTACCGTATATGATACGCTTTCATTGCGGCTATCATAAACAGTTACACCTGCAGAAGTACATTGCGAGAAGGACATCGTTTGCATATAGATTTTGCTACTCTTGCTATTTGCATAGAGCGTAGCAATACCAGCACCTACTGTGAAGCTTGTACCAGATACTGTACCTTTGCCAGAGTTCTTTTGGAGTGGAGTTGCTGCGGCTTCGTAGCCGTTTGCATAGTTAATCGTGATAGTATAGGTTTGACCGTAAGTGAGGCTAGTGCTACCTCCCTTGGATACGGTGGAGCCATTTACCGTGAAGTTGCTGATGCCAGAGTCGCCGTTTAGGGTGATTGCATAGGAATCTATACCCCACATGGCGTAAAGGGTGATATCTGGCGTATCAGTATAGATGGTGATGGAAGAGTTTGGCTGGTAGGTAGTGCCAGAACAGGAATCAGTATTGTTTGATGTGGTTGGGACTACAGAACACCAACCAAGGAAACTATAGCCGTTTCTGGTCGGGGTGGAGGAAGAGAGAGTGATGCTAGTGGAGGAGCCAGATTCCAATGCGCCAGTCTGTGGGTTTGGGGAAGGCATGTTGGTGAGAGATGTGTCGCTTGAGGCGGAGCCAGGATTGAATGTGATGCTATAAGTATTTGCATTTGTGATGGCAGTAAAGTTTAGATCTACTTTATAACTACCAGCTGGGGTTTCTGAATCTACTTTAGCGGCAAAGGTAATATCAGTTTCATCGCCAGTATTTATTGGAGTATTAGTTTTGTTTAATGGTATGGATGCAGCTATGGTAGGATTATATATAGTAGTATCTACTGTACTTAGATTAGTAGTGTTTACTTTATAACCCCATTTGTTTGTGGTAGTAGAATCGGAAACTGATGCAAAGGTGGATGGTGATGCAGTGGAAGTGAGAGTAGAGATGGTTGGATAGGAGCCACTTAATGATTCTGTTCTAGTGAGGTTTGTAGTGGCTACACTTTGGTAGGTTGGGGTCATAGTGAGATAGTAGCCAGTAGTGTTGGTAGTATAGACAGTGACGCTTAAATCACTACTACCAAATACTGGTGCATCACTAGTAGGATTTAAGTCCAGAACAAGGTCACTGGCGGAGAGGCGGAGTTCCAAAGCGTTCAATTCTTCTACCGTGACGCTAAAGTTGGAACTATTTTCCACTGAGCCTTCGTCGCCGTAGACTGCGGAGGAAGAACTGTCGGCAAAGACTGGAGAAATCATACTCGCGGCAGCAATAATCATACTCGGCAAAATAACAGAGAAGAATAAAAACATACTCCGCAAACGGGAAATCTTACTAAAAATCCCGGTGGGAGTGTTATTGTTATGATTCTTGCCATAGAGCTTGGTATTGCTACCAAGACAATTGCTGCGATTTTTATATTTTGTATGTATGAATTGCACCATGTTACCTCACTTGTTTTTTTACGACGTGGTGCTTTTGATATAAAAACAGCACCACTAGGTGCAACAAGCAAATATCTTACGGCAAAGCCGATCGAACATTCACTAGCCTAATGGTGCTGTTCCTATGTTCGATCAAACTCAGCGTATATAATAAAATATAATTGCCGTTTTAATAATATATTTGCTTGTTGCATTCTAAGTATATCATACTTTTTGATTTTTGTGTGAAAAAACGTGGGTTTTGGATTTTACAGGGGTAAAATTCTTGGGGCATAAAAAAATGGTGGAGACGATGAGATTCAAACTCACGACCTCTGCAATGCGAATGCAGCGCTCTATCAACTGAGCTACGTCCCCGATACATCTATTATAGCACATTTTGGTGAAAAATGCACGAAAAAGGGCGAGAGACTCGCCCTTTTTGCAGCTAGATGCTCGGCACTGGGAACTGAAGTGCAAGATCGCGCACTTCATTTTTGATGGTGGTGAGGTCTTCTGCGTAATCTTTGAGATTGTCTTCTGTGCCGGCTTCTTTACAGATATCGGCGACGCGCTTCATCCAATCGGCGAGTTTTTGCATCTCTTCTACGCCCATGCCGCGGGTGGTGATGGCTGGAGTGCCAAGGCGAACGCCAGATGGGCGGAAGGCTCCACCCTTGTCGGTGGGGAGGGAATTGGCGTTCAAGGTGAGGCCGGCCATGTCGAGGGCTTTTTCGTAGATTTTGCCATCTAGGCCGAAAGATTTTTGCATGTCGATGAGAATGAGATGATTCTCGGTGCCGCCGCCCTGGAGGACGAAGCCGTTTTCCTGGAGTGCGTTCGCAAGGGCTTTGGCGTTTTCGACGATTTTCCTAGCGTAGGTCTCGAACTCTGGCTCTAAATCTTCACCAAAACAGACGGCCTTAGCGGCGATGACGTGCTCAAGCGGGCCGCCTTGCGTGCCAGGAAAGACGGCGCGGTCGATGAGGATCGGAATGTTTGCAAGATTCTTCTCTGGTTTTTTGAGCGGGGAAGCGACGTTGCCGTTTGAGAGAATGAGGCCGCCGCGCGGACCGCGGAGAGTTTTGTGAGTGGTGGTGGTCATTACGTTGAAGCCGTAATCGAGGGGATTTGGATGAACGCCGCCGGCAATGAGGCCAGCAACGTGAGCCATGTCAGCCATGAGGAGCACTTCGTGGCCGGATTTTTCGGCAACCTTATCGCGGATTTTGGCGATACGCGCGAAATCTGGGATTTTCATAAAAGCGGAGTAGCCAACGAGGATGAGCTTTGGTTCTTCTTCTAGGGCCTTTTTCTCAAGGTCGGCGTAATCTATATCTCCATCTGCGGTGACCCCGTAGCCGATGAAATTATAGATGTGAGCGGAGCGGGTGACTGGGGCGCCGTGGGTGAGGTGACCGCCGGCCGGAAGGCTCATGGCAAGAATCTTGTCGCCAGGCTCACACCAGGCGAAATAGACGGCTTCGTTGGCGCTTGCGCCGGAATGCGGCTGAACATTGGCGTGAGCAGCGTGGAAGAGCCGACAAGCGCGGTCGATAGCGAGGCGCTCGATGCGATCGACGTTGTCTTGGCCGCCATAATAGCGGTAGTTTGGCAAAATCTCGGCGGCGATTTTGGTCTCGTCCCACTCTTTGTCGCTAATGCCTAGGCCATCAAAACTTGGGTAGCCCTCGGAATATTTGTTAGTAAGAACCGAGCCCATAGCCTCGAGAACGGCTTTTGACACGTAATTCTCGCTCGGAATTAGCTCTAGGCCTTCGCTTTGGCGGGTTTTTTCTTTATCAATTAATCCAAAAACTGCATCTTTCATGATAATCTCCTATTTTGGACGGGTCCTCATGATGTCCGTCTGATTATAATAACGTATATTTGACGATGGAAAATGCTAGATCATTTTCGGAACCTTTCTTGATTACTTCGCAGGAATAATTGTCGGGGTTGAAAAATGGGAAAAAGGCATCGGCATCTTCTGCGGTGGCGGCGATTTCGGTGAGATAGAGAGTTTTTGCGGCAGGGAGGAACTCTTTGAAGATAGCGGCGCCGCCGATGACAAAAATCTCTTCGCTTCTGTCTTTATTTTTTTCGATGTAGGTGGCGATGTCGTGGATAACTTCGTCGGCGCCTTCTACTTCGCTACGCGAGATGACGATGTTTTTACGACCTGGAAGCTTTCTTTTGAGAGATTCCCAGGTTTTTCGTCCCATTATGACGGTATGACCCATCGTAGTGTCACGGAAGAATTGCATATCTTCTTTGATGTGGAAGATGAGCTGGCCGTTTTTGCCGAGCTCACGATTTTTGCCGATGGCCGCGATAAGACTAAACATAGCTACTCCGTAACCGGCATCTTGATGGTGCCGAGGTTTTCGTAATTTTCCAGGCGGATGTCACGCAGGTCTTTGCTACTATCGAAATCGGCGAATTCGTGAATGTCGGGGTTGATCCAGAGGGTTGGGGCTTTTGGCAGGGTGCCAGATTTGATTGCTTCGTCATAGCGAGCGATGTGCTCTCTTATGCCGTCGATCTGGTTTTCGTAAATATGGGCGTCGTTGGTAATGAAAGCCATCTGGCCTGGGCGGGCCCCGATGCACTGAGCTATGAGATGACAGAGAACGGCGTATTGCGAGACGTTGAACGGCAGGCCAAGTGGCACGTCAGATGAACGTGAGGTGACGAGGACGTTGACGCGGCCATCGATGAGATTCCACTGCGAATTCCAGACGCAAGACGGCAGAGCGGCGGTAGGGAGCCACTCGTTTTGCCAGAGAGACATAATCATACGGCGGTTGCCAGGGTTTGTCCTTAGGGTCTCGATGAGGTTGTTGACGAGATCGTATCTTTTTACGATCCAGCCGTAGGCGGTGCCGATGGTATGGGCGAAATCTTCTGGAGCCTCGCCTGGGTGAGAGTCTCTAAATAACTGGTTGATGTTTCGCTCCATATAGGTGCCGTCTTCGGCGATTTCCCATTCGTTCCAGATTTTGATGCCGCGCTCTCTCAGCCAACGGACGTCGTTAGAGGCCTGCTGGTAAATCCAGAGCATCTCTAGCGTGGCGGTTTTGAAGGCGACTTTTTTGGAGGTCAAAATCGGGAACTCTTCCTCAAGGTCAAACTGGAGGACTTGGTGCGGCAGACGGATAGTCTTGACGGCTTGCTGCCCCTGGGCTAGGTGGTCTGGAATAGCCGAAGCTACTGTACCGCCGCGCTCATCGACTTTCTTGTAATTCACGACTTTTTCGCCATGGTCTAAGATGCGCCGACATAGGTCAATATATTGGTCATCAAACTTGCTCATTTTGCCTCCGTTTTGTCTAATTGTAGCAGATATTGACTTTATTTGCAAGGTGTGATATAATGGAAGTATAAGCATATTGGGAGTATGTGATGAAAATAAGCAAATATATTTTAATGATTTTGCTATCTAGTTTCATAGGGATTATGGCTAATCCTGAAGTTTTGATGGCTTCTGACTCCTTGAAACTTGCCGGGGTGGATTATTCTAACGCGGTTGAGACAGTGATTATTAATAAGCCGGTTGAAATTGCGCCGGTGAATGTGATTTCTTCTAATGTGGCGGTGCCGGCGACAGGGAGTAATAATTTAGCTACCGTGTCTGCTCCTAGCGTGAATGTGAGTGCTAAAGCGCCAGCAGCTCTAGAGGTTGTACAGGCGGTAAGTAGTAGCTATACTTCTGGTGTCACGATCAAGGTGGCGGGAAAGACGCTCTATGTTGAGGATGCTCACGTGGCCAAGCCAGCCTATGATCACGTTTATCGTCAGATTGCGGGGAATGGTACGACGTGGATCTATGGCCATAACACAGCGGAGCTTTTGCGTGATGTGCATTATTTGAAGAGCGGCGATACGTTTAGTATTACTGATAATGGTGTTACTACTACTTATAGGGTGGCTGCAACGCGGATTTTTGGTATGAACGGCGGATATTTGACGCTTAATGGTAACCGGTATAATCAGAGCAAAATCCGCGAGGGTTGGGTGAGCTGGAACGATGGAAGCGAGAAAGCTGGCGGGCTTGATAACAACAAAAAGGCCTACGATGCTGTGATTCAGACCTGTTATGGCACGGATGATTCTGAACGTTTTGTGGTTTTTGCGAATAAGATATAATAGTTTTGTGCGACAAAAGTCCAGCCAAAATGGCTGGATTTTTGTTTTTGTGCTATAATGGTTATAGTTAAATAAAGGAGAAAACATGTGCACAGGGGTGCGGTTTAGTGACGATAAGGGTAATATGTTTTTCGGACGAAATCTAGACTGGTCCACAGGATATGGGCAGAAGGTGGTTTTGACACCACGTGGGTATTCGTATAATTCCGCGTTTTTAGGAGAAATGAAGTCTAAGCAGGGCGCGATTATTGGAATGGCGATTGTAGTAGAGAACACGCCGCTTTATTTTGATTGCGCAAATGAGTCGGGGCTAGCCATCGCAGGGCTAAACTTTCCAGGTTATGCACATTATGAGACTAACGCCGTGGATGGCAAGACCAACGTGGCGGCATATGAGTTCCCGCTCTGGGTGGCGATGAACTTTGCGACGGTGGACGAGGCGGAAAAGGCGCTTAGAAATACCGCTATTGTGGCGAAACCGATTAATGCGCAGTTTCCGGTGTCGGAGCTACATTTTATCATTGGCGATGGTAAGCGGTCGATCGTGGTAGAATATAGTGAACGCGGGATGGAAATCTTTGACAACAAGGTGGATGTTCTGACGAACCAACCTGGCTATGCGTGGCATCAGGAAAATTTGCGCAACTACATGAATCTGTTCCCGCAGATGCCGAAGGAAGTGAAATGGGAGAAGCAAGTCTTGACGCCGTTTGGTAGTGGTTCTCTCATGCGTGGGATTCCGGGCGATTATTATGCGCCGTCGCGGTTCGTAAGGGTGGCTTATCTCAATACGCATTATCCGGTGCAATCTACAGAGGAAGCGAACGTGTCGCGGCTTTTTCATACGCTGACTGGTGTGGCGATGATTGATGGTGCGGCCATTATGATTGATGGTAAGTCGGAAATTACGGTCTATACTGGCGGATATTCGGCGGCTACGAAGACGTATTATTATAGTACTTACGAAAATCCAGCCATTGTGGCAGTGCCGATGTCGGATTTTAAGCTAGATTCGGCTGAATTGCAGCAAAAATAGCCTTGTCAGACGTGCCTCGTGGTGATATAATAAAATCACGGGGCACTAGCTCATTTGGTAGAGCGCTTCAATGGCATTGAAGAGGTGACGAGTTCGAATCTCGTGTGCTCCACCACCATAATCGCCAATCTTGGCGTTTTTTCTTGCTCGCTCGTCGATAAGACGCGCTTCGCAAGAAGAAAACACCAATCTTGACGATTCTGGACTTCTGTTTAGCTGAGGTTTTGTGTTATAATGGTAGTATGAAGACGATTTTAACGGGGATTAGAGCAAATTCAGTTTTAACTTTGGGGAATTATTTGGGGGCGCTACTTCCGATGGTGCGGCTGGCAAACAAGCATTCGCATGACTTTCAGGTGAACATTTTTGTGCCGGATCTGCATTCGATTATTTCGGACGTGGATGGGAATTTGACCGAGAATACGATTCGGAGTCTCAAGTATTATTTGGCGGCGGGGCTGAATGTAAACGAAAATGTGCATATTTATCGGCAATCTAGGGTGCCGGCGCATTCGGAGCTGTGTTGGATTTTGAACTGCGTGGCGACGATGGGTGAGTTAAACCGCATGACACAGTACAAGGAGAAGGGCGAAGGTAAAACTTCGGTGAACGTGGGGATTTTCGACTATCCAGTCTTGATGGCGGCGGATATTTTGCTGTATGATGCGAATTATATTCCGCTTGGCGAGGACCAGTTCCAGCATATCGAGTTGACGCGGAACCTGGCGATGCGGTTTAATAACAAGTTTGGCGAGATTTTTACGGTGCCAGAAAAGACGGCGGATCAGGTGAAGTTTATGGAGCTCACGGATGCGATTCGGATTCGGGACCTTTTGAACACAGAGAAGAAGATGAGTAAATCTACCGCGGCGGAAAACTCCAAGATTATGCTAAACGATGAGCCAGAGAGAGCGGCAAAGAAAATTATGAGTGCAACGACGGATTCTCTCGGTAAGATTAAGTTTGACATGTTTGTGCAACCGGGGATATCGAATTTGCTCCAGATTGAAGCGCTGGTGACGGATACGCCGCTTCAGGATGTGATCGCGACTTGGGCGGGTGAGACGCGCTATGGGGAGTTGAAGAAAAAAGTGGCATCGAGCGTCTCGCAGATGCTTGAGGTATTCCAGGCGCGGCTTAGTGAGGTTACGGACGATGAGGTTTATGCGTTGCTTGAGGAGGGGGAGAAGTATGCGAACGAAGTGGCAAATAAGAAGCTATTTGAGGTGCAAAAAGCGTTTTGTTTGCGCGTGTAACAGGGGCGAAGATTGACTTTTTAGCATAAATGTGATATAATGATAAGATATGATAGTAACGGGCCGGAAGTTTAGCAAACCAGAGATGTCGCGCGTGATAAACGGCGATAGAGTTCTTGATGAGGCTGTTTTGGCGCCGGAGAAGTTTCGGCTGGACCATCTGATGATGGAGAAATACAAGAGCTACAATCGGTCGTCGCTGCAGAGGTTTATCGAGCTTGGATACGTGACGGTGGATGGTGAGGTGGCAAGAAAGGCGAATCAAAAGTTTTTGAAGGATGCGACGATTACTCTTTCCGTTCCGGAAGAAATGAAAAATGCCGATATTAGGCCAGAAGTGATTTATGAAGACGAAAATGTACTGGTTCTTAATAAGCCGGCGGGGCTACTTTCGATGTCGAAGGGGGAATATTGCCCAGAGAAGACTCTGGAGGATTTTGGGCTTTTGGTGCACCGGCTGGATCGTGATACGTCTGGAGTGGTGATTTTGGCAAAAAATCCAGCAGTGCAGACGTTTTTGAGAAAGCAATTTCAAGATAGAAAAACGCACAAGACGTATGTGGCGGTGGTGTCGGGGCGGCCAAAATTGGATGCGGCACGGGTGGACCTTCCGATTGCAAGGGATTTGAAACGTCCGACGACTTTCCGAGTGGATGCAAATGGCAAGGCGAGCGAAACTTTTTATAAGGTTTTGAAATCTGATGGGCGGCATTCTTTGGTGGAACTCAGGCCGACGACTGGGCGGACGCATCAACTGCGGGTGCATATGAAATACTTGGGGCATCCGATTGTGGGGGATGTGGTATATGGTGACGAAAAGGCTGCGCGGCTGATGCTACATGCGCGGGCGCTAGAGATTACTTTGCCGGGTGGCGAAAGGCGAGTGTTTGAGGCGGATGTGCCGGCGGAGTTTGACGATGTTTTTTGAGTCGGCGAGCGAGATTCCTAAAATCGCCGCTCGGACTGGGTGTGCGATTTTTGTGTTGCCAGATGAGATGGAGGTGCCGATAAAAAACGCCTTGACGCTGTCGCCAGAGGAAAAATCGGTGATTACGATTGAGCAGGTGCGGGAGGTGACGGCGAGGCTTTTGGTGAAGCAAAATACGGACGTGTTTGTGGTGATTCGGCCGGCGGAGAAGTTGGGGCTGGATGCGGCGAATGCGTTTCTCAAAAACCTGGAGGAGCCGGGCGAGAAAGTGCATTATGTGCTTGTGACAAATGCGCCGTCTTTGATTTTGCCGACGATTATGAGTCGCGCGGCGCTATATTTTTTGCATCAGGAGCCGAATTTAAAGGAGATTTCTGCGGACGAAAAGATTAAAACTCTTGCGAAAAAGCTGATGGTGGCGGGGCCAACGGATCTTCTTGCGGTAGCAGAGGAGATTTGCAAGAAAAAAGATGGCGTGAGGGCGCACGCGTTGGCGGTTGTTGGCGTGGCGATTGAGATGCTCTATAAAACTTATTTTATTACGGGGAAAGATGTGTTTTTGAAGAAGCTGCCGAAGTTTCTTCAGGCTTACGAGAATATTGAGAAAAATGGACATATTAAGCTGCATTTAGTGGCGGATTTATTATAAATATGCTAAAATAGTAGTATGATTGCAGTGTTTGTGATTTTGGCTTTTGTGATTTATCTGAGTTTTTTCTTTCCGGTGGAGACAAAGCCAAAGAAAGAAGAAGAAAAGTCGCCGAAATATAGCGCGCAGATGAAAAAATTGTGGCAGGTGGCGCAGACTTCGATGAAGGAGCGGAAGCCGTTTCGCGCGGAGAAAGCGTTGCTCACGATTTTGAAGTTTGATGAGAAAAATGCGGTGGCGTATAATCGGCTGGGGATTTTGTATGCAAAGGGGAAACGCTACGACGAGGCGGTGGAGTGTTTTGAAATCGCGCAGTCGCTAGATAATAATCCGGCTTCGATTCACAATGCGGGGCTAATTTATCTTGAGACTGGGGCGTATGAGAAAGCGGAGATGGCTTTTTTGCAGGCGATTCAGTTGGAGGGGGATGTGCCGGCGCGGTATATGGCGCTCGCGAAGGCGGAGGAAAAGCTTGGGAACACCAAAAAGGCGATTGAGGCGCTAGAAAATGCCTATGAGCTGGATCCGAATGTGGCGACACTTAGGCAGATTTTGGCGATTTATGAGGCTTCTGGGGATGCTGGGGCGGCAGCGGCAACGACGGCGCGGATTGAAGAACAGATTATGCGTGATAATGAAGCTAAGAGGCGCCGCGCGCGGACTTCTACGCGGACAAAAAGTATTGCAAAAAGTCGCTGATTGATATATAATTGGTATAGTGCTGGAATCGTCTAGTGGCAATGACAAGAGACTGTAAATCTCTCGGCTTCGGCCTTCGTAGGTTCGAGTCCTACTTCCAGCACCAGTTGCCGCGATAGCTCAGTTGGTAGAGCGCATCCATGGTAAGGATGAGGTTCCCGGGTTCAAGCCCCGGTCGCGGCTCCATTTTTTGTGTTAAAATAAGGTTATGGAACGGCAGTATATTGCGATAGATTTGAAATCGTTTTACGCGTCGGTGGAATGTGTCGAGCGGGAGCTTGATCCGCTGACGGCGCGGCTGGTGGTAGCGGATCTTTCGCGAACGGAAAAGACGATTTGTCTCGCGGTGTCGCCGGCACTCAAGGCGATTGGGCTAGGCGGGCGAGAAAGGCTTTATAAAGTCATTCAAGTTGCGAAGAGAGCGGGCGTGGATTTTTTGGTGGCGCCGCCGCGGATGCAAAAATACATGGAGATTAGCCGAAAGATTTACGCGATCTATGCAAGTTTTGTAGCGCCAGAAGACATCCATGTGTATTCTATTGATGAAGTTTTTATCGACGCGACGAATTATCTCAAAACCTACAAAATGTCGGCCTATGAACTTGCGATGGAGATGATTCAGAAGGTGCTGAAGGAAACCGGAATTACGGCGACGGCGGGGATTGGAACGAATCTTTATCTTGCGAAGGTGGCGATGGATATTGTGGCGAAGCACGAAACGGCGGACGAAAATGGCGTGAGAATTGCTAGTCTTAATGAGAAAAGTTATCGCGAGAAACTTTGGGACCATCGGCCGCTGACGGATTTTTGGCGGATCGGGCCGGGTTATGCGAGGCGGCTTGAGACGCTTGGAATCAAAACAATGGGCGAACTGGCGCGATACTCGCTGGTTGGGTCGGAAAAATTGCGCAAGGTTTTTGGCGTGCAAGCGGAGCTACTCATCGACCACGCGTGGGGTTATGAGCCGGTGACGATGGCGGATGTGAAAAAATATCAATCGGAAAACCATTCGGTTTCGTCGGGGCAAGTTTTGCATGAGCCGTATGATTTTGATGAAGCGCGAACGGTGGTGTGGGAAATGGCGGAAGCGCTGGCGATGGATCTTTTTAGCGCGGGGCTCATGACAAAACAGTTGGTGCTTTTCGTTGGCTACGACAATGATTTTACGCCGCAGGATGGAATTGAAATTACGACAGATTTTTATGGGCGGAAAGTACCGAAGCCATCGCGCGGAACGATAAATCTTGCGAATTATACGTTTTCGGCGAAGACGATTTCTGAGGCGGTGGTGAAAGAATTTGAAAGAGTATGTTTTAAAAATCTAAAAGTACGACGGATTATGATTGCTGCGGAGCGGGTTTTACAGAGAGAAAATGCGAAAAATTCGCCGAGTATGTTTTATCAAGCGGATCTTTTCACAGACTATGAGAAAAAAGAAGCGGACGAGGCGAAGGAAGAGCGGCTGCTACAGGCGGAACTTGCGATTAAAAAACGTTATGGGAAGAATTCGATTTTGAAACTTAAAAATTACGAAAAAGGCGCGACGATGCGAGCGCGAAATATGCAAATTGGAGGGCATAAAGCATGAAAAATTACGATGACATTATCGGGCTGCCGCATTTTGTGGATACGAACTATCCGCCGATGAGCATGGAAAAACGCGCGGCACAATTTTTGGCATACAAATCGCTGGTGGGATATGAAGATTTGATCGAAGAAAAAACTGCGGAGATTTTGGCGGTGGATGATCATCAAATTGTTTACGATGGGGATTTTGGTGATGATTTTGGTGATGATTTGCCGCAGTGATCGTGATCTGGATTGGATTCGAGCGGATGATGGTGATGGCGTGAAAGGTGCGGGAAAATGAATTCGAGGCCGACTTTGATGATGATGACAGAAATGGCTAGGCTGACGTAGGCTTCGATGTCGACTTTAACAATGAGATAAATGATGGCGGAAAGGAATACGGCGATGGAGATGATGGTGTCGTTCATGGTTTCGGCGCTGCTCGCGATGAGGACGTTGGATTTGTAAGTTTTGCCGGATTTTTTGAGATAAAACGCGAGGGCGTATTTTGCAATGATGCTGGATATTAGTACAATCATGGTTGGAAGATTGTAATCGACTTCGCTTGGCTCGATGATTTTTTCGATGGATTCAATGATGATATGGACGCCAACGGCGATGATGATGAGCGCGATGAGAATTGTGGTGGTGCGTTCGATTTTTTCGCGACGGTCTAGGAACTTTTTGTGGCTTGCGATTTTTTCGCTCGCGATGATTAGGGCGCCAGAAATCGCATCGATGAGAGAATGCAAAGCATCGGAAATAATTGCTAGTGAACCTGAAATTAGCCCCACTATCACGTTGAAAATTGCGAGTAAGAAATTCGTGAGGATAAACAAATATCCGGATTTTACAATGACTTTGCTGCGGGTTTTTTCCATAATGTTATTTTAGCATTTTTTTGATATAATAGGAAGATAGAAAGGAGAAAGGAGAAAAATGTTTAGTTTGAAAGGAAAGGTTGCGGTAGTGACTGGCGCGTCGAGTGGGCTGGGACAGCAGATGGCACTGGCTCTAGCGAGGCAAGGTGCGAAACTTGTGATTTTGGCGCGGCGGATGGAAAGGCTCACGGAGTTCAGGCCGAAGCTGCTTGATGCGGGTGCGGAAGATGTGTTGGCGGTGAAATGTGATGTGACTTCTACGGATGACATAAATGCTGCCGCTAAGGCTGCGGAGGAAAAGTTTGGCCGCGTGGATATTTTGCTGAACTGTGCTGGGTCGTCTAAGGACAAGGGTGTGATTGAAATGAGCGATGAGGAATGGGATTTTACGATTGCGACGGATGAAACGAGTGTGTTTAAAATGACGCGAGCGTTTGCAGCGATTATGAAGAAAAATGGTTATGGGCGGATTATTAATATTGCGTCAATGTACGGCATGGTCGGAAATACTGAAATCCCAACAATTGCATATCATACGTCGAAAGGTGCGGTGGTGAACTTCACGCGTGCAGTGGCAGCGGAGCTGGCGACGAGCGGAATTACTTGTAATGCGATTTGTCCTGGATATTTTTACACGGAGCTTACGACGGCGGTGCTTGATACGGAAAGATTTCAGGAGTTTGCGAAGACGCATGTGCCGATGCAGCGTTATGGTAAACCTGGCGAGCTGGATGCGGCGGTGGTGTTTCTTGCTTCCGAGGAAGCGTCTTACGTTACCGGTGTGATTTTGCCGGTGGATGGTGGATATACTTGTATTTAATTTAGAAAGGATTTTATGAAAACAAAATATAGTGGAACCAAAACTGAAGAGAATTTGAAAAAGGCGCTGGCTGGTGAAAGTGAGGCGCGCAATAAATATGATTTCTTTGCGTCGAAGGCGAAGAAGGATGGGTTTGAGCAGATTGCGGCGATTTTTGCGGAAACGGCGCTGAATGAAAAAGAGCATGCGAAAATGTGGTACAAGGAACTTCATGGCGGTGCCGTGGAGGATACGGCGACGAATCTTGAGGCGGCGGCGGATGGCGAAAATTACGAGTGGACGGATATTTACGCGGAGTTTGCGAAGACGGCGCGTGAGGAAGGCTTTACTGAGCTTGCCGAAAAGTTTGAGGGTGTGGCGGCGATTGAGAAAACACATGAAGAGAGATATCGGCGGCTACTTGCTAACGTGCGGGAGAAAAAAGTTTTCTCAAAAGATGGCGATGCGATTTGGGTATGCCGGAATTGTGGGCATGTGGTAGTTGGCAAAACTGCACCGGAAGTTTGCCCGGTGTGCAATCATCCGCAGGCATATTTTGAAATAAAAGCCGAAAATTATTAAAAATGTGATATAATAGAATGGTGCCACCTTAGCTCAGTTGGTAGAGCAACGGTTTTGTAAACCGTAGGTCGTCAGTTCGAGCCTGACAGGTGGCTCCATTGTAAACGAACTAAGCATTGAAAACGAAACGAAAGTGAATTTCGTTTCGTTTTTGTTTATGATATAATAAAGGTATGGATATATTTTTAGGTGTTTTGGGGGCGATAATAGTTGTGATGCTTGCGGTGGTGATTTTTGTACTTTTGAAACCGCGCGAGCAGCAGGATTACAAAAAGCTGGAGGAGCGGCTGATTCGGATGGAGGGGGAAGTGGCGAAGATTAATCCGGAGATTGATCGGAATTTTCGCGAGAACCGGAAGGAAATTGCTGAGAATCTGGTGCGGATGCAGACAAGCAATGAGAAGAGTCTGGAACAGGTGAGGAGTAGCAATGAAAAAAAGTTGGAAGAGATGCGCGAAACGGTGGACGAAAAGCTGAAAGCGTCGGTAGAGAAAAGGTTTAACGAGAGTTTTAAGTCGATTTCTACGCAGCTGACGCAAGTTTACCAGGGGCTTGGTGAGATGAAAAATCTGGCGACTGGCGTGGGCGATCTCAAAAAAGTGATGGAAGGCGTGAAAACGCGGGGGATTTATGGCGAAGTGCAACTTGGGAGTATTATTGAGGACATTTTGAATCCGTCGCAATACGAGGAGAACATCGCGACGAAAAAAGGCAGCGCGGATAGAGTGGAATTTGCGGTGCGGATGCCGGGGAAGGATGATGAGAGCGTGGTGTATCTGCCGATTGACTCGAAGTTCCCGGTGGAAAATTATTCGCGACTGCTTGCTGCATATGATAATGGCGACAAGGCGGAGATTGAGAAGTTTTCCAAGGCGCTTGCCACTGACGTGAAGGAGCAGGCAAAGAAGATTTCGTCGAAATACCTGGACCCGCCGATGACGACGGATTTTGGGATTATGTTTGTGCCGACGGAGTCTCTATACGCAGAGATTCTGCGGATTCCGGGGCTGTCGGATGAGATTCGGCAGAAATATAATGTTTCGGTGACGAGCCCAACGACTTTGCCGGTGGCGCTGAATGGGCTTCTCATGGGTTTTAGGACGGTGGCGATTGAGAAGCGTTCGGCGGAGGTGTGGCAGGTGCTTGGTGCGGTGAAGGCACAGTTCTCGAAATTTGGGGATCTACTTGAAGGCGTGCAGAAGAAGCTGGAAGAATCTGCGCACAAGATTGAATCGGCGCGGACGACTTCGCGGCAGATCGAGAAGAAGCTCAAGGCGGTGGAGGAGCTGCCGGAAGCGGAATCGGTGAAGCTGATTGGGGAAGTGTAGAGTCGGGAGTGTAGCTTTATCATTCCGGACACGATACTTAATAGGTCACTTCGTAAAATAAGGCCCCGTGGGTCTTATTTTGCGGTTTATTTAAAACATTATTTTACGAAAATGCTTGCATTTTTTTGTTGCGTGATATATAATGAAATTATTATTAACAATGCAAATCCAAAGAGCATGTACATTATTTATTCGAAGCAACGGAGTTATTAACTATAAAAATGGCGTCATTAGGAAGCTGTTTCAGTTAATTGCTCTGCGATTAATGTGTACATGCTCTTTGGACCTAGTGACGCCATTTTTAGTATGGCTAGCTAGGTTTAACAAAGAGAGGCAACATGCAGGTCATACAAAAAATCAAAGCAAAACTTAACAATTCTCCACGTAGAGTTATTCTGGATACGCGCAAAAAATGCAGCAATAACTCTACGTGCAGGATTATTATTACTGCACTAGCGCTAGGCATTGCTTGCCTCTCT
>JAFRBW010000015.1 GCA_017404685.1 Candidatus Saccharimonadota bacterium
ACTTAGGAACGCTTTTTCTCTTTAACTTCGTTACGGCCACGCTTTTTCTTAGTTTCGGTACCGACCACGTGTTTTCTCAGAACCGGATCATACTTCTTGAGACTGAGCTTATCAGGAGTATTCATCGTATTCTTCTTCGTGTAGTAGGCACGCACGCCACTTTCCTCAGAAACGAGACCAACGAGTTTGCGCTTAGTATTATTCTTCTTTGCCATAATTATCTCAATTATACCACACCCAAGGAAAAATGGCAAGACCTAAGCCCTGCCATTTTTGATGAAAGGCCGAAGGCGGCCGAGGGGGAGTTTAGAACTCGGGGAAGCGAGAAGAGCCGGGATGATGCGAGCCGCAGCTGAAATAGTGCGCCAGCATTTTCGCCTCAGTCTCAAACGGTCTGCCGCATCTCGGGCAACTCCAGGTAAGCCCCATAACCCATTTTAGCTTCTTCAATTCTTTCACCACCTTTCACAAAGAACTACAACCTGTCTTCCAAGGTTTGCAACCATTATACTATTTTTCGCCTTTTTTATCAAGCAATAGCGTAATGTAATTTTTGATATCTTTAATTCCTAGCGCTTTATCCGCCGCGCGCATTATGTCCCTATCGTCTAGAAACTCTAGGGTCGAAACTTGTTGATAGACTACACGCATCAGCTCCAAAAACTCTTTCTCGTCATTCGCATCATATTCATACACCTTGTCATACACTTCGCCATCCTTATCCGGCGTCACAAACAAGATATGCGCCCGCGTCACTTTGTATTTATTATATCGTGGCGAGTTATTAAGTAGCATCTTGTAGAACAAAAGCTGCAACATATATTTATACAGCGTCGCGTGACTCTGCCACTTCTCCTTATGAAACCCGCCAGTCTTGTAGTCGTAAATCTCAATCGTCTTTGTAGCGTCATCCACCACCATGTGATCGATTTTCCCAGTCACCGGCACGCCATTCACCACCAAATGGTCTGTCGCAAAATCCACCTCGGCCTTCCCTTGCCTCAAAATGTCATGAAACGCGTTCAAGCTCACCGCAAGATCCTCCGGCCCACGTTCGCGAATTTTCTGTTTGATATTGCTCTCCAGCTCGCGCTTTTCTAGTTCAGTTAGGAAAAACTCCACCGCTTCCTCGTCCGAAATCCCATCATTCGTCACTCGCTCAAAAACTTTATGCACTAGATCACCAAACGCCAAAGCCTCCGTCTCCGGTTCCCTCGGCACTTGCAAAATATACGACTTGAAAAACGCCTCCGGCCCCGCATAAACAATGTCGATGAACGACGTCAGAGCCGATGCACTCATCCGGAACTTTTCCGCTCGCTCAAGATAAAGCGTCCGCATATCTGGCGTCGCCGTGATATATGGAAGGAGCCAATTCCTCAGATTTTCTTTCATCACTTCTGGCGCCACCATGTCATACTTTAGCCTCACGGATTTTTCTGGTAAAAACGGCGAGATCACCTCCGTGCCATCCACGTACTCTTCAAAATACTCCAGTCGCTCCGGCGACTTATCATTAAAATCATGTAGCGAATTCGTAATAATCAAAGATTTTTTCGCCCGCGTCAAAGCCACGTAGAGAATCCTGAGTTTTTCCGAATCGGTCGTGCCGGTATGCCGAATTTGTATCAAGTTTTTTGGCAACGCCAAGAGGTTATTGTTCCCCTTTCCTTTGCCCCATGCCGTATGGTCTGCCGACACAATAAAAACGTACTCAAACTCCAGCCCCTTCGCCTTGTGCGCCGTCAAAATCTGCACCGCCTCATCCGCATCCTTATATGGGTTCGACACGTTCATTGGCATCTCTGCCGCCTGGTAGTCCATAATCATCTCGTAAAAATCCGTTAGGGATAGTGCCTTCTCGCCAAAATGTTTGCGCACCTTACCCTTAAGCGCCGCCAGATTCTCGTAAAACTCAAACTTCTCATACTCCGGCAATTTTTCAATTTCCATTTCCTTCATCACATCATACATGATAATATCTAGCGGCTCCGTAAAAGATTTCCCAACTTCCGTACTAATAAACTCCATCACAGACTTTGCGTCGTCATCATCAGCCTCCGCCAAAGTCTCCAGTACGCTCCGATGCATCGAACGTGCTTGCCCCACCAGCCGCACCGCTGTGAGTATTGGTAGCCTCCACCACGGATATGTAAGAATCTCCATCACTTGCACGGTCGGCTTCATTTCCCGCGCAGTTTCGTGAATGTAAAGTAGTGTCGTAATTAACTGGTGCATTTTTTCATTCAAAAACAGATCATCACGCTTCTCATAGGCAATCTTGATTTCCTCATGCGATTTGAGATAAGGAAGCAGCGGCTCAAAATATTTTGTCTTGTACGAAATCACTGCAATTTCGCTTTGCCTCACTCCACTTTGCACTAGTTTAGCAATTTCGTCCGCAATAAAACCATACTCCGCGTCCGCAGAATTAAACTCATACCGATAGATTTCCGATGTTTGTGGATTCTTTTTGTGAGCGGTGAGTGGTGCCTTACCATCAAAGCGATCCGGCGCTTGTTCTATCACTTGCCACGAAAATTCCAAAATCTCTTGCGTACTACGATAGTTTTCAGTAAGCGCCACTACTTCCGCATCATAATGTTCCTGAAAATCTTTTAAATTCGACGACATCGCACCCTGGAATTCATAAATCGCCTGATCGTCATCGCCCACCGCCATAATCATCGGCTTTTCGTAATCTGTCAGCTGCTTCACGATCGCAAACTGCGACGGATTAGTATCCTGAAACTCGTCTAGCATAATAAACTGATATTTCTCCTGCAAGGTCAGCCGAAACCCTTCATCGTCACGTAGTGCTTTCGCCGCCTCTTCGATCATATCATCAAAGTCATAAAGCCCATTCCGAGCTAAATGCTCCTCATATCTTTGCATCACGTTTGCAATCGAAATCAGCTTTTTATTCGCCACCCGGTCTTTGAGCCGCCAATTGCCATTATTGTCTTTCTCAAAATACTTATCTCGCCAAGCCGAAAGTGGCGTAATCTTCTGCTTCTCCTCCGCCTCGCTAATCGCCTCCGCAAGGTCACGCGCCAAAATCCCTATACTCCGCTCGACATTTTTTACAATATAGTTCGCGCTAGTATAATTTTTGAGTATATTGTATATAGGAAGATACGCATTTTCGTAAGACTCCTTAAATACGCGCGGCACCACCATAAGTAGATATGGTGAAATCGTACTCGATAGCACTTCCGAATCTTCCATATTCTGCTTCGCCACTTGCATCAAATCATCCGCCGAAAGCCCCGCCGACTTCGCTTCAGAAATCACGCTGATAATATCTTTCACATTATCCCCGCGCAAAATATCACTACCCGGCAGTTTGTCTTGAATCGCATTCACGATTTTGTATTGCATCACCTCATCAATCGCCGCATCTAGCCGCCGATCGTAACTTTCCGAATAATTCTTATATTGCGCCAAAATCTCCGACCCAAACACATGATAAGTCCCAATGTTTACTTTGAGCGCATCTTTCCCGATAATCGTCTTTAGCCGCTCCCGCATATTGCTCGCCCCCGACTCCGTAAATGTAAGACAAAGTATATTTTCCGGATTCGTATCAGTATTCTTCAAAATATACGCTACTTTTTGCGAAAGGAGCTGCGTCTTGCCAGTCCCTGGCCCAGCCAAGACTAGCAAAGGCCCATCTAAGTATTCTACTGCACGTTTTTGGCTTTCATTTAGCTGCATATTTTTACAATTTCCTTTAACTTTATCGCCGCGTCTGGCACTCGGATCTCACCACGCTGGATTCGTTTTATCGCCGTCAGTCCCTCCACGGTTTTGGTCGGCTCTGCCTTTTTGTCTTTTCTTAACATCAACCCATACTCATAATTCCTAGACGGCAGTCCGCACGTGAGCATAAGGTCTCCGATCCCACAGGCCAGATCCACCGTATCCGCCTTCGCATCATTAAGACTCAAAATCAGGCGCATTTCCTCTGCCGCTTCATCCACATATTTTTCCCAAAGTTCCGTGTCGCGTTTTAGCCCCAAAACTCCCGCATAGAGCGCATAAACATTCTTGAGCGCCCCGCACATCAGCACCCCATTCACATCATCCGTATAATCAAAGTTCAAATAACTCGTTCCAAACATTTCCATCACGCGATAATCAGTCGTCGTAAGAAGCGTATTCTTGTGATTTTTGATATCGTCCGCAAACCCAGGCCCAGATAGCACCATCAAATCGCGAAACCCTAAAAACATTCTGGAGCCCAAAAGACCCTTGGTCGCCACGATTGTTGGCTTTGTCGTCGGTAAATACGGCAGAAGATGCGGTAGCACCTGTGATGGCACCGCAATTATCATCATGCGCGCGCTATCAAGTACATCAGATAACTTCTCCCGCTCCACTTTTGAATCATAATAATCAATGTCGTAACCTTTTTCGGCCAAAACCCCACCGAGCGCCGTACCAAACGCCCCCGCACCTAAAATTGCAATTTTCATATATACTATTATAGCAGATTATTCTACTTCCGACTGACCTTTAGTTTCATTACGATAATTCGAAATCGCCTCTCTCAGCGCATCATGCCCTAAGACCGAACAATGAAACTTATGCTTTGGCAGATTCCCCAAATATTCATCGACATCTTTTGCGGTAATCTTAAGCGCATCATCCAGCGTCTTGTCCTTAGCCATTTCGGACAACGCCGACGTCGAAGCAATCGCCGAAGCGCAACCATAAGTTTTCCAGCGTAGATTTTGCACATATTCTACACCATTTTCGCGACGCCCCACCTTGAGATACATCTTCATTTGGTCGCCACACACCGGGTTCCCCACAATACCCACCGCATCATATTCAAATAACGATTCGTCCCCCATTAAATAATTGCGCGGATTGAGAAAATGATCCTTCACTTTCTCCGAATATGCCCAATCGCGTCCCTCACTATTCATTTTTTCCTCACTATTGTACTTATTTTTTGTAATTTATCTATAATCGGCGGCAAAACCTTCATCACGTATTCCACATCGGCTTCGTTATTCTCGATTCCAAATGAAAACCTGATCGAAGAATGTGCTACTTCCGCATCGCCAGTTTTGGCCATAAGAACGTGTGATGGTTTAATATCGCCCGCCGCACAAGCCGACCCGGTGGATACAATCACGCCCCCAGCATCCAAGTATAACTGGATAGATTCCCCCTCAGCTGCCTCAAATGACATATTGAGGATGTTTGGCAACGACCGCCCCGGCGCAATGTCTGTGTTTAAAGAACTCCCCGGCACTTCCTCAAGAATGCGTCTCGCCAAAGCATCGCGCAATTTCCGCACTCGATTGTCATATTCTTGCCAAGTCTTGTATTTTTTTACATGAAGGAGCGCCGCTTTAAATCCAATAATCCCAATTGTATTATATGTTCCACTCCGACGCTTCTTTTCTTGATTTCCGCCAATAATCAAAGGCTTAAGCGGCGCGCCTTTTCGTACGTATAACGCCCCCACGCCAATCGGACCACCAATTTTATGCGCCGAGAAAGTCGCGTAGTCTAGACCCAGCTTTTTCACGTCGATCGGTAACTTTCCAAGGACCTGCGTCAAATCAGAATGGAGAAATGCCCCCTCTTCTGGCTTTGGCAGCTCCAGTATTTCGCCAGTTTCGTTGTTTGCGAGCATATAGGAATAGAGCTTCGGGAGCTTATCGCCACGATATACTCGCGCCGCCTCGATGATCGAATGATGTTCTAGCGGCGAAGTCTCGATTACATGCCCCTCAAAAGTCCGCACCACAGTATTATTGGCCTCGCTTGCGCCTGAAGTAAAGATAATCTCATCCGGCTCACACCCGACCAGCTCCGAGAGAAGCTCTCTGCAATCCTCAATCTCATTAAGAGCCAGATGCCCCGGAGTATGTAAGGCCGAGGCATTCGCGAAAAATCTTTTTTCTGCATCGTGCATCGCTTCCATTACTTCCTTAAGAAGTGGCGTTGTTGCTGCGTAATCCAAATACACCATATAATATATAGTATACCACATACACCATATGTAGTGTCAAGTACAAAATAGTACGCTATATCTAGCGTACTATCATCAAAAATCGCTCATTTTAGCTGTTCGGGTGGACCAAAGTGTACTTGACCTTGCCAGTATATGTCCCAGCCGCCTGATTGCTGGCTAGATAAACTTGATAATCCGTCCGAATTGTCGCCGTAGCCGTGCCAGAAGTCGCCGCCGATACGCCAACGATCTTCGTCTCGCTATTCGGTACCGCCGCGTAAGTATTATTATATGCCGACTCAACCGTAATCGTAGACCCACTTGCTGCGCCAGTAGCGCTCGTCACCTTGAATGCCCAATTACTATCACCACCGCTCGTGGCCGTGCCAGTCGCAATGTTAAGGCCATTGGTGCCCACCATATAATTAGTGTAAGCTGTGCTACTTACAGTTACTTCGTCAGAATCACCTACCGCCTTAATCTGAAAACCGCCAGCATCGTTACAAGTTGCCGACATCGTTGGCTTAGTTGTATCACTTTCTGTATTCGAAACACTTCCAGCAGTCCCAGTTATTGCACCCTCGTAGGCTGTACCAGACAACGTGCATGCACTAGACACCGTCACCGCTGCCGTTCTCGTCGCCGTCGCTGCTAGAGCTCCGGACGCCGCGAGTGCCACACCAGAAGCCGACGTTACACAAGTTAATAATAATGTTGGTAGGTAAATTAATTTTGATTTTGTCATAATATTCTTACGCTTATATATTTATCATATCACTAAAAAGCCAAAAATACAAGCATTTTAGACAATTTTTTTCGCTCTTCTACGCTTCACAATAAGAGCCAGGATTGTACCGATAATAGTCCCGATGGTCAAAATAAAAAGCATCATAAACCACAGCGGACAAACTATAACTGTAGTAGTATTAGTAGAAACTGCGCCCATGTAAGAAATGCTTTGCGAAACTTCATAAATACCCAGCCCGGCCATACCATCCACCTCACGCGTAATATAGCGCGAAGTCTCAGGCATAATCACTTCTTGATAAGTGTTCATCGTGGTTTCATTAGACAAAATCACATCGCCCGTAATGGCATTTTTTGCCTCTACCGTCACCTCGGCCACTTCGTGAGTGTTGCCGTTATTGACAAGCTCCGCACCTACGCTGGCCTTGCCATTCGCCACAAACCCGGTGATCATGTTTGACACGATTTGCCCATCATGTACAGTTTCACCCGCAACGTCGGCAAAGATCACGCTTACCATTTCGTATATATTCTGGACATTCGTACCAGATAGCCTATCAGAAGGAGCATCAGACCTTACCGCTAGAGCGGCATACTGCCCACCGGCCGGCGCCGTCTCCGGCACGTTGATCGTAAACTCGATCGTTTTTACTTCATTTGGATGGATTACACCAGTCGGCTCTTTTATGCTAATCCAATCCACCATCAAGGACCGGTTCGACTTCTTCGCTAGGTTCACTTCATACTCTGAGCCAGATACCGAATACGGCACTATCCCCACCGCATAGTAAAAATCTTCCGTCGAGTCCGCAGGATTCGCCACGGTAATAGAGCCACGATAAATCTCGCCAGCATTCAGTTCTATCATTTGCTCCATCGGCATCAAAGTAAACGCGTTCATTCTACTCCTTGCTTATTATTTTTCCTGTGCCATATTCTAGGTGCAGAAGCCTCTGATTCCGCGAACCGCGATAACGTAAGCCTAAATCCTTTTGGCTCAAGATAAACGGCCCATCGATAATCGCATCAAGCGATTTCAAAAACTCCCACGCATCGCCACCAGCTTCCTTAATTTGCTCGTATGTAAACCCAGAAAACGACCACACGTTCCAGCCCAGCTTCTCGCGCACATAATCCGCAATCTGTTTACAAGCTCTTGGCTGCACAAACGGCTCTCCACCACAAAACGTCAGGCCATTTTGCCCCGGAAACTCGCCTAGACGCTTGCAAATCTCGTCAATTTCCACCTCAAAGCCACCATCAAAATCCCAAGTTTCTGGATTCTGGCAACCCTTGCAATGGTTCGGACATCCTTGCGTCCACACCACTGCCCTGAGGCCATCGCCTTCACGATATTGTCGTGCTCTAGTGGCCCCGAGAGGCGGATAAATCCGTCCCTCGGTTGCTTTGCCGTTCTGATATTATTGATTGCAATCTTATTGTAATCCATTATTTGCCCTTTGTGCATGATTCGCAGTAAACTTTCTCAAATGGTACGTCACCTTCCAGCCGTCCGCAGTGTGGACACCTCTCGCCAGTAATAATCCCAGAGAATCCACAGACCGGGTCACGATCCACCGGGTGGTTCACCGAGCCATACCCAATCCCAGCATCATGCATTTTGCGAATTACCGCCTCAAACGCCGCGATGTTTTGCGAAGGATCACCATCCAGCTCAATGTAGGTGATATGCCCAGCGTTACACAGATTATGATACGGCGCCTCAATGTCAATTTTCTCAAACGCCGAAATCGGATAATACACCGGCACATGGAACGAGTTGGTATAGAATTCACGATCCGTCACACCAGGAATCTTGCCAAACTCTTTGCGGTCAATCTTCGTAAACCGCCCCGCAATCCCCTCGGCCGGCGTCGCTAGTAGCGAGAAATTGAGCTTGTATTTCTTGCAATATTCATCGCATTTCTCACGCATATGCGTAATAATGTCAAGTCCCAGCTCGCGCGCATCTTCGTCTTCGCCATGATGTTTGCCGGTCATCGCCACGAGAGTCTCCGCAAGTCCAATAAACCCGATCGAAAGCGTCCCGTGCTTAATCACATCGCGAAGCGTATCATTCATGCCTAGCTTTTCGCTACCGAACCAGTTACCTTGTCCCATCAGGAATGGGAAGTTGCGCACATGCTGATTCGCCTGGAATTCAAACCGTTCGAGGAGTTCGTCCTTCACAAGGTCCATCTTTTCGTCGAGCTCTTTATAGAACCCATCCCAGTCCGCTTCTTTCCGCTCGCCGAGGCAAATGCCGTGCTTAATCCCAATTCGCACCAGATTCACCGTCGTAAAGGAACAGTTGCCGCGACCAGTCACAATCCCATCGCTTTCCGGGAATACGCTCGCAAACACACGCGTCCGGCAACCCATCGTTGCAATTTCCGTCCGATAATCGCCCGGCTTATAGTACTTCAGATTATAAGGCGCATCGATGAAGCAGAAATTCGGGAACAGCCGCTTTGCCGAAACTTCCATCGATTTCTTAAACAAATCATAATTCGGATCATCCGGATCATAGTTCACGCCCGACTTCACCTTGAAAATCGAAATCGGGAAAATTGGCGTCTCACCCTTGCCAAGACCATTTTCGGTCGCCTCTAGCAAGTACTTAGACACCAGCCGCCCTGCCGGAGACGTATCAGTGCCAAAGTTAATCGAAGTAAACGGCACCTGCGCTCCTGCGCGCGAATGCATCGTGTTGAGATTATGAATAAATCCTTCCATTGCCTGCAAAGTCTCGCGCTCTACATCCTCATTGGATGCCGTCACGACTTCTTTCGGCCATTTTGCTTTCTCTAGCTTCTTATCATCACCATACTCGTAATCATCCTTCACTTCAAGCGCCAGCTTTTTCCCGGTAAACTTGTTGTATTTCTCAAGATTGCGCTTCAAAGCTTTCCGGAAAGATTTATTCACCCCTGGCGCCATCGCATAATCAAAATTCGGAATAGATTGCCCGCCATGCTGCTCGTTCTGATTCGCCTGAAGCAAAATCGCCGCAAGCGCCCCATAAGACCCGATAGAATTCGGCGTCCGAAGATGTCCATGCCCGGTGTTAAACCCGCCATTCTCAAACAATACAAACGGATCGCTCTGGCAGCAAGTCAAAGTTCCCGTCGCGTAAAAATCCAGATCATGGATATGAATATCACCATTATCATGCGCCGCCGCAATATCCGGGCGAAGCAGCAACGTCTTCGCAAACACTTTCGAGCCTTCTGCGCCAAATTGCAGCATCTTGCCCATTGCCGAGTTGCCATCCACGTTAGCATTGGACCTCTTCACATCAGAATCTTCGCTCGCGTCCGCATGTGAAATCGTCCGATAAATATTCATTAGATCAGACTTCGCCTCACGCCGCCGCGACCGCTCCTGCCGATACTGAATATATTCCTTTGCGGTTTTCTTAAAACTAGATTCCAGCAAAACATCTTCCACGATATCCTGAATCTGCTCCACGTGTGGCGTGCGCTCCTTAATCGTCTCCTCCGCTTTCTTCAGTACTTTCTCAGAAAGCGCCTTTGCTCGGTCGTACTTAAACTCCTCTGTCTTGAGCCCCGCCTTTGCGATTGCATCGGTAATCTTCTCTGGGTCAAATTTTACAATTTTCCCATCCCGCTTAATAATTCGTTTGAACATGAAATAAACCTCCTTTTAAAATATTTCACTTTCCTTCTTTTTATATATGACCTTGTGGGACTTCCGCGGGGTAATGCTTGATACGGTAACCCTACATTTAGCGTCTTATTTCTATTCTACCACACCACATATAGTTTTCACAAGACTTTTATGCTAAAAATGTAAAAATTACAACACTAAACTTTTGAAAACCAGAATAAACCCCCTCGTCTCCACCAAACCATATTTAGAGGAAGCGTATTCTGTAATCTCTTGATGCTGACATGGATCCGCCTCAAGAATCAAATATAGAGACGACGCCACATCAATCAGTTCCTTAATAAGCCTAAGACCATGATCATCCGCATAAAGCGCCAAATCCGGCTCATGAGAGAGCGCTTCCTTATCCACCCAATCCCACTCCGCATCCACATACGGCAGGTTCGCCACAATCACATCAGGGGTAAAGTTGACTTTTTCGAGAAGATGTGATATAATAAAAGATATAGGGGCGCCGTGCATTTCGGCGTTTTTTTGTGCCACTTTGAGAGCCTTTTCTGAAACATCCGTCGCAATCACCTTAGCTTCCGGAATCTCCATTTTCAGCGTCACCGCAATGCACCCAGATCCAGTCCCCATGTCCAGAATCGTAATCTCACGCGGCAAAACCGGCAGGGCAGCCCGCACTCCCGGCAAATAAGGCTTTCCCACCAAATTCAGCACCGCATCAATCAACTGTTCCGTCTCTGGCCGCGGCACCAAGACGTCCGGAGTCACCAAAAACTCCCGCCCATAAAAATCCTGGTATCTATTCTCGTCCGAGTTCTCGCTCATTTTTGATTAGCTCAGTAATAATATCATCAATATCGCCATCCATTACCGCCGGAATATTCGACCGCGAATAATGAATCCGGTGATCCGTCACCCGATCCTGTGGGAAATTATACGTCCGAATCTTTTCCGACCTATCCCCAGTTCCAATCAGCGACTTCCGCGCCTCAGACGCATTCTTCATTTCTTCCTCTTTCTTGCGTTCAAGAAGCCGCGATCTAAGAATATTCATCGCCTTCACCCGGTTCTGCTGCTGCGACCTTTCGTCCTGCATCGCCACCACCAACCCAGTCGGCAAATGTGTAATCCGCACCGCCGAATCCGTCGTATTGACGCCTTGCCCACCATGTCCGCCCGAACGATAAATGTCAATGCGTAGATCCTCTGGATTGATTTCCAAATCTTCCTCCGCCGCCTCTGGCAAAACCGCCACCGTCGCCGTAGAGGTATGAATCCGCCCTTGAGATTCTGTCACCGGCACACGTTGCACGCGGTGCACGCCACCCTCAAATTTTAAAAGCCCATACGCATTATCACCAGATATCTTAAAAATCACTTCTTTCATGCCGCCAGCTTCATTCTCATTCTGCGACATTAGCTCAAGCTTCAGCCCATGATTCTCGGCATATTTCGTATACATCCGATAAAGCTCCCCGGCAAAAAGCGACGCTTCATCACCGCCAGCCCCCGCCCGAATCTCAAAAATCGCCGGCTTGTCATCCGCCGGATCCCGCGGAATCAAAAGCTCCTCGAGCTTCGCCGTATCCTCCTCAATCTGAGCCTTCAGATTTTTTACGTCCTCTCTCGCCATCTCGCCAAGTTCCGGGTCGCCAACAAGCGCTTCCGCCTCCTCTAGATTATTTTTTTCCGTAGCGATTTTGCCATCTAGCGCTAAAATCTCCCTTAAAAGGTTCGCTCGTTTCGCCTTCGTTGCAAAGTCAGAATTATTATACGCATCTGGCATCGCCAAAAAATCATCAATTTCTTTTAATTCATCTTTTAATTTTTCGATATCCATGATATAATTATAACATACATTCTGGGCTTTTAGCTCAGTTGGCTAGAGCGCAGCATTCACATTGCTGAGGTCACAGGTTCGAGCCCTGTAAAGCCCACCATGATCCAGAATTGAGAACGGAGCCCCTAGAGGCTCCGTTTTATTTGGCTATTTGCGTAGAAAATGGAAATCTTTATTTAGCCAAGGATCTCGGCCAAAATAAGCGGGCTTAAAAATCCAGCCCAACAAACTAAGTAAAATATCGCGCGAAGAATCGGGTTCTTGATTTCAAAATGAATACAACTATTCTCGTGGACGACTTCTTCTTCTGCGAGAGTAAGGTTCTTTTCCAATGTTTCTGCCTCCTGAATCTAAAGTGCAAATAGCCTTAATAATTATACCACATTTTTAAAAAAAGTAGCCCCTTTGTGAGCTACTTTTTAAGGATTCAGAGTTTATTCTTCAGAATATCCATCTAGCACCACATTCACCGCGATTTCCTTACCCTCGCGAATTACCGTGAGCTGCACAGTATCACCCGGCTTGTATTCGCCAATCAGCGAAGACAGCGATCCAGCCACGCCCACCTTCTGGCCATTCACCGCAGTAATGATATCCTTGTCCTTAATTCCAGCCTTATCTGCCGGCCCACCTGACACCACTGCTGAATACATCGATGGACTATACACATACGCACCTTGCGTCACCGGCAAATTATATGATTTCGCCGTATCAGAAGTAATATCCACGAGATACACGCCCAGATACGCCCGCTTCGCCTCGCCTTCTTCAATCAGCTGCTGTAGCATCCCCTTCACCGAAGAAATCGGAATCGCAAACCCCACATTGTCCGCCGAAGACGAAGTCGCAGTATTGATACCAATTACCTGCCCAGCCGCATTCACCAGCGGCCCACCAGAGTTCCCAGAGTTAATCGCCGCGTCTGTCTGAATCATATCCGAAAGCCTCTCACTCATCGTTCCGCTAGAGTCCGTTGCCGTAAGCGACCGCCCAGTCCCAGAGATAATCCCCGATGTCACCGAGTTCTGATATTGCCCCAGCGCATTGCCAATCGCAATCACCTGTTGCCCCACACTAATCGTTTTTGAATCCCCCAGCGTCACCGCCGTCAGCCCCGAAACATCCTTAATCTTGAGAAACGCCACGTCGTTCAAAGGATCCACCGCCGCCACTTCCACGTCATCATAAGTTTTGCCATTGTCAAGCACCACGCTAATTTTCGTCGCACCATCAATCACGTGCTTATTCGTGAGAATATAGCCATCGCTTGTCACAATGATACCAGTCCCGGCCGCACTAGAAGTGTAATTCTGCCCAAAATAGCTCGTCGCCGTCGCCGAAGTCACAATCGACACCACGCTTTCAGAGACTTTCTCTACCACGTCTGCCACCGTTCCTTCCACAAAGCTAGCCGTGTTTCCATCCACGCCGCCGCCATTCAAAATCGTAATCGGCGTCGATGCCTTATCATACGCAAGATACGAAAACACCGCACTCGTTCCAGACAAAACCATCGCCGCGCACGAAATCCCCACCGCCACCGCAGCCAGATTCATCGGCTTTTTCTCTCGTGGCGCTTTCTTCGGTTCTTCCCTCTTTGCCGCAACCTTCTCGACCTTCTCAGCTTTCTCAGCTTTCTCAGTCTTCTCGGCCTTTTCAGCTTTCTCTGTTTCTTCAGCTTGCTCAACCTTTTCAGCTTTCTCGGTTTTCTCAGTCTTCTCCTCAACCTTCTCTTCAGTCTTCTCAGCCTCTTTAGCCTTTTCCTCCGCCTTTACCACTTCCGCCTCGACCACTTCCGCTTCTTTAATTTCTTCTTTTTTATTTGCCATTTTACCTCCTTTTTGGTTTATATATTAAATATCGGGTTGCTGAAAAACGTCACAATAATTCCCACCAGTACCAACCCAAACAGTACCGGCCCCAAAATGTTACGAAACCTAAAATCTTCTTGATACCGAATCATCGCCTGCCGAGCATAATTGTACACAAATGCAAAAATCGTCAGAATTATCGCCACCTGCGGGATCCGTATCCCAGTGTCACCAAAGGTGTAGATGATTGCCCACGAATGGCACAGCCACGCCACCTCAGCAAATACCAGCCCACACACCAGAGTCGTCAGGGTAAAATCCTTGTCGTTCGTCTGCGAAAGCACATGCCGGCTCGCTGCATAGCCAATGAGGAACGCCAGCACCACCCCAAAAGTCGGATCAAGACTCGCCGTCATAATCGTACTCGCACTAATGCCAAGAAACACCGCCGTCAGCGACTGCGCAAGCGTCGCCTGTTCGCTAGACATCGGCTTGATCACAATCAGCCACACCACATAGAGCGCCATCAGCACAAAATGCATCGCAGAGAGCGAACTCCCCGCATAAAACGCGAGCAGCACGATGGACAGTCCCACAATCAAGTCCACCAAGTTAGATTTTATATTCAGCCAAAGATACCGCCGCCGCACCGCCACGATCCGCCATTTTGATATGAGGACCAGCAGTATCCCCAGCACCGGGCTACCGCTAAACACCGTAATGAGCACCGTCGTGATGCCGAGCAAAATGTTCAAAAACACGTGCACCGCGCTAGACGCAATATTTCTGGTTTTTCTTGCTAAAACATAATCAGCCATATATATTATATTATACCAAAATTATTAAAATATGCTTAAAACTAACGCCAAAATCGTAAAAGCTCCAAAAATCCGCCAAATAAGTGATATAATTAGAAGATGGAACCAACATTTTTTCAAAAACACCCCCTGATGAAAGATATGCTAAGTCTCGGGATTTTTATCATCGCAATTGTTTTTGGTACACTTTTTCTCAATACGTATATTTATCGCTCATACAATGTCGTCGGCGTCAGCATGGAAAACACCTTGCATAATGACGACCGCGTGATTGTGAATCGCGCCGCAGTGTCTTGGGCACACTTCACCGGCAACGAATACATTCCAGAGCGCGGCCAGATTATCGTCTTTATGAACGAAGACGAGGAAGCTGTAAAAGCCTACAAAGAAGCCGGCGTAGAAAACCCGGTCACCTGCACCGTACCAAACAACGTTTCAGATCAGTACATCATCAAACGCGTCATCGCTTTCCCTGGCGAACGCGTCGTCGTCAAAGATGGCGTTATGACTATATATAACGATGAGCATCCCGACGGTTTTATTTACGACACAAAGTGGCGCGTCTCCTCCACCGACGGTCCTAAAGAATACACTTCCGGCGAAGTCGATACCATCGTCCCAGCCGGCGAACTCTTCGTCTCCGGCGACAACCGCGAAGGCTCCAACTCTTGGGATTCCAGAAACGGCCTCGGCACCATTCCCTTCTGCCGCATCATCGGCCCCGTCGTCCTCCGCCTCTTCCCATTCAATTCTATCCGTGGGTTCTGAGATAATACATGGCCACTGACTTTATATCCACTATCGCCATTAAGTAATCATAATCAGAAATACCCGCTATCCCTCCCCTCGCGCGAAGGGGGGATTTTTTATACTCCGGCAATAAAAAATCATACTACCGCAATTTTACAGGGGTGGGGAAAATCGTACTCTAAAGTGGAGGAATCATACTCCACAAAAAATCTGGGTTTTCACCCAGATTTTTTATGTTGTGTATTTTTCGCAATTAATGCGGTAGGGCGGGTTATCCCCCCATCGGGGAGAAAACCTAAGGGAAGACCTAGCTCGTACGCATACACCGCACTGAGAACCCGCCGCTGCCCTTATTGCTGTTGCCGGCATTGGCCGTACTCCCATTGGTGTTCAGGCACCCCGCGTAGTAATCATTGTACCGAGTAGACGTCCACCAGCCGCCGTACGAGCCGACACTGCCCTGGGAGCCGGAGCTGAAGTAGCCAGTAGTAGTTAAGGAGCCAGTCGCTTGGAGGTTAGAACGCCATGTAGAGTTATCTGCTTCACCTGAATATACCGGGAGGCGCCAACCTTTAGGACAGATATTGCCTACGGAGTTACTAGTATCGTTGGAACAGCCGCTAGAGGTATTGGATGTGGTGTTGGTTCTAGCTGTTGCTGCTGGCCAGTTGTAGTAGTATTCGTCGTTACCACTTACGTAAGCCATACGTGGTATACAGTAATCATTTTCGGATGCGCTGGTCCATTCAGTTTGGCTTGGGAGGGTGTAGTCGGCGGTGACGTTAGAGTTGGAAGTAGTGAGTTTAGTGCCGCCTGGGAGCTTGAGGTTAGACATCATCCAGAGGGTTTTGGTGCCGTTTAGAGAGAGCATGGCGACTTCGTAGGTGGTGCCGGTACGGGAGTCTGAGAGAGTTGTAGTGCTACCAACGCTCATGTTGGTGAAATCGGTTGAGCTGAAGTCTTGCATGGTTGGCGGCATTTCGGCGACGGTGTCGGAGACGCAGCGTACGAAGAACCCGTAGCACTTGTCGTAGCTGCCGTTACTCAGGCTGCTACTGCGGTAGTTTAGGCCGTACTGACTCGCCGCACTATACACAGTAGCAGACCACCAGTACGAGCGCTTCGAGGCATACGTAAGAGAACCACTGTAGTAGTTCCCGGCGTAGAACTTCCAGTTGGAGCGGGCTGCGCCCTTAACGTTGTCCATCTCGGAGTAGGAAGGGAGTCTCCAGCCTTTTGGACAGATGTCGGAGTTGGCGTTTTCACTTGTAGCGTTATCGCAGACGGTTTGTGCAGATGCTGCACAATAGTTGTACCAACCACCCGTGACATTGTATGTATTATCAGTATATGTGCCCGTTACCATGTACGGGGTATCATAACTATTGGATGGCATGGTACTGGAGGATGGAGTTGTCCAGGAGAGTTTTTGGTTCTTAGATGCAGCGGTGCTGTAGATATTGGAGTCGCCCGCATAGAGAGTGAAGCCTGTTGGGAGATAGAGGTTTTGCTCCATGTAGCATTTGTTAGAGATTGTATACGTGAGGTAGGATACTCCGGTGCGAGCGTCCACTAGGTTTGCGCCACAGGAGGCTGCGCTGGATTGGGCGGCACCTTGGAGAGTGCCAGTATTGAAGTTCCAGACAGCATAAAGGGTTTTGGTAGTATCGGCAGTTAGATTCATTGTGCCGGAATAATCCGCGGTGGTAGCATTTGGAGTTTCGCTCCAGCCAGCAAGCGTAGCGTAAGTTGTGCTAGTGTTTGTGGTGGACGCGGTGTGGTAGGTGGCGGTTGGAAGTGTGACACTCATAGCGGCGCCGGAAAGCGATGAGCTGGATAGTGTGCCGCCATTGCCAACGAAGGTGAGATTGTAGGAAAAGCCGCTTTGTCTGCCTGTGGCGGTAAGGGTGCCGTCATTTGCGCCGGTGAGGGTGACTGTGGTTGGGTTGGTGCCGGTACTGGAGACGGAAGTATTGGTCCCGGCCGTCCAGCTACTAAACTCATAGCTAGCGCTAAAGCTCATGGTGGCAGTGTATGGTTGGTTGTAATAGAGAGAGACTGTTGGGCTGGAAGCTGTAGCGGTGACATTGCCGTAGGTAGAGTTTTCAAAGAGGACCTGGTTAGCACCATCTACAAAAGTAACAGTTACTTCGTAGAAATCTAGCGTTGCGCCTGGAGTAATAGTAGCATTGCCTGCTCCGACAGTATAGGTGGTTGATGCGGTATTATCTGCAATAGTGCCAGCTGTGGCAGACCATGTACTTAGCGAATAACCAGTATCTAATGTAGCAACTAGACTATAACCTTTACCATAGATAAGGTTAGATACGTTACAGCCAGAAGTGGAAGTACATTCTGTACCATTTAGTGTAACTTTAGAAACACCAGTGGCTGTCTTGATGGTGGCGGTATATGTGTTAATGTTCCACATAGCCTTTAATGTGACAGAGACATCACCATTGATATCAAAGACAATACTATCACCAGCGGAGTATTCTGTACCAGAGCAGGTATCATTCGCATAAGCTGTACTCGTGACCGTACCTAGGCACCACTTATTGAAGGTATGACCGGTCCAGGTTGGAACGTCTGAGGAAAGCGTTACTGTGGTTGTTGATGCATTATTCAGAGCACCAGATTGATTTCCTGGAAGACCAGATGGAGCTGGTGATGTACCTTCTGCGGCGCCGTAGTTATAATAGATGCCATAGGTGGTTGGGTGGGCAGTAGCGGCAAAAGACATGGTGGTAGAGTAGTTGCCGGCAGTGAGGCTACTATCTACTTTTGCACCGACACGAAGATTGGAGGTGACACCATTTGTTTTGGTGTAGATTTCGTCTATCTTAGTGCC
>JAFRBW010000016.1 GCA_017404685.1 Candidatus Saccharimonadota bacterium
AGTCCATTTTAGGCGCAAGCCCCCAAGCATAAGCAGCCACTCGCCCCTCAGCGTCCTATTCGCCCCCCCAGCGTCCTATTCGCCCCCCCAGCGTCCTATCCGCCCCTCAGCATCCTATTCGCCCCCCCAGCGTCCTATTCGCCCCCCCAGCGTCCTATCCGCCCCTCAGCATCCTATTCGCCCCCCAGCATCCTATTCGCTCCCCAGCATCCTATTCGCTTCTCAGCGCCTCCACCGGATCTTTCTTTGCTGCCGCCGATGCCGGGATCAACCCACCAATCAGTGTGAGAATCACCGAAATCGCCACCAAAATCACCGCCGCCACCGGCATCAGCTGCGCATTCAAAGGAATATCCCCAGTAAACGCGTGCAACACCACATTAATAATCGGAATCACAAGATACGAAATCAAAATCCCAAACAAGCCAGAAAGCAGCCCCACGATAAACGTCTCCGCATTGAAAATCGACGAAATATTCCGCTTCGACGCCCCAATCGCCCGCAAAATCCCAATCTCTTTCGTCCGTTCGTACACCGAAATATATGTAATAATACCAATCATAATCGACGACACAATCAGAGAAATCGACACAAACGCAATCAAAACATACGACACCGCATCCACAATCACCTTCACGGACGACATCAAAACACCAGTCGTGTCCGAATACTCAACCACCTTATCATCCTGCCCATATTCCGCCATCAGCTCATTATACCGATCCAAAAACTCCATAAAATGCGTTTTCCCATCAAAAGACGTAAAATAAAACGCAATTTCCTTCGGGTCATCAAGGGCCTGATATCCAAGCAGCGCCAAATTCGTGTTATAAGTCGCCTCGGTTTCGTTAAACATCGCCGATACAACTCTAGCCAGCTCATCTTCCGTAAAGTTCAACTGAAACGCTCCCATTAGTGCATCTGTATCAACATGAAAAGCACTTGCAAAAGTCGATGTGAGATACGCCGTGAGATTTCCCACCTTCGCCAAAATCTCTGCCTTCATCATCACCTCCGTAATCGTAATCGAAAGCGCATTCAAAGTCTGCTCAATCAGCATCTCCGCCTCAGCGGTCCCAACGAGCGATAGTTTCAAAAGCCCCGTAAACGCCTCTTTAAAACTTTCCTCCGGCAGAAGGTACTTTTCAGAAAGAGCACCAAAATCTTGTTTTGCCACAAACGTCTCCACGTATTCCTCCTTTTTCGTCGGATCAAATTGAAACTCCGGATCCATCATCATCGCATCCAGCCATTCCTGGAATCCTATTTTCAGCGTTTCAAGCTCCGCCACAAGATCGTCCTTCACCGGCGCCACATCCGCCGTGATATCACCTGCAATCTCCGTCATATATTCCTCGGTTTTCACGCTCACCGCATTCTGGTCGATGTCCACTTCAATCGCATTCGCCATCTTGCTAGAATCTACGCTCACAAGGTCAGAAAACTCAAAGTCAAAGTTATTCCCTTCCTCACCAAACCGCGTATTAGAAAACACATCCACGTCCGGCTCGGCCAACTGCTTCTTTACAATCTCAGTCTCTGCCGCTTCACTTATAATATGCTCAGTCAAACTTGGAAGATATAGTACCCCACTCCCAGCCGAAAGCAGATTGTCTTGCATTGTCACCACACCAACAATCTTTAGCGGCTCCGATTTATTCTCGTAAACATTCCGTATAAAATCCGCATCATCTGACATATCTTCATACACATCATACTTTTCGTTGTACTTATAAATCTCTCCCGGAATCACCAAGCGAAGGTCCACATCCATGAGATCTTCATACGTTAGCGCCAGCGGCTCGTTCTTAATATCCACGCTCTCTCCGCCCATGATCTTCGCAATAATATCATTCAACTCTTCGGTATCGTGAAACCCTAAAGAATACGTCAAAAACTCCGAAATCTCGCCCCTATTCGGCAAATACACTACCATCTCATTGTACTTTTCCGGATAACGCCCGGCCAAAAGTTCCGTATCACTTTCGAGATTCGCCGAATCATATTGCCGAAACACCGAAGTCAAATTCGAATACGCATTCATCAGCGAACTACTGCCCATGAGCGTAGTAAACAACCCACTCGGATTCAGTCGCGCGATTTCACCCGTCGCATCCACCGTGTAAATCATCGGGTCAATATTATACTCGTATTCTATCAGCCTCACATCCTCGGCCAACTCGCCCGCATGCCCATCATAGTACCGCATAAAACTCATCAAATCATTCTGCGTCACATTCCCAAGCGACCCAGTCAGCACCTGATTTTCGTGCAACTTCCCGTCATTCAACCCACTACCACTACTACCAGTGAGGTTCAGTAAAATTCCCGTCACATTGGTGGATTCGCGCATCAGCGTCAGCGGATACGACGTCAAAGTATCTCGTTCAATCGTATCAATATAATTCTGAAACCCGGTTGACACCGCCAGAATCAGCGCAATACCAATAATCCCAATCGACCCAGCAAACGCCACTAGCACCGTCCGGCCCTTCTTAGTCAAAAGATTCCTAAGCGAAAGCGAAAGCGCCGTGAAAAAGCTCATCCGCGTTTTCTTCGTCTTGGCGGTTTTAGTCTCACTTTTTAGATCCGTCCGGATCTTCCCATCATACGAATTCGAGTCCGAAGTCACCTTGCCATCTTTCAAAGTAATCGTCCGCGTCGCATATTCCGCCGCAAGCTCCGGATTATGCGTCACCATCACCACCAACTTCTCCTTAGCAATTTCCTTCAAAAGATTCATTATTTGCACGCTCGTCTCCGAATCCAGCGCGCCAGTCGGCTCGTCCGCAAGCAAAATATCCGGATCATTCACCAGCGCCCGCGCAATCGCCACTCGTTGCATCTGACCGCCAGAAAGCTGATTCGGCTTTTTGTGAATCTGATCAGCCAACCCCACATCGGAAAGCGCCTTCTTTGCTCGTTTCACCGCCTCGTGTTTAGACACGCCCGAAAGCGTCAGCGCCAGCTTCACGTTATTTAGAACCGTCTGGTGCGGAATCAAATTATACGCTTGAAACACAAACCCAATCCGATGGTTCCGGTATGCATCCCAATCTTTATCCCGGAAATTCCGCGTCGAAACTTCATTAATTTTAATGTCACCAGTCGTGTAATGATCCAACCCGCCGATGATATTAAGTAGCGTCGTTTTGCCAGAGCCTGAAGGTCCCAAAATCGCCACAAACTCACTCTCGCGAAAATTAAGCGAAACCTTACCAAGGGCCTTATGTTTCAGCCCACCAGCCTCATAGACCTTTGTAACGCCTCGTAACTCCAACATATACTATTATTATACCACTAAAACTCCAAAATAAAGCTCGTGTTCTTGCCAGAATTTGCCGAAAGTTTCCAACCGTTTCGCTCCGCCAAAGATTTCGCAATCGAAAGCCCCAGTCCCACGCCCTCGCTCGTTTTATCCGCCTGATAAAATCTCTCAAACACGTGTGGCAAAGCCTCCGGCGATATTTTTGCACCATCGTTTTCTACCACTAATTTGTGCCCATTCACGTCGAGTATGATTTTTGAATCCGAGTACTTGATGGCGTTATCCATTAGTATGTTCAGAATCTGCTCAAAATCCCCCCTGTTAATTCGCGTTTTTTCTGGCAGTACGATTTTTTTCTTGAGAGTACGATTTTGAAGCCGCGGAGTAAGATTTTCTAGCGTCGTGTCAATCACTTCACGAAGATTCGTGTCCTCCGCTTTTCGCTCCGTCACGAGATCCGTCCGCGCCAGCGTAAGCAGCTCACTATTTAGCATCGTCAGCTTCTCGGTTTCGCGCTCCACATTCTTAATCCAACGATTCCCATGAATGTCTGCTGCCTCCAAATTCGCCGAAATCGCCGCAAGCGGCGTCTTGATTTCGTGCGAAGCATTCGCAATAAAAATCTTCTGTGCGTTGTAAGCTTCACGTACCGGCTTGATCGCTTCTTCCGCCATAAAATACGACACAATCGCCGCCGTTATTTCAATCGCAATTCCCGATAATATCAGTGACAGCGCGAGGTCTCCCTTCAGAGCATCCGGCATCATCGGCCGCCCCGGCACCGACCTAGTAGTCAGCACAAAAACCAACACAAACACCACAGACACCACTGTGCCAGTCACCGCCATAGTCGTAAAAATAATCCTATTTCGAAGTTTCTTAAACATCTAATTTATACCCCAACCCACGAATGGTTTTAATTTGCACTCTAGAGCCAATCTCCTTCAACTTTTTGCGTAGATACGACATATAAACTTCCACATAATTTTCATCATGTTCGCTATCCGCGCCCCACACGTGCGCCAAAATCTGTTGTTTCGTCACCGTGAGCTTAGGGTTCACAAGAAACATTTTCATAATCTCCGCTTCCTTGTCCGTCAGCGCCACGTTATTCAGGGTCCGATTCGCCGGATCATAGCTAAGATCATGAAAACTCATCATCTCCTGCTCAACCAGCGCCGGTCGCCTACACACGGCATTTATGCGCGCCACCAGCTCCGCCGTCTTGAACGGTTTCGCCAGATAATCATCCGCGCCAAGCGTCAGCCCTTTCACCTTGTCTTCCACTTCGTTCAACGCCGACAGCATTATCACCGGCGTCTTCACTCCCCTCCCGCGTATAGTTTCCAGAATCGTCAGCCCCGAAACTTTCGGCAACATAATATCTAGCACGATACAATCATAATTTGGCTTTAGCGCCAGCTCCAGCCCTTCCTCGCCATCCGCCGCATGGTCCACTGCAATCTTCTCTTTTTTGAGAAGGTGGATCACCGCCTCCGCCAGGAACTTTTCGTCTTCTACATATAATATTCTCATACTTTAATCATACCACATCATAATTAAACCAACCTTAAAATCGTGAAAAAATCACAATTTTGCATTTTTAAGTTTCATTAAAGTTTTGTATAATATAATAAAGCCATGAACGAAAAAATATTTAACCGAGTCGAGAAAAAATATCTGATCACAAAAGACGATTATTCTGCGCTCACGAATCTCATCAACCAAAATCTTCGCCACGACGATTATTATAAGTCTGAGATTTACAATCTATATTACGATACCGACAATTTCGATTTTATCATCAATTCGATCGAGCATCCAGATTTCAAGCAGAAACTTCGCGCCCGCAGCTATGCCGGCTATGACAAAGTTTTCCTTGAAATCAAAACCAAAATCCTTGGCCGCGCAATTCGCATCGGCGAATTGGAAGATACCGATCTCGACGGCAGCAATAACCTTGGCTACAAACGTCGTGTCCTACTCACGAGATCCGAGTATGATTTACTTCGTTCTGGCAAAACCACTTGCGAAGCTCTCGCAGCTGCCAATCCCGAATCCGCCTCCGATCCACAAATTGCCCGCGAAGTCGATTATTTCATCACGCGTTTTCACCAGACTCCCAAGATCCTCGTTTACTATAATCGCGAAAGCTATCGCGACGACCATGACCTTAGGATCACGTTCGATTCCGGCCTCCACTATCGCGACAAAAATCTCGATTTCGTTAAAAACGCTCGCGATCCCGCACTTTTCGACACCGCAAAAGACGCAAAATGCATTATCATGGAAATAAAAGCCGAAAACGCTTTACCACTATGGCTGGTGCACGAGCTAGGAAAACGGCACATTTACCCACAAAGATTTAGTAAAATAGGTAACATTTACGAAAGGATAAAAAATGTTCAATAGTATTTTCGACGCGACCGCGTCAGGACTAGAAATCAGCACCGCACTCATCGCGGCCGCTGTCGCGCTTGCACTTGGCGTTGCTCTCGCGCTTGCGCACAAATTCACTTCACAAACCACCAAAGGTTTTCTCGTCACGTTGGCAGTTTTGCCACTTCTCGTGATGGGCGTAATGATTATGATTAATGGTAACCTCGGCACCTCGATCGCCATCCTCGGCGCATTCTCGCTGATTCGTTTCCGTAGTCTAGGGGGCCGCGCCAAAGATCTTCTCAGCGTCTTCTTCGCCATGATGATCGGCCTCGCCTGCGGTATGGGTCACGTTCTCTTTGGCACTGTCATCACAGCCATCGCCATCATCGCACTCTTCATCTTCACTTACACACATTTCCTCGAACCAGATCGTCGCGAGCGCGTGCTTAAAGTTGTGATTCCAGAAGACATGGACTACGATGAGGTCCTAGAAGACGTCTTCAAAAAATACACATCTCGTCACAACCTTGTTCGCATGAAAACTATGAACATGGGTAGCCTCTACAAGCTCACCTACGACGTCAAACTAAAATCCGGCATCAAAGAAAAAGCCTTCCTTGATGAAATTCGCGTCAAAAACATGAATCTCAAAGTCTTACTTTCCGAGCCATGTTGTGAGGAAGAAATCTAAACCGCATCATTAAAATGCTGTTCGATTGCGGAGCCTAGCTCCGCAATCTTTTTGTAGCTAATGCCGCTAGTTAAGACCACCGTAATATATTTTCGCCCTGCATTTTTAAAATCCAAAATCGCCGCATCCGCATAATAAATCCATCCGCCCGCACCATTTCCGAGCCACCCAACTTTATTATACACATCCACCTCGTCCGAGAATCCGCTTGGTAATCCTTGTCGCCATACGCATGGTCCAGAACACAACCCGGCCGAAGGTGGCTGGTTCAAAAACGAGTCTTTCATCGTCGCCACCAGATTTGTATCCGTAATCTCCGCGTGATAGTAGAACTTTTTCATCATCTCCATCACTTCGCGCGCCGACGCCGAAATACTCCCAACCGTCACATTAAAAAGCCCAAAATCCGTATGCACAATTTCATCGAGAGTTCCTCGCCCGATCATCCCCCACAGCGCCTCCGCCGCGTACGAGCTCGATTCCCGAATCGCAATGTCGAGACATTTCAAAATCGTCATGCCAGTATTCCCGCACGCGCCATCTGCGCTCCATTCTCCGCTACTAACTCTAAGGTACCCTTCATATACCACAAAAAGTTTATAAATCGATTCGATCCGCATCACCTTATCGGCATTATACTCCCCCACCACTTCATTAAGATCGAGGTCGTATATCACGACGCCTTTTTCTCCACCAGAGGACAAAACAAACTCATTCACCACCGGCTGAAAATCCACTCGCGTAATCTTCGTCACCGTTCCAGTATTCATACATTCAGAAGAAGAAATCATACTCCCGCCAATTTCCGGACAACCCCCCTCATTCACCCCTGTTAAACTCACGGAGTTATCAAACACGAAAAAACATACTCGCATCGAAAACAAACATACTAGTATGAATAGAGCAAAAAATAGTATGTTTTTCGTCCGGCCGCCACCAGCCTTCTTAGCGCAAGGTCCGCGCCTTATGGCCGTTCGCTGATTAACCGGTTTAGAAACCACGTCGCCGTCTCCTCATCCATTAACCTAGTTTGATACGATGCATCATACACCGTCGGCACAATCTCCGTCTGCAGGAGCTTGTCTTTATAAATGTGATGTACTAAAATCAAACTCCGTGTTGTCCCCGGCCACCAAGACTGGTCGAAAAACAAATTCCCTAGCCCATAATAAATCACCCCATCGCCATACAGCTCAAAAGTCTGCGGCTGATGCGCACTCGTTCCCACTACCACGTCTGCACCCATATCGATCAAATGCCGAAACAATCCCACCTGGTCTCCAGCCGAAGAATTCGCATAGTCGCAAGTCGTTTTTTCGTAAGTTGCATCATACTCGGCACACTCGTAATATTGCACATCTAAAATCACGAGATCTCCCCGCGCCTTCGCTTCTTTAATCTGCCTCGCCGCCACATCCTCATAATACTGATTTGCACCCGGCGTATCATCGTAAGTCGCTCCGCCCGTAGATTGGTTGTACGCCAGCATTGTAACACCATTTCCCTTCTCGTCAATCTCAAGTGGCACCGCCGCCTCGGCCGCCGTCTTGCCACCGCCCACTATCAAAATCCCATTCTCATTGTAAATATCAATTGTTTCTCGCGCTGACGCATCGCCACAATCTTGATTATGATTCCCTGTAAGCTCCACAATGTCTAGCCCAATTGCCGTCAAGGTCTCAATAAACCTTTTGTCCGAGCAAATGTTGGTCGACGACGCATAGCTAGAAAAAGACGATTCATTTGATGTATGCGTTAGGTCAAACGACGACAAAAACTCCCCAATGTTTTCCGCAAAATATGCACCCCCGCCCACTTGCGCGATTTTTGTGTTCATTCGCCGCGACAGCGCCGTCACGCCAGTCTGCGCCAAAGTCAGCACCTCGTCCGCTTCCGGAAACTCCAGCCCATCAAACTCTCCTGCGACGAGCGGCTCAATCTCCTCCGTATACTTCTCCGACGTAAACGAAATAATTCTAAATACCGCCCCACTCTTAAACGTGTCGAGATAATATTCATCGTTGATTGACAATAACTTTTTCGTAAAATCTAGCTCATTCACATCGATCAGCTCGTATCCACAATCGCAATTTGGGAACATTTCATCCACGCTCGCCACCTCCACATTAGTCTCCGTGCTATAAAAATCCGTCACCGGTACAGCGATTTGATACAAAAATTCGCCCTCGGAAAGCTCCGGCAAGACGAGCTCGTTTCTCGCCGTGATCGTCACGTCTTTATCAAGATCCACTTCCTCCGTAAAAATCTCAGAAAGCATTGCTACTTCCGTATCAAGCAGCGACTCATCGTAATACACCACACCTGGTATCCGAAAAATCCCCGTTTTTGTAAAAAACTGCACGCCGAAAAACACAGCCGCAAACATAATCACAAACCCGATTATCCCACCAAGGACAACTTTTGCTCCCGAACCCTTTCGTTTTTCCATATCTTAATTATATCACACTCCCAAAATAACGCTAGTTGTTTACGCCATGATGCGCAGTAAAACTATTTTCGTCGAGCTTACGGAAAGTAAACCCATGCGCCAGACCAAACTGAATAATTCTCTCCACCGCATCCACCGAAAACCCTTTGATATCATGCTGTAGTACCACAGAGTTTCCACCATCTTTCAGATTGTTCACCACATTCCGATAAATCCCATCCGCAGTCGTCGTTCCACCAGCATCACCAGAAGTAATGTTCCAATCAAAATAAGTAAAACCGCGTCCCTCCACTTCATTCACCAGTGCACTCATAATTCGCGTGCCGCCGTCATATCGCGCCGAAACCGTATTGGACGACCCACCCGGAAATCTCATCAGATAAGATTTGTATCCGGTAATCCGCTCTACGCGGTCTTGCACCGCATATAGATCGTCGAAAAAATTGTCTATACTCGCATAAATATACGAATAATTATGCGAAGCAGTATGTAATCCCACTGCATGCCCCTCGTTATATTCACGCAGGATCATGCTATCATCGCCCGCATTCGTCACGAAAAACGTCGCCTTGACATTGTACTTAGCCAGAATGTCAAGCAGTCGCGCAGTATAAGCACCCGGACCATCATCAAACGTAAGATAAATCGTACCACCAGAATATGAACGTTCTGCCACCCCAGCTGCTGCCGCTGCCGTCTCAGCAGCCTTTCTCGCCTCCTCGAGCGCCTTTTCGCGAGCAATCACGGCCGGTTTGATAGACTCTTGGCCCGGTTCCAGATAGACCGCAGCAATATAATCACCATCTGGCGTAAACGAAAAATCCCGATAAGTATAAGCAATAGTGCTTACAATATATAGCGTAACCAAAAGTATCCCAATGAACAGCGCTAGAAAAGGTATAAACGTCCGCCAAGTGTATCTTCTTTTGATTCGCATTGTCATTTTGATTTAATTATCGCCCTGTTTATAATTTTATGATACAATGGTAGTAGTATGGAAGGAAAAAAATCACGACCTAGAGCTCGACTGGTATTCGGAGCCACTTGTAGTGGCAAGACGACTTTTGCCGAAAAATTTGCAAAAAAGTTCGATTTGGCATACTATAATCTAGACGAGCTACGTGAGCAAAATCGTTTGACCAGAAAGAACATCCTGCTACTTATTGAGCTCATCGGCCGGACCGGCAAGACCATCGTGATTGAAGGATGCATCGGTACAGAGAAAGACCGCACCGAAATGCGAAACACCCTCCGGAATACCGGTTACGACCCATCCCTCATCTGGGTTCAGACCGACATCTCCACCATCAGAATGAGAATGAAAGCCCGCTACAAATCTGTAGCCAAGGCACGCGAGATTTACGATACTACAGTAGAGGGCCTTGAAGCTCCGACCGATCTTGAATGTCCAATTATCCTATCCGGAAAACATACTTTTGAAACCCAGACTCGCCACGTCTTGGCAGGTCTTGCTGATTCCGACAAAAAATGATTATAAGTGATAAAGAATTCGGCGAAGTAATCGTGCGCAGAAATGCGCTTTCAAGCGGTGTGAAGTTTTCCATTTCTACATCTGGCCGGCTTTCTATGAGCGTCCCAAAATACACCTCCGACTTCTTAGCCAAACGTTTCCTAAACTCCAACCGAGAAGTTATTCGTGAAAAGTTGCCCATCAAAAATCCAAGCGAGCAACGCGCGCGCGACTACCAGAAAAAAGTCCTCATGAAAAAAGCTCGCGAATATTTACCATACCGGCTAGAATACTATGCCAAACTCTATGGCTATTCGTACGAAAAATGCCGCCTCTCCCATGCCAACACCAGATGGGGCTCTTGCTCATCAAATCGCACGATTTCGCTCAACATCGGCCTCATGAAAGTCCCAGAGCCGCTTCGCGATTACGTTATCTTGCACGAACTCGCTCATCTCAACCATATGGACCATTCCCGCGCCTTTTGGGCCGAAGTTGCATCTCACGACAAAAACTACAAATCTCACGAGAAAAAGCTCAAGATGTATAGCCCTGGTCTCTAGAACAATCATGTAATATCATATATAATATAACAATTTGCAAAAACGTCAAGAACAAAAATGGCAAGGGCGGCAAGACTTGAACTCGCGACACCCGGTTTTGGAGACCGGTGCTCTACCAACTGAGCTACGCCCTTACATACTACCCCTTATATCACAAATTCGCAAAATCACAAAAATAAATCCCCTTTCGGGGACTTATTAACG